>NZ_JAYRPE010000058.1:0-160857 GCF_041911315.1 Xanthobacter sp. | reverse complement strand
GGCCTTGCCCTTGTGTTGATCGGCTGGGCGCGGCGCGGACATTTCGCGCGCCTGCTCCTCGGTCACGAGGATGTCGCCCTTGCGCAGGGTGGTCTCGTCCTCAAGCCCGGCGAGGGCCTGCGCCCACGACTGGCCGGCCGGCTTGCAGGTGCAGGAGGGCACCAGTTCCTTGCGGTAGCGCAGGGCGTTTGGCAGCGACATGTAGGACTGGCCGGAGATGCTCACCGCCGACTTGATGTCGCCGCTATAGGTGAAGAGCTGCGCATCCGAGCCCGGGCACAGCCGCTTGCAGAGCTGCTCGTCCTGCGCGTAGCGGCTGGAGTTGGTGGCGCTCGCCATGGGGAAGAAGTAGCCGTCGCAGGTCCTGACGCACACGGTGCGCGAGGAATAGGTCTTCGGCGTCTCCAGCGGCATCAGGTCGAGGTCCGGCGAGGTTTCCTCGCTCTGGGGCTGCTGGGTGCCGAAGATGGCCTCGAAGAAGTTCTTCGGCTTGGCCGGCTCGGCGGCGCGGCGGGCGGCCTGGACGGCGGCGGTGTATTGCGGGCCGCAATTGTTCTGGGCAAGGGCGATGATAAGCGCCCGGCGCTGGCCGCCATTGTCGGCGCCACCGCGCTCAAGCCCGGCGATCTGCGACCTCAGGCGCGAGACCTGATCGTCGATCTGGTCACACTGGGGCGGACGGGGCGGACCCTGGAAGATGAGAAAGCCGCGCGGCGCATCGCAGCCCATGCCGCGCGCCTGGGCGGACAGACGGTCGAGATCGCCACGGAGCTTGGCGGCCTGCGCCTGCTGGTTGGCGACGCCGCCGGCGCTGCGATCGAGGGCCATCAGCGAGCCTTCGAGCTGCTGGCAGGTCGGGCTGCCGGCCTGCGCCAGCGCGGTGCCCGCGGTGGTGAGGGCGACCATGAGGCCCAGCGCCAGACGGCGCGCAGCACCTCGCGCAGCCTTTCCACGGGCTGCAATCCGGGCCATCCGAATGGCGCCGATCCCTCGCGCGGACTCCATCCTCAGCTCTTCTCTCCACTGGCGCCGTGCCGATCCGGCGCCCCTCTATAGACCGACAGCGGGGGACAATGGTGACGAAACTGTGGCCCCTCTCCGGAAGGTGAGGGGCCGGCCCGTTTGCGGTCCGGCGCGCTCAGCCGCGGCCGCGCGAGCGGATGTTGTAGCTGTCGTAGGCGTATTCCGCGATCTGCCACCACACCAGCTGATCGGCGCGGATGGCGAGCATGGAATCCAGCGCCTGCTTGAACGCCGGGTTGGTGGCGGCCAGCTCGTTGTACAGCTCGAATGACGCCTTGTAGCCCGCCTCCATGATGGACGCCGGGAACGGCTTCAGCTCCACGCCCTGCTGCACCAGCCGGCGCAGCGCCGGGGGATTCACCGAATCGTACTTCGCCAGCATCCAGTTGTTGGCGGCCTCGGCGGCATTGCGGACGATGGCCTGGTAGTGCTTCGGCAGCGCGTTCCACTGGGCGTTGTTGATGACGAGGTGCAGCATGGCGCCGCCCTCCCACCAGCCGGGGTAATAGTAATACTTGGCCACCTTCACGAGGCCGAGCTTCTCGTCGTCATAGGGGCCGACGAACTCCGCCGCGTCGATGGAGCCGCGCTCCAGCGCCGGATAGACGTCGCTGGGGGCGATCTGCTGCGGCACCACGCCGAGCTTCGCCAGCACCTGCCCGCCGATGCCGCCGATGCGGAACTTCAGGCCCTTGAGGTCGGCGACGTCGTTCAGCTCCTTGCGGAAGAAGCCGCCCATCTGGCAGCCGGAATTGCCGAGCGGCATGCCGGTGACATTGTACTTGGCGAGCACGCCGTTGATGATCTGCTCACCGCCACCGAAGAACCACCAGGAATGCTGCTGGCGCGAGTTGAAGCCGAACGGCACGCCGGTGCCGAAAGCCAGCGCGGTGTCCTTGCCGGTATAGAAATAGGTGGCGGTCTGGGCGCACTCCACCGAGCCGGTGGAGACCGCATCGAGCGCCTGCAGGCCCGGCACCAGCTCGCCGGCCGGGAAGGTCTGGATCTGGAAGCGGCCGTCGGTGGCCTCGGCCACATACTTGGCGAAGATCTGCGCCGTGCCGAAGATGGTGTCGAGGGAGCGAGGGAAGGAGGAGGTGAGGCGCCACTTCACCTCGGGCTGGGTCTGCGCGAGGGCGGGGGCGGCGACCGCGCCGGTGGCGAGCGCGGTGGCGGACGCGCCAATGAAATGGCGGCGCTTGATCTCCATGGATGTGCTCCTCGGGCCGGTTGATCGGCTCTCTAGGTTGGGGCGAAAACCGTGCGATGGGGCGAAAGGGGTGTCACGCGGCGCGTCGGCCGTCAATGTCGGCAATCGCCGGAGGAGTGATATTGCGCCGCTCTTCCGCTGCGGTCGGGGCATCCCATATGTCGGGGGCCCGCCTGTGGCAGCTTACCGGGGAGTTCCATGACGCACGCTGTCTCGACCATCCGTCCCACCCATACCCGCCGCCTCGGCCGCCTCGCGCTCGCGGGCGCGCTGGGCGTCACGCTGGGTGTCATGGCGCTCGCGGGCGGACCGGCGCTGGCGCAGGAGCCGAACCTCATCTTCCGCAAGTCCACGGTCTGGAAGTTCCTGACCCCCGACGACAAGCTCGCCGTCTACGGCATCGACGATCCGGTGGTGGAGGGCGTCGCCTGCCACTACACCACCCCCGAGAAGGGTGGCGTGAAGGGCATGGTGGGCCTCGCGGAGGAAGTCTCCGACATCTCGCTCGCCTGCCGGCAGGTGGGGCCGATCTCGTTCAAGTCGAAGTTCGAGCAGGGCGACGTGGTGTTCCGCGAGAGTCGCTCCTTCTTCTTCAAGAAGATGCAGATCGTGCGTGGCTGCGACACCAAGAGGAATGTGCTCGTGTATCTCGTCTATTCCGACAAGCTGATCGACGGCAGCCCGAAGAACTCCACCTCCACGGTCCCGATCATGCCGTGGGGCGGCAACACCGACGTGCCGAAGTGCGCGGACTTCCTGAAGTAACGAAAAGAGAAACGCCGCGCGCACAGGCGGGAGATCACCTCCGCCCCGGGCGCGCGGCGCATGCGTCAGAGGCAGATCAGAGGAAGTTCACCTTGCCGGTGCCGATGTCGTACATGGCGGCGGCCGACTTCAACCTGCCGGCGGCGGCCCGCTCCGACAGGATCGGTGCCGCGGTCTGCGCCAGCTTGGCGTTCATCTTCACGTTCATGTCGCTGGCGGCGGCGAGGAGATCGGCCGGGTTGCTCCGCATGGCCTCATAGACCGCCGGGCGGATGGCGTTGACGAGGCTCGGCAGGTGGCCGGGCGGCAGGGTGTTGTCCTTGATGGACGTGATGGTCGCCTGAATCGCGCCGCACGAGGCATGGCCGAGCACGAGGATGAGCTTCACCCCCAGCACGGCGGTGGCGAATTCCAGGCTCGCCAGCCCGTTTTCATCGATAAAGTTGCCGGCCACACGCACGATGAACAGTTCGCCCGGCCCCTGGTCGAACACCAGTTCCGGGACCACCCGCGAATCCGAGCAGGCGACAATGGCCGCGAACGGCTGCTGTCCCGTCGTGCGCTGCAGGCGGCCGGCGGAATAATCCGCCTGCTGGGGCGTGCCGGCCACGTAGCGGGCATTGCCGTCCACCAGACGCTTCATGGCTTCATCCGGAGTGACCGGCGTGGCCGTGCCATAGCCACCGCTCGACTGGGCGAAGGCGGAGGCGGCGAACAGCGGCGCGGCCGCAAGGGCCAGCCCACCCGCCAGTCCGCCGGCAAGAAGGCGTCGGCGTCCGATGGACGGTGATGAACACGTCTCGCACATGGGCGATCCTCTCCCGGTCAGTCTGTTTCAGGCATGTTTGGACCCGCCCGCAGCGGTGCCGCTGGGGCAGGCCGGGGCCGAACATAGCTGATCCGGGGACGAAGCATCAGGCCCGGCGATCACAAAACGCGGACCTAAAGCTTTGCCATGAAATGGCATTTCGGGGTCGAGGGGACCATCCCGGCGATCGCGCGCAGCCGGGCTACCGCGAGCAGGTGATGGCCACCGTTTCCGGGCAGAGCGGGCCGGTGCAGGTCGTCGCCGGCGAGGCGACGCTGGAGGGGGTGAAGGCGGAGGCAGGCACCGCCACGCGGCCGAAGTCGATGACCTGCGTGTAGGCGTGGCTGCGGCACCAGGCTTCCGCCACCTTCCGCCCGCACGGCGCGCCCGAGGCGAGGCAGGAATCGATGTTGGAGCCGTCGGAATTGTCGATGAGGAAGATGCGCGTCTCCGCCATGGCCGGCGCCATCAGCGACAGGCTCGCCACGGTGACGGCGGCGAGGGTTCGGATCAGCGGCATGGACAGGTCGGCACCTCTTTGACAGGCGCGTCCCGAACGCGGCGGTGCGCTTTCGGGTCACGGGCGGGATCATCGGATGCGCCCCGACCCCCGCCCGGCGCAACTCAGCCGGGGATAGACGCTCACCAAGGGGCAGGTCAAGCTGGGGAAGATAACGATATCCGGAGGTGCGGGGCCGCGCCGGGCGGCGTGAAACATCTTGACGAGCGCCCGCGCCCGAACCATTGTCCCGCGCCATGAACGGCGGTCTCGTCACCATCTGCGCCATTGCGGCGATTATTTGCGGTTAGCCGAAAAGCTGGCCGCGGCCGTCCTTTGCTCATCTTCTTAGACAAGGATCTGGACGCCCCGGCCGGTGGACCGGCTTGGCGCTTGTGCGCCATTCGGGGGAACGATCCATGGAGCTCAGGCTCTACAACACGCTGACCCGCTCGAAGGACCTGCTGCGTCCGCTCGATCCCTTGAACGTGCGCATGTATGTGTGCGGGCCGACGGTCTACGACCATGCCCATATCGGCAATGCCCGCCCGGTCATCGTCTTCGACGTGCTGTTCCGCCTGCTGCGGCGCCTCTACGGGGCGGAGCACGTCAAGTACGTCCGCAACATCACGGACGTGGACGACAAGATCAACGCCCGCGCCGCCGATCGCGCCATCTCCATCCGCGACCTGACGGAAGAGACCTATCGCTGGTTCCGCGAGGATACGGCGGCGCTGAACTGCCTGCCGCCCACCGTGGAGCCCCGCGCTACCGAGCATATCGAGGAGATGCGCATCCTCATCGAGCGGCTCGTCGCCTCCGGCCACGCCTATGTGGCGGAGGAGCACGTGCTGTTCCACGTGCCCTCCATGCCGGACTACGGCCGCCTCTCCCGCCGTTCGCTGGACGAGATGATGGCCGGCGCCCGCGTGGACGTCGCCCCCTACAAGCGCGACGCCATGGACTTCGTGCTGTGGAAGCCCAGCGCCGCGGGCGTGCCCGGCTGGCCCTCGCCCTGCGGCATCACCACCCCCGGCCGCCCCGGCTGGCACATCGAGTGCTCGGCCATGAGCTGGAAGCACCTGGGCGAGACCTTCGACATCCATGGCGGCGGCATCGACCTCGTCTTCCCGCACCACGAGAACGAGATCGCGCAGTCGCGCTGCGCCTTCCATTCCGGCGTCATGGCGCAGATGTGGATGCACAACGGCTTCCTGATGCTGGAAGGCGAGAAGATGTCGAAGTCCCTCGGCAACTTCGTCACCATCCGCGAGCTGCTGGACGAGTGGCCGGGCGAGGTGCTGCGCCTCGCCATGCTCTCCACCCATTACCGCCAGCCCATCAACTGGACCCGCCAGGGCCTCGGCTTCGCCGCCAAGACGCTGGACAAATGGTATCGCGTGATCGGCGACGTGGAGGCCGAGACGGGGGAGGCCAACCCGTTCGAGACCGAGATCGCCGATCGCCTGTCCGACGACCTCAACACGCCCTCCGTCATCGCCCATCTGCACCACCTCGCCGAGGTGGCCGAGCACGAGGACACGTCCTCCGCTCTGCGCCGCCGCTTCAAGGGCGCGGCCAACCTGCTCGGCCTGCTCGGGGATACCGAAACCGGGTGGCGCGCGCGGCAGAAGGAGGGCATTGCGCTGGACGAAGGTGTGATTGCCGGCCTCATCGCCGACCGCATCGCCGCCCGCAAGGCGAAGGACTTCAAGCGCGCCGACCAGATCCGCGAGGAGCTGGCGGCCAAGGGCATCGTGCTGATGGACAACAAGGACGGGACCACGAGCTGGGAGGTGTCGCGATGAGCGCCATTTCCCTGCGCCCCTACCTGCCCGCCGATGCGCCGGCGCTGGCCGACCTGTTCCGCGCCGCCATCGCCGAGCTGACCGGCGAGGATTACGACACCGAGCAGCAGGACGCCTGGGCCGCCAGGGCCGACGACGCGGAGGCCTTCGCCGCGCGTCTCGCCGCGAGCCTGACGCTGGTGGCGCTGCGCGGCAAGACGGTGGCCGGCTTCGTCTCGCTGAAGGACAATGCCCACATCGACATGCTCTATGTGGCGCCGGACGCCGCCGGCACCGGCGTCGCCAAGGCCCTGTGCGACGCCGCCGAGACGCTCGCCAAGGCCCGCGGCACCCGCAAGCTCACGGTGGACGCCAGCGACACCGCCCTCGGCTTCTTCCAGAAGCGCGGCTACGAGCCCCAGCGCCGCAACATGGTGCCGCTGGCCGACACCTGGCTCGCCAACACGGCGATGACGAAGACGCTGGGGGAAGGGGCCGGGCAATGACGGGCGCAACTGCCGAGGGGCGTGAACGCCTCTACCTCTTCGACACCACCCTGCGCGACGGGGCGCAGACGAACGGGGTCGATTTCACCGTGGCCGACAAGCTCAGGGTGCTTTCCCTGCTGGACCGGCTGGGCGTGGACTATGTGGAGGCCGGCTATCCCGGCGCCAATCCCACGGACACCCAGCTTTTTGCCGAGAAGCACGAGGCGAAGGCCCGCCTCACCGCCTTCGGCATGACCAAGCGCCCCGGCCGCTCGGCCTCCAACGATCCCGGCGTGGCGGCGCTGCTGGCGGCGCATTCCGATGCCATCTGCTTCGTCGCCAAGTCCTCCGCCTATCAGGTGCGGGTGGCGCTGGAGACCACCAAGGAGGAGAACCTCGCCTCCATCCGCGAGAGCGTGGAGGCGGCCATTGCCGCAGGGCGCGAGGCGCTGGTGGATTGCGAGCATTTCTTCGACGGCTTCAAGGAAGACCGCGACTTCGCCCTCGCCTGCGCCCGCACCGCCTATGAGGCTGGCGCCCGCTGGGTGGTGCTCTGCGACACCAATGGCGGCACCCTGCCCCACGAGGTGGAGGCCATCGTCACCGAGGTGGTGAAGGTGGTGCCGGGCACCAATGTGGGCATCCACGCCCACAACGACACCGAGCAGGCGGTGGCCAATTCGCTGGCCGCCGTCCGCGCCGGCGCGCGGCAGATCCAGGGCACGCTCAACGGCCTTGGCGAGCGCTGCGGCAACGCCAACCTCTGCTCGCTCATCCCCACCCTTCTGCTCAAGAAGGACTATGCGGCGCGCTTCGACATCGGCGTGGGCGAGGAGGCGCTGGGCGAGCTGGTCCACGTCTCCCGCACGCTGGACGAGATGCTGAACCGCGCGCCCGACCGGCACGCGCCTTATGTGGGCGAAAGCGCCTTCGCCACCAAGGCCGGCATCCACGCCTCGGCCATCCTGAAGGATCCCGCCACCTACGAGCACGTCGCCCCGGAAAAGGTGGGCAACCGCCGCCGGGTGATGGTCTCCGACCAGGCCGGCCGCTCCAACGTGCTCTCCGAGCTGGAGCGCCTCGGCGTGCCGGTGGACAAGAAGGACCCGCGCATTTCCCGCCTTCTGGAAGAGGTGAAGGAGCGCGAGGCGCTGGGCTATTCCTACGAGGCGGCGGACGCGTCCTTCGCCCTGCTGGCGCGGCGGATGCTGGGCTCGGTGCCGGACTATTTCGCGGTGGAGCGCTTCAAGGTGAATGTGGAGCGGCGCTACAACGCGCAGGGCGAGCTTGTCACCGTGGCGGAAGCCATCGTGAAGGTGAAGGTGGACGACGAGACCATGATCTCCGCCGCCGAGGGCAACGGCCCGGTGAACGCGCTGGACGTGGCCCTGCGCAAGGATCTCGGCAAGTACCAGCCCTTCATCTCCGGGCTGCATCTCACCGACTATCGCGTGCGCGTGCTCAACGGCGGCACGGAGGCGGTGACGCGGGTGCTGATCGAGAGCGCGGACGAGACCGGCGACCGCTGGACCACGGTGGGCGTCTCCCCCAACATCATCGACGCCTCCTTCGAGGCGCTCTTGGATTCCATCACCTGGAAGCTGCTGAAGGAAGGCGCGCCGGCCTGACGGGCTCGCGAGCCGGAATGTGAAAAAGGCCGGGCTGCGAAGGCCCGGCCTTTTCTTTTCAGTCCTGCGCTGGCGCCGTCAGCGCCCTGCCCTCACTCCGCCGCGGCGGGCGGAGGGGGCGCGACTTCCGGGGCGGGCGTGTAGATCAGGCCGCCGCCGTCGCGGAACTTCTGGGCCATCTCGGCCATGCCCGAGGAGGCGAGGTTGTCGGCCTGGGCGCGGGCGATGTCGCCGGCTTCCAGCTTCAGCTCCTGCGAGATCTTCATGGAGCAGAACTTCGGCCCGCACATGGAGCAGAAGTGCGCCACCTTGGCGCCCTCGGCAGGGAGCGTCTCGTCATGGAAGCGCTCGGCCGTCTCCGGGTCGAGCGACAGCGCGAACTGGTCGCGCCAGCGGAAGGAGAAGCGGGCCCGGGAGAGCGCATCGTCGCGGATGCGCGCGGCCGGGTGGCCCTTGGCGAGGTCGGCGGCGTGGGCGGCGATCTTGTAGGAGATGACGCCGGTCTTCACGTCGTCGCGGTCGGGCAGGCCGAGATGCTCCTTCGGCGTGACGTAGCAGAGCATCGCCGTGCCGAACCAGCCGATCATCGCCGCGCCGATGGCGGAGGAGATGTGGTCGTAGCCGGGGGAGATGTCCGTCACCAGCGGGCCGAGGGTATAGAACGGCGCTTCGTGGCAGACCTTGAGCTGCTTCTCCACATTCTCGCGGATGAGGTGGAGCGGCACGTGGCCGGGGCCCTCGATCATCACCTGGCAATCGTACTTCCAGGCGATCTCGGTAAGCTGGCCGAGCGTCTCCAGCTCGGCGAACTGCGCGGCGTCGTTGGCATCGGCGATGGAGCCGGGGCGCAGGCCGTCGCCCAGCGAGAAGGCTACGTCATACTGGGCGAGGATCTCGCACAGCTCTTCGAAGTGCTCGTAGAGGAAGCTCTCCTTGTGGTGCGCGAGGCACCACTTGGCCATGATGGAGCCGCCGCGCGAGACGATGCCGGTGACGCGGTTGGCGGTGAGCGGCACGAAGGGCAGACGCACGCCGGCGTGCACCGTCATGTAGTCCACGCCCTGCTCGGCCTGCTCGATCACCGTGTCGCGGAAGATCTCCCAGGTCAGGTCCTCTGCGACGCCGTTGACCTTCTCCAGCGCCTGATAGAGCGGCACGGTGCCGATGGGCACCGGCGAGTTGCGCATGATCCATTCGCGGATGGTGTGGATGTTCTTGCCCGTGCTGAGGTCCATCACCGTGTCGGCGCCCCAGCGGGTGGCCCACACCAGCTTGTCCACCTCTTCCGCCACGCCCGAGGTCACGGCCGAGTTGCCGAGGTTGGCGTTGATCTTCACGAGGAAGTTCCGGCCGCTGGCCATCGGCGCGGTTTCGGGGTGGTTGATGTTGTTGGGGATGATGGCGCGGCCGCGCGCCACTTCCTGCCGCACGAATTCCGGCGTGATCTCGGCGGGGATCGCCGCGCCGAGGCCCATGGCCTGATGGTGCGGATGGGCGCCGCCGTTCACCTTGGCGAGGTTCTCGCGGGCGGCGACATATTCCATCTCGGGCGTGATGATGCCGGCGCGGGCATAGGCCATCTGGGTCGGGCGCTTGCCCGCCTTGGCGCGCAGCGGCCTGCGGCCGGAGAGATCGAACTGCGGCAGGGTGGAGGACTGGCCCTCCTTCAGGCCGTTGTCCTCGGGGCGGACGGCGCGGGCCTCCACCTCTTCCACGTCGCCGCGCTCGCGAATCCACTGGGCGCGCAGCTGCGGCAGGCCCTTGGTGAGGTCGATGACGGCATCGAGGTCGGTATAGGGGCCGGAGGTGTCGTACACCTTCACCGGCGGCTCGGACGGATCGGTCAGCGCGATCTCGCGCATGGCGACGCGCACGTCCGGCCGGGTGGCGGAAACGAACACCTTGCGCGAATGGGGCAGCGGCCCGGTGGTGACTTTCAGGGAGGACGTCGAGGCTTCGTCCAGCATTGCGGATCTCCGTTCAGCTTGCGCTTTCAACGAGAACCGGGGTGTTGAGCTAGGAGACGGGTGCGGAGCGACGCTGAGCGCCGGGAAGCACAAGTTCCGATCCCTTCGCCGGTATGACCCGGATCAGGTTCGAAGGGTCATCGCGGCGCCGCGGAGCATAACCCCCGCGAACTTGCGATATCTCAGCCCCTTCCGGGACCCCCCTTGGAACAATGACACTGTGATGTATACGAAAGCCCAATGTCAACGCTGCACTGCAGCACGCGCATAGGTCAAGTCACCCAATTGGGAATGCCGGCGGTATTGGAACGCGCCGCGAAGCCGACTAGACCAGCCCTCCCACATCGCAAGGAGCATGGGCATATGGGCATGGCTGAAGACGGCACGATCCGCCACGACTGGACCGTTGACGAGATCGCGGCCCTCATGGACCTGCCCTTGCTGGAGCTGGTCGGCCGGGCCAATGCCGTCCACCGCGCCAATCACGATCCCAACGAAGTGCAGCGGGCGAGCCTGCTCTCCATCAAGACCGGCGGCTGCCCGGAGGATTGCGCCTATTGCTCCCAGTCCGCACGCCATGCGGAAGTGGACCTGACGCGGGAGAAGTTCCTCGATCCCGCCTCCGTCATCGCCCTCGCCGGGCAGGCGCAGGCCAACGGCGCCGAGCGCTTCTGCATGGGCGCGGCGTGGCGGCGGGTGAAGGAAGGGCGCGAGTTCGACGCCGTGCTGGAGATGGTGCGCGGCGTGCGCGGGCTCGGCATGGAAGCCTGCGTGACGCTCGGCATGCTGGAGCCGCATCAGGCCCAGCGCCTCGCCGAGGCCGGGCTCACCGCCTACAACCACAATCTCGATACGGGGCCGGATTTCTACGGCGAGATCGTCACCACCCGCACCTATGCGGACCGCATCGACACCCTCACCTGCGTGCGCGCGGCGGGCATCGAATTGTGCTCCGGCGGCATCATCGGCATGGGCGAGACCATGCGCGACCGCGCGGCCATGCTGCAGGTGCTGGCGGGGTTCGATCCGCATCCCGAAAGCGTGCCGGTGAATGCGCTGGTGGCGGTGGAAGGCACGCCGCTGGCCGATCGCCCGCCGGTGGACCCGCTGGAGATCGTGCGCATGGTCGCCACCGCCCGCCTCGTCATGCCCGCCTCGCGGGTGCGCCTCTCGGCCGGACGCGCTGCCCTCAGCCGCGAGGCGCAGATCCTGTGCTTCCTCGCGGGGGCGAATTCGGTGTTCTACGGGGACACGCTGCTCACCACCCCCAATGCCGGCCTCGGCGCGGATGCCGCGCTGTTCGAGGCCATCGGCGGCGCCTGATGGGCGGGGGTAGGCGGAGATCAGGAGACCCTCGCACCCCGGACGCATGCAGCGATCAGCGGAATGCGAGCCGGGGTCCAGCGCAAGAAACCGCCGCAGGCGCTTCAATTCAACGGCTCAGGAGAATCGCCGGCTGCGCCGGACTCTCCCCTGGTCCCCGGCTCAGCGCTCCGTCTGCGCCGTCGCTTGGCCGGGGAGCGAGGCAGCCATGGACCGCCTCGCCACGTTTCACGCCGCGAGGTGAGCGTGGTGCAGGCGCACCCGGTCGTGGTTGCGCGACTGGGCGCGGTCTTCCTTGTTCGGGCGCTGCTGGGCCTTGACCTGGCGCAGCACCTCGTCGAGCCGGGTGAGGGCATCGCTGGCGGCGTGCTCCTCGCGGCTCGATCCCGCCTCCCAGGCGGCCTCGTTGCGGAAGTCCTCGGCCTGCGCTTCCTGCGCCAGATAGGCGCGAACCTCGAGCAGCGCTGCCGTGAGGTTGGTTTGGGAGCTCATGTGTCTTGCCCTTGATCGTCACGAGTCTTGGTGCGTGCTCTTGCTGGTCTAATACGGCCGGGTCGTGGCGAAAAAGGGGGTCTCCAAGGGTCATACGCTGCGGAAATCCCTCACTTTTTCGCCATCTGCCCCCGCCGTGCCACACCTGTCCCAGCGTCAGCCTTGCCATAAGAAGCCGGCAACCATGTTCCCGCCGGCATGTGGATGGCGGCCGGCGGGTGCTGGCCGCATCCGGACGGGCGGGCTAAAGTCGGACGGCGAAAGCCTTATGGCGCTTGATCTTGGCCGGACATACCTAATGGAAGCTTACCACCAGCTCCTGCGCCGCATTCTCGATGAGGGCGTGCGCAAGGACGACCGGACCGGCACCGGCACCCTCTCGGTGTTCGGGCACCAGATGCGATTCGATCTGGCGCGCGGCTTCCCCCTCGTGACCACCAAGAAGCTGCACCTGAAATCCATCATCCACGAGCTATTGTGGTTTCTCGCCGGCGACACCAACATCCGCTACCTCAAGGAAAACGGCGTCTCCATCTGGGACGAGTGGGCCGACGCCAAGGGCGATCTCGGCCCGGTCTACGGCCACCAGTGGCGCTCCTGGCCGACGCCGGAGGGCGGCGTGATCGACCAGATCGCGCAGGTGGTCTCCGACATCCGCCGCAACCCTGATTCGCGCCGCCTCATCGTCACCGCCTGGAACCCGGCGGACGTGGCGAAGATGGCCCTGCCCCCCTGCCACTGCCTGTTCCAGTTCTACGTGCTGGAGGGCAAGCTCTCCTGCCAGCTCTACCAGCGCTCGGCGGACGTGTTCCTCGGCGTGCCGTTCAATATCGCCTCCTATGCGCTGCTCACCCACATGGTGGCGCAGGTGACGGGGCTGGGCGTCGGCGATTTCGTCCATACGCTGGGCGATGCGCACCTCTATGTGAACCATCTCGATCAGGCGCGCGAGCAGCTCTCCCGCACCCCGCGCGCCCTGCCCTCCCTGCGGCTGAACCCGGCGGTGAGCGACCTCTTCGCCTTCCGCTACGAGGACATCGAGATCGTGAACTACGATCCCCACCCGGCCATCAAGGCCCCGGTGGCGGTCTAGCCGCCCGCAGCCATCCGGCCCGCCAAGCCATGATCGAGACGCTGTTCCTGCCCGGCGCAACGGGAGACGCCGCGTTCTGGAAGCCCGTCGCGGACCGGGCCGCATGGGAGGGCACGTTCTTCTCCTGGCCCGGACTGGGCAGCCAGCCCGCCAGCGCGGACGTGAACAGCATCGATGATCTCGTCGGCCTGGTCGCGGACCGGATGCGCCAGCCGGTGGCCATCGTCGCCCAGTCCATGGGCGGCTACATCGCGCTGAAGCTGGCGCTCGCCTTCCCCCACCTCGTCCGGACGCTTGTTCTGTGCGTGACCTCCGGCGGGGTTCCGGTGGCTGATCTGGGCAGAGAAGACTGGCGCCCGGACTATTTCGGCGCCTTCCCGCACGCGGCGCGGTGGATCGCCGATCCCGTCGATGATCTCTCCGACCGGTTGCCTTCGGTCCGCGCGCCGACGCTGCTGCTGTGGGGCGACGCCGATCCCATCAGCCCGGTGGCTGTCGGGGAAAGGCTGGCGCGCCTGCTGCCAAACTCGCGCCTGTGCATCCTGCCGGGGGCGGGACATGATCTGGCGCAGACCCACGCGGCGGCGGTAGCGGACAAGATCCGGCGTCATCTGATCGCGACTTCGTAAGCCGATTGAGCCGGGGCGGAGTATCTTCGGGCTTGTCCGGGTGCGGACTTCGTCCTTAGCTCACGCGCGGGCTCGGGCGGCCCCATAAGCAAGATCATGCCCGCATTTGGACTCAACAGGGCTGTAGCAGCCCGATCGCAGCCGGGCCTTGCCCCGCGCAGCGGCACCTTGAGGGAGGAAGCCATGGCCGGAACGGGTGATCTTCTGGGACAGCTCATCGGCGCGGCGCTCGGCTCGGGCAGCGTGCGGGGCGGCGGCGCGCAGCAGACCGGCGGCGGCCTGCCGGGCGGGCTGGGTGACATCCTCGGCCAGGTGCTCGGTGGCGGCGGTCAGCGCGGCGGAGCGGGCGGAGCGCCGTCGGGACTGCCCGGCGGCCTCGGCGACATCCTGGGCCAGGTGCTCGGCGGAGGACGCGGAGCGCCGCAGGGTGGTCCGTCCGGCGGCGCGGCGGGCGGTTCCTCCGGCGGGCTGGAGGACATTCTCGGCCAGATTCTCGGTGGTGGCGCGGGCGGGCCGTCCGGCGGCTCCACGCAGGGGGGCGGCATGTCGGGCGGCGCGGGCGGAGGTCTCGGCGATCTCGCCTCGGAAGCCCTCGGCCGCGGCGGCTCGTCCACGGCCGGCGGCTATCCCCAGCCGGAGCCCCCGGTCTCCGACTATCGCCAGCCGCAGCCCTCGCCCCAGCCCGGCCATCAACCCTCCTCATCGGGCGGCAGCGACCTGATGCGATATGGCGGCCTCGCCATCATGGGGATGCTGGCCTGGAAGGCGTACCGCAAGTGGCAGGCGGGGGCCGGCGGACGCGCGGCCTTCACCTCCGGCACGCCGGAAGCCGCCTTCTCCCCCGCCGCCGCGCCGGGTGGCCCGGAAGCCTTCTCCGGCGTGCTGCTCTCGGCCATGGCCGCCGCCGCGCAGGCCGATGGGGAGATCGATGAGGAGGAGGTCTCCCGCATCGGCGGCGGGCTGGAGCGCATGGGCGCCGGCTCTCCCCAGCGGGATGCCCTCATCGCCATCCTCACCACGCCGGTGGACCCCAACGAGGTGGTCGCCGCCGCGACGACGCCGGAGGCGGCGCTGCAAATCTACGCGGCCTCGGCCCTCGCCATCCGCCCGGACAACGACGCCGAGCACGCCTATCTGGACTGGCTCGCCGGCGCGCTGGGCATCGAGCCCGGCCTCAAGGCGCAGATCGAAGGCGAGCTGAACGCCTGAGATACGCTCACGTCCAACTTCACGCCATCGTGCAGGCGGCGGCCGTAACGCTGCCGCAGGGGCCGGCGTAAGGGGAAGCAGGCGCCGGGCGGGCGCCTGCGCAGCTTTGCCGAAAGGTCCCGATGCCCCTGTTTCACGAGCGGTCCGGCCGTTTCAGCCCCGAGAAGACCCTGTTCCTCGTTTCCAGCATCCTGCCGGCGGTGTGGCTCGTGGGCCTTGCCGCCAACGGCCAGCTCGGCGCGCGGCCGTGGACGGAGGCGATCCATTTCACCGGCCTGTGGGCCATCCGCTTCCTCGCGGTGACGCTGGCGGTGACGCCGCTGCGGCGGCTGTTCAACATGCCGAAGCTGCACTTCGGCCGGCGCATCTTCGGCCTCGCGGCGCTCAGCTATGCGGCGCTCCACCTCACGCTCTACATCATCGACCAGGGCTTCGGCCGGGCGCTGAGCGAGATCGTGCTGCGCATCTACCTCACCATCGGCGCGGTGGCGGTGGGGCTGCTCGTGGCGCTGGGCGCCACCTCCACCGATGGCGCCATCAAGCGGCTCGGCGCGACGCGGTGGAACCGGCTGCACATGGCCGTCTACGCCATCGCGGTGCTGGGCACGGTGCATTTCTTCATGCAGTCGAAGCTGGATGTCACCGAGCCGGTGCTGATGGCCGGCATTTTCCTGCTGCTCTTCGCTTTCCGCGTCGCCGGGCGCAGCGGGAAGGCCGTCTCGCCCCTCGCCATGGCGGGCTTGTCCGTGGCCGGGGCCGCGCTCACGGCGGGCGTGGAAATGCTCTGGTATGCGCTGGCGACGCGGGTGGACCCGTTTCTGGTGCTGGATGCCAATTTCACCCTCGACCTCGGCCCCCGCCCGGCCGTGTGGGTGCTGGTGATCGGCCTCTGCGTGGCGGCGCTGGCCGCCATCAACCCGCCCGCCCCCCGGGCCGCCGGCCGCCGCGCGGCGATGGCCGGCAAGACGACGACTGGAAATACGATGACCGGCAATACGGAAGGCGCCGGCGCCTGAAACGGCGAAAGGAAGGGGTGCCCTGAGCCCCCTTCCTCCCGCGTGACGCCGGGCTGAACCCGTCTCGCACCCCGGACGCATGCAACGAAGTGGAATGCGAGCCGGGGTCCAGCGCAACAGACCGCCGAAGGCGCTTCCTGCCCCGCCGCTCTCAGGCTTGGCCCCGCTGCGCGGGTGTTTCCCCTGGGCCCCGGATCGGCGCTCCGGCTTCGCCGTCGCTGGTCCGGGGAGCAGAGGAGACGGCCCTCACGCCGCGGCGCGTTCCGGCACCGGCAGGCCGAGCCATTCGGTGTAGAAGGCGTCGATGTCGGGCTGGAAGTCGTGGATCACCGGATACCAGGGGGTCGGCGCCTCCACGTCATGGAGCGTGCCGCACTCGGGGCAGAAATATTCCCGGATCACCTGCCACGAGGGCGTCGGGGCCATGAGGCGGGGATAGATCTCCTCCATCTTCTGCGGCGTGTCGCGGACGTGGACGCGGGCATGCAGCTTCCAATTGTCCTTCCAGTCGCAGAAATCGTGGCCGCACTCGCAGCGCACGGTCCACTTCTTGGAGACCTTCTGCTGCACGATGTAGAGCTTCGGGCCGAGCGGCAGGATGATCTTCTCATCCCACGGAACGCGCTCCTGCAGGATCTCCACATAGGTCACGAACCGCTCGGGGTCCTTCGGCGTGGACAGCATCTGGTGCAGCGTATCGGGATCGATCTTGCCTTCCACGAGATCGACGATCTTGGCGCGGGTATAGGACATGGTTTCCTCCTGAATATTTCTGGGTTTCCTCGCCTCTCCGCGCGGAGAGGGCTCTCTGGATTTCGTCATGCCCGGGCTTGTCCCGGGCATCCACGTCGTGCCGCCTGATCACCCTTGCGAAGCGTTGCACCCGGCCCGCCGACGTGGATGGCCGGGGCAAGCCCGGCCATGACGGCCGTAAGAAAAAACGGGCGGCGGCGCGGACCGCCGCCCAGTGGAGGGATCACTCCTCCACGAACTGCACGGTGCGCACGTCCGGCAGCTCGGAGATGTCCATGGAGTAGCGCGAGCCGTAGGTGGGGATGCCGATGTCTTCCTCGTTCAGCACCCAGCTCTCCGGCAGGTCCCAGAAGGCCCGGAACTCGCGCTCGAACTTCGGACCCAGCTTGAAGGAGGCGGCGAACATCTGCTGCACCTGGGTGCCCGCATCCTTGGCGAGGATCTTCTCGCGCTCGCCCTTCATCCACTCGCGGGTGGGGACGGACTTGGCGATGCGCGCCTTGCGGATGTCCGCACGGGCGGCCTTGGTCGCCGCCTCGTCCACCACCACGAGGCCGCCGGCCCCCTTCTTCACCACCACGCCGTAGACATCGCCGGCGAGGCGCTCCAGCACGTAGCCGCCGTTGATGTCGTCGGCCACCGCCTGGGGCTCGCGGTCGAGCGGATCACCGAAGCCGGGGCCGCCGCGCATGTAGTTGAGGTAGAGGTCGTAGTCGGAGAACATCTCCTCGGTGGTGATGGCCTGCTTGTCGCGCTTGATCTGCGCCTTGGGCAGCATCGCGTCCCAGGTGGGGTTCTCCGGGTCGGTGTCGCCGCCGAGCGGGATGTCGGCGCCGGAGGCGATCAGCTCCTTCAGCCCGGTCTGGTGGGCGGCGAAGCGATAGCCGGAGGCGGCGGGATAGCCGCCCATCAGGCCCCAGTCGGACGAGATGTGGCCATTGCCCATGAAGAACATGGTCCAGTCCTTGGCGTTCCAGACCATGCGCAGGCTCTCGAAGCCGCAGCCGCCGCGATACTTGCCGGAGCCGCCCGAGGAGGCCTTGATCTGCCGGCCGAGGTAGATCAGCGGCTCGGCCAGTTCCCAGATCTCCATGTCGCCCATGTCGCCTTCCGGGTTCCAGATGGCGGCGGCATGGGAGAGGCCGTCCTGCACCGCGGTCGCCCCGGTGCCGTTGGCGGCGCACTCGAACGAGTTCACGGCGTGGATCTCGTCATACTGGTTGAAGCCGCCGCCCTGCAGCCAGTTGGAGGTGTTGGCGTTGCCCGCGTTCACCTCCTCCAGATAGCCGCGGCCGAAATAGGAGCGCGACAGGCCGCGCCACAGGGCCGTCCAGGCCGACACCAGGAAGTGCCAGGAATAGGAGAAGGCGACGCGGCGGTCGTCCGGGTTCATCCAGGTGCCCTTGGGCAGGCGGAACTCGGTGCCGTAGGCGGCGCCGTCGTTGATCATCTCCGAGGGGATGAGCGTCTGGGTCATCATCACCCAGATGCCCGAGGTGAAGCTCACCTGATGGGCATTGTAGGTGTGCCAGCCCCAGCGGCTCGACCCCTCGAAGTCGAGGCGCCAGGAGCCGTCCTTGCGGATGGTCATCTCGCAGGGGGCGTGCATGATGGTGTCGAGCTTGGCGAAGTCGGAGGGCACCCGCACGTCCTCATGGGCGTAGGGCACGTCCACGAAGCCCACCTGCCGGTAGGTGCCGGGGATGGTCATGGCCTTGATGCGCGCCTGAAGGCCGAGGCGGCCGTGCTCCACCGCCTCGTAGGCGAACTTCCAGTAGGCCTCGATGCCCTCTTCCGCGACCACCTCTTCCACCAGCTTGCGGATCATGTGGCAGCCGGCGATGCGGGTGCGCTCGTCCAGCATCCAGTAGCGGGTAGTGCGCACCATGCGCTGGCTCTCGTGCAGCCAGTCGCGGAACAGTTCGTCGTTGGCGCCCACCTTGCGGCAGGTGATCTGGTAGCCGTCGCCGAAGCGCTGCACCTGCCCGGTGGCCATGGAGCCCGGCCCCACCGCGCCGGTGTCGATGACGTGGGTGACGCCGCCCACCCAGCCGATCAGCTCGCCCTCCCAGAAGATGGGAACGATGGTGTGGATGTCGCAGGGGTGGACGTTACCGATGAGGCAGTCGTTGTTGCAGAAGATGTCCTTGTCCTGGACGCCGGGATTGGCCTCCCACTCGTTCTCGATCATGTATTTGATGGCAGCACCCATGGTTCCCACATGGATGATGATGCCGGTGGAGGTGAGAAGGCTGTCGCCCGCCGCATTGTAGAGGGTGAAGCACAGCTCGCCCTCCTGCTCGACGATGGGAGAGGCCGCGATCTTCTTCGCGGTCTCGCGCGCGTCCACCACGCCGGCGCGCAGGCGGGAGAACAGCTTGTTGTAGAGGATGGGCTCGCTCTCGCGCAGCTCCAGCTTCTTGAGGCCGGCATAGTGGCCGGTGGCCTTGGTGGCCGTCATCAGCCGGTCGCGATGTTCTTTAAGCGTCTCGCCGCCACGGACGATGCCGCGGGTGGCGCCCTGAAGGCTGGTCTGGTTGACGTTGACGTTCATGGGTTCGTTTCCTCTTGAGATTGTTTGGGTTTGCTCCCCTCTCCCGGTGCGGGAGAGGGGGCATGACGGAGCCCTGCCCTCACACCTCCTTCAGGTGGAAGAGGCGATGCCCGTCGAGCCAGGTCTCGAAACCGTCGGGCACCACGAACGTGGTGGCGTCGGATTCGATGATGGCGGGGCCCATGACGCGGTTGCCGGGGCGCAGGGATTCCATCTTGTAGAGCTGCGCATCCACCCACTTCTTCTTGCGATAGAACTTGCGGGTGCCGATCTTTGCTTCCTCCGGCGGGGTCTCGCCCTCTTCCGGCTCCTTGGGAATGCGGGGCTTCGGGATCGGCACCATGCCGCGCATGATGGCGCCGGTGACCGAGTAGCCCAGTTCCGGCGAGCGGGCGGACGCCGCATAGACGCGCCCGTAAGTGGCGTTGAAGGCGTCGGTGAGCTGGTCCCAGTCGGCCGCCGTGCCGGCGGTGGCGATGGGGCTCTCAATCTCCAGGTCGTTGAGCTGCCCGCGATACTGCATGCGGTAGCCGGGCTGGAGCGTCACCTGGTCGGCCGAATAGCCGTTCAGCTTGAACTCCTCCAGCACGTTGCGGGTCAGCTCCTCCCACGCCGCCTGAAGGGTTTCAGCCGCCTTCACCTTGTCCGCCTCGGGGGCGTCCGGCGGCATGTTGATGTCGAGGGACTTGTCGTAGCGATATTCGAAGTCCGCCGCCGCGCAGCCGAAGGCGGAGAAGCCGGCCGCCCAGGCGGGCACGATCACGTCCTCGAAGCCGAGGCCTTCCGTATAGCCATAGGTGTGGACCGGCCCGGCGCCGCCATAGGAGAAGCAGACGAAGCTCTGGGGCGAATAACCCTTGCCCGAGATCATGGAGCGCAGGTAATCGCGCAGGTCAGAGTCCAGCAGCTCGATGATGCCGGCGGCCGCATCTTCCACCGAGAGGCCGAGCTTGTCGGCGATCTGCACCTTGATGGCATCCACCGAGCGCTGCCGGTCGAGCTTCACGGCGCCGCCGAGGAAGTTGTCGGGGTTGAGATAGCCGAGCACCATGTGGCAGTCGGAGATGGTGACGGTCTCGATGCCGCTCTCCTTCCAGCACACGCCCACCCGGTAGCCGGCCGAATCCGGGCCGAGCTTGATGGCGCGGGTGTAGGGATCGAGCCGAATGAAGGAGCCGGCGCCGGCGCCCACCGAGTCCATCGCCACCAGCGGCAGCGAGAGCACGAGCCGGGCCATGTCCGGGTCGTTCTTGATGGTCATCTCGCCCTGGGTGATGAGCGCCACGTCGAACGAGGTGCCGCCGATGTCCGAGCAGGCGATGTTCTTGTAGCCCAGCACTTCGCCGAGATATTTCGCGCCGATCACGCCGCCGATGGGGCCGGAGACGATGGTGCGGGCCAGCTCCTTCGCCTTCCAGGAGATGGTGCCGCCATGGGTCGCCATCACGCGGAAGTCGAACTTGGTGCCGCGCTCCTTGAAGGCGTTGGAGATCTTGGAGAGCGTCTGGCGCGAGGGCTCGGCGGCGTAGCCTTCGAGGATGGTGGTGTTGGTGCGGTGGGTTTCCTTGCGCACCGGATAGTAATCAGCCGAGGCGAAGACCGGGATCTTCTTGCCGCTCTTCTCCACTTCCTCGATCACGATGTCGCGCACGCGGCGCTCGTTCACCGGGTTCTTGTAGGAGTGCATCAGGGAGATGACGATGCCTTCCACGTCCTCCGCGATCAGCTCGCGCGCCGCCTCGCGGGCGCTCGCCTCGCGCAGGGGGATCACCTCACTGCCCATCATGTCGGTGCGCTCGATGACGCCGCGGGTGAGCTGGCGGGGCACGAGCGGCGGGTCGTAGCGGTGGGTGTTGAGGTGGATGCGGTCTTCATAGGCATAGCCGAGGTGGCTCTGCACCGCGCGGCCCATGCGGTGGAAATCCTCCATGCCGCGATTGACGATGAGGCCGCATTTGAGCCCCTTGCGCTGGACCACGCGATTGAGCATCGCGGTGCCGGAATAGACGCCGGTCTGAAGCTGGGCGAGCGCGTCGTGGAGCGACATGCCCCAGTTGGCGAGCCCGTCTTCAGAAGAGGCGATGAGGCCGAGGGCCTCGTTCTGCGGCGTGGACTGGGCCTTGCCGACGACGAAGTCGCCGTCCTGGTCCACGAAGAAGGTGTCCGTCATGGTGCCGCCGGCATCGATGCCGAGCACCTGGACGCTGCGCAGGTTTCCCACGGGAACGTTCACGCTGGTTTCCTCCCTGTCGTGCCGGCGTTGGCTTTTGGGTGCCGGCTCGCAGCATGAGGGGCAGGATGCGTGCCAGCCGCGCTCGACTGTATAAATGCGAGGATTCTCCTGATCTTTGTGCAATGCGTCATGTAATCTGGAAGTCTTCGACTGTCCGATTTCCGGACACTTGTTGTCCGCCGCCGGATCGTTTCAGACGACGACTGCCGCGGGGCGGCCGGCCGGACTTGCGAGCGGCATGAAAGTGCGCGTATTCTCCCGCCAAAGCCGCCGCCGCCGGCCTCGATGCCGGCGGTCAGAACGCGGCATTTCAGGGAGTGAACCCGCCTGCGGGCACCTCGGCCACCGGCCAAGGCGGCCTGCCGGCCAATGGCTCAGGCGGCGCGACCACGGGAACGCCGCGCCGCCCGGCCCGGAGGGCAGAGCTGGTGCCACATCGCGAGATCGCGCGTGCCTGGGAACAGTTTCACCAGGACGGCGCCGCCTCCGCCGTCATCCGCCCGGCGGTGATGGCGTCGTGGCAGCGCTCCCGCCTTCATCTGATCGCCGCCGACCGCGCGGCCGCCCCCGTGGTCAGCGAGGCGGAGCTGTTCCGCCGCCGCCACCAGAACAACCGCCTCGTCACCGCCGCGCGCCTCGCCATGGAAGAGGCGCGCCACCTGCTCTCCGACGCCCATTCCATGCTCATCCTCTCCGACCCCGACGGCACGATCCTGGAGGCGGAGGGGGATGCCCGGGCCCTCGACACCGGGCAGGAGGTGAAGCTCCAGCAGGGCGGCCTGTGGTGCGAGGCCGAGATCGGCACCAACGCCATCGGCACCGCGCTTGCCTGCGGGCGGCCGGTGCAGATCCACGCCGCCGAGCATTTCTGCGCCCCGGTGCAGCGCTGGACCTGCGCGGCGGCCCCGGTGCGCCATCCCTTCGACCGGGAGATCATCGGCGCGGTGGACATTTCCGGCTCCACCGACACCTTCAACCCGCAGAACCTCGCCCATGCGGTGGCCCTCGCCCACCAGATCGAGGCGGTGCTGGGCCGGCGCATGGAGATGGAGCACGAGCAGGTGCTGCGCCATTTCCTCTCCAAGCGCTCGCTCTGGCTCACCGAGGAAATCCTCGCCTTCGGCCGCTCCGGCGCGCTCATCTATTCCACCGACCGCGCCCTGAAGGAGGCGGCACGCCGTTCGGACCGCCTCATCGCCGACGGCCGCCTCGCCGCCCTGAAGGACGTGACGCCCGACGCCTGGGCCGCCCGCATCGCCCAGCTCCTGCCCGGCGCCAGCGTGGAGATCGTGCGCGAGGATGGCGAGGAGATCGGCGGCGTGGTGGTGCTCCACGCCGCACGCCGGCCCAAGCCTTCACCGCGTGATCCGCAACGGGAGCTGGAGCCGCTGTCGTTCGACGCCATCATCGGCGAAAGCGCGATCATCGAGGAGGTGAAGGCCAAGGCCCGCCGCATGGCGGAGAGCGGCCTGCCCATCCTGCTGGAAGGGGAGACCGGCGTCGGCAAGGAGGTGTTCGCCCGCGCCATCCACGGCGTGCGCGCACCCGTGGGCCCCTTCGTGCCGCTCAATTGCGGCGGCCTGCCGCGCGATCTCATCGCCAGCGAGCTGTTCGGCTACGAGAAGGGCGCCTTCACCGGCGCCGACGCCGCCGGCAAGCAGGGCAAGGTGGAGGCGGCGGACGGCGGCCTCCTCTGCCTCGACGAGATCGGCGAGATGCCGCTGGAGCTGCAATCCTACCTGCTGCGCGTGCTGGAGGACGGCGTGGTCTATCGCGTCGGCGGCCACACCGGGCGACGGGTGGATCTGCGCCTCGTCTCCATGACCAACCGCGACCTCACCGGCGAGGTGGCGGCGGGGCGGTTCCGCAAGGACCTGTTCTATCGCATCGCCGCCCTGCGCCTGCGCATCCCGCCGCTGCGCGAGCGGGGCGACGACGTGCTGCTGCTGCTCGATCACATCGGCCGCAGCGCCGCCGCCCGCGCCGGCCTTCCCGCCCCGCGCTTCACGGAGGCCGCCCGCACGGCGCTCGCCGCCTATGCCTGGCCGGGCAATGTGCGCGAGCTGCGCAACGTGGTGGAAATGCTCATCGCCATGGGCAGCGCCGACACGCCCATCGATGTCGCCGATCTGCCGCCGGAAATCGCCACCGCCGCTGCGGTCGCGCCCCCCGCGACGGACCTTCGCACCGTGGAAGAAGCCGCCATCCGCGCCGCCGTGGACGCCTGCGGCGGCAACCTCACCCGCGCCGCCCGCCGCCTCGGCATCGCCCGCTCGACGCTCTACATGCGCCTCGCCGCGCTGGAGGCGAAGGGGGAGGGATAGGGGGCCCGACAACCCGATTCACCAACGTCCGCCATGCCCCGGACAAGCCGGGGCATGGCGGCGGATCAGGAAGTTGGGGCCAGCCCCTACCCCCGCCGTCCCGCCACCAGCTCGGCCGCCACCAGATCCTCGATGGCCGCGCCCACGGACTTGAACAGGGTGATGGCGTTAGGGTCCGTGCGCCCCTCCTTCGTGCCGCCGCACAGCTCGTAGAGGTCGGCCTTCACCTGATCGGTGGACCACACCCCCGCCGCCACCGGCAGCAGCAGGTCGCCGGCCTCGCCGAGGGCGCCGGCATAGGTGTCCACATAGACATCGCTGGCGCGAATGAGGGCGTCGTCGCTCTCGCGCATGGTGGGGGTGAAGGCGCCCACGAGGTCCACATGGGTGCCGGGCTTCACGTCCTGCCCCAGCACCAGCGGATCGTCGGAGGTGGTGGCGCTGGTGACGATATCGGCGGCGGCGACGGCGGCGGATAGGTCGCTCACCGGCTCCGCCGGCAGGCCCAGCGCCGCGAGATCGGCGGCCATGGCGGCGGCGCGGGCGGGCGCGCGGCCCCACACCAGAACGCGGCGGATGGGCCGCACGGCGCAATGGCCCTGCGCCAGCTGGAAGGCGAGATTGCCGGTGCCCACCACGGTGAGCGTCTCGCTGTCCATGCGCGAGAGGAAGGTGGAGGCCAGCGCCGAGGTCGCCGCCGTGCGCCGGTTGGTGAGCGCATCGGCCTCGATGATGGCGGTGGGGATGCCGGTGGAACCATCGAACAAGGCATAGACACCGTGCACCGCGCCCAGCCCGCGCGCGCCGTTGGTGGGGAACACGTTCACCAGCTTGACGCCGAACACCGCGCCCGGCCGCCACGCCGGCATGGTGAGCAGCCGGCCGGGCGTCTCGTCATTGCCCACATGGTGGACGCCGCGCACCGGCGATTCCACCTCGGCCGCCGCAAAGGCCGCCCGCAGCGCCGGCACCAGACGCTCATAGGTCAGCGCCGCCTCGACCTCGCTTGCATCGTAGAACGCGACCATCCCGCATCTCCTTCCGGAAACCTCTTCTACAGCATGGGCCGCGAAGCGCCGCAACGGCGCAAAAACGATGGGCTCCGCCGCAACGGCGCGGAACCAAAGGGCCGCACGGCCACTTGGTTCTGCAAAGGAGACTTGACCATGCACCACGATGGCGCGAGCCGCGGACCCGTCCGCCATTTTTTCCATGAGGCCGGCAGCTTCTTCCACGCGCCGCCCGGCTCCGAGCCCATCCTCGAATGGCGCGCGCAGGCGCCGGGCACCGAGGTGCTGGTCTGCGACGGCATGCCCGTCGCCCGCCTCGACTGCCATGACCGCCGCTGGACGTGGCGCGTGCTGGACGACGCCTCCGCCCCCATCCGCGCGGGGTCCGAGGCCGAGGCGCGGCTGCTGGCGCGCTTCTACGCGCGGCGGCTGCATGGGTGAGGCTTCCCTCCCTTTGCACCGGCGTCATCCCCCGGCTCGTCCGGGGGATCCACGGAACGGCCGGGTCGGATGCTTCGTCCGAAGCACCCCTCCTGCGGCGGAGTGGATGGCCCGGACGGGCCGGGCCATGACGTCTCCTGAAAGAACCGATTTCCCTTGCCCGCGCCCCCGCGCGGGTGTGCTCTGAGCGGCGTTGAGAGAAAGCCTGCAACGAGGGGCGAGATGGCGCCACGGGCGAGCTGGAAAGGGTTTCTCACAGTCGGCGCGCTGAGCTGCGCCGTTGGCCTCTATGCGGCCGCCTCCACCTCCGAGCGCATCAGCCTGCACATGGTGAGCCGCAAGAGCGGCCATCGCCTACGCCGGCAATATGTTGACGAGGAGACCGGCCAGCCGGTCGAGACCGACGATCAGGTGCGCGGCTACGAGGTCTCCAAGGGCGAGTACGTGACCATCGCGCCGGAAGAGGCGGCGGCCGTGCTGCCGGACAACGACAAGACCATCTCCATCGATGCCTTCCTGCCGTGCGACGGCATCGACACGGTGTATCTGGACCGCCCCTATTTCCTCGCGCCAGTGGACGAGACCGCCGCCCAGGTGTTCGACCTTTTGAAGCGCGGAATGGCGGCGCAGAAGGTGGCGGCGCTGGGCGAGGCCCTGCTGTTCCGCCGCGTGCGCAAGCTGCTCATCCGCCCCGCCGGCGAAGGCGGCGCGCTCCTCGCCTCCACCCTGTCCTTCGACTACGAGGTGCGCTCGGCGCAGGAGGCTTTCGCCGATGTGCCTGACGTGAAGATCACCGCCGAGATGCGGGAGCTGGCCACCCACATCATCAAGACCAAGGCCGGCACCTTCGATCCCGACGCCTATCAGGACCGCTACGAGACCGCTCTCGCCGAGCTGGTGCGCGCCAAGATGGAAGGCAAGCCCTTGCCGAAGGCGGCGCCGCGCAAGGAAGAGAAGGTGGTGGACCTGCTCGCCGCCCTGCGCGCGAGCGCGAAAGCGACGGGTGGGAGCGAGAAGAGGGCGCCCGCCAAAGGTAAGGCCACGAAGACGGTCACGGCCGAGAAACCCGCGCCGGCCCGAAAATCCACCCGCAAGGCGAGCTGAGCCGTGGCCGACCTTGACCGCTACCGCGCCAAGCGCGACTTCGCCGCCACCCCCGAGCCCTCCGGCACCGGTCGCCGGAAAGCGAAGGGCGAGGTCGCGCGGCCGGAAGGCGCCTTCGTCATCCAGAAACATGCGGCGCGGCGGCTGCACTATGATTTCCGGCTGGAGATGGACGGGGTGCTGAAGAGCTGGGCCGTCACCCGCGGCCCCAGCCTCGTGCCCGGCGAGAAGCGCCTCGCCGTGCATGTGGAGGACCATCCCCTCGACTATGGCGGCTTCGAGGGCACCATCCCCAAGGGCCAGTATGGCGGCGGCAACGTCATCATCTGGGATCGCGGCACCTGGACTCCCATCGGCGACCCGCACAAGGCCTATGCCAAGGGCCACATGGAATTCACCCTCGACGGCGAAAAGCTCCACGGCCGCTGGCATCTGGTGCGCATGGCGCCCCGCAAGGGGGAGACGAAGGAGAACTGGCTGCTCATCAAGGCGGAGGATGCATTCGCCCGGCCGGACGGCGCGCCGGACATATTGGAGGAAGAGCCGCTGTCGGTCGTCTCCGGTCGCAACGTGGACGCCCTTTCGGCCGATGACCCGCCGCCCAAAAAGCGCGCCTCGAAGTCGGGGACGAGTTCGAAGAAGGCCGCGCGAAAAACCCCCGCGGCGAAGTCCCCCGCCCCGCCCGCCGACGATCCCCCGCCCGATGGTGCGAAGGGCACCAGCGGCACCCCCCTGCCCTTGCCCAAGGGGGCGAAGGCCGCCCCCCTTCCCACCTTCGTGCCCCCCGCCCTCGCCACTCTCGTGACGAAGGCGCCGGCCGGCACACGCTACCTCCACGAGATCAAGTTCGACGGCTATCGCATCCAAGCGCGGGTCGAAAACGGCAAGGTGCGGCTGCTGACGCGCACCGGACTCGACTGGACTGACAGATTCGGCACCGGCATCCCTGCCGAACTCCACCGATTCCCCATCCGAACCGCGCTTTTCGACGGTGAAATCGTCGTGGAATCCGGCAATGGCGCGAGCGATTTCTCCGCCCTTCAGGCCGACCTTTCGGAGGGGCGGAGCGACCGCTTCGTCTATTACGTCTTCGATCTACTCCACCTCGACGGCCACGACCTGACACCCCTTCCCCTCAAGGATCGCAAGGACTTGCTGGAAAAGCTGGTGGGACAGAATGGGGACAAGGTGCGCTACAGCGCGCATTTCGAAGACGACGGCGCCCTCGTCCTCTCCCACGCCTGCCGCCTGAGCCTGGAAGGGGTGGTCTCCAAGCTCAAAAACGCCCCCTACCACAGCGGCCGGACGCGCGACTGGATCAAGTCCAAGTGTCTGGAACGACAGGAATTTGTGGTGGGTGGCTTCGTCCCCTCCACCACCTCGCGCACCGCCATCGGCTCGCTGGTGCTCGGGGTGTTCGAGGACGGCAAGCTGCGCTACGTGGGGCGGGTCGGAACCGGCTTCACCCAGCGGGTCGCGGCTGATCTCCACAAGCTCTTAGCCTCTGAAAAGACTGATGTTTCCCCCTTCTCCGGCAAGCTCACCGCCGACGAGGCGCGGGGCATCACCTTCGTCGAACCGCTCCATGTGGCGGAGGTGGAGTTCGGCGCCTGGACCGGCGACGGCCACCTGCGCCACGCCGCCTTCCGCGGCCTCCGGGAGGACAAGCCGGCGAGCGAGATCGTGCGGGAAAGCCCTTCTAAAACAACGACTTCAGATCCACCCCCGCTGAAGCGCCGGGTGCGCCTTACCCATCCGGACCGGGTCTACTGGCCGGATGTCGGCCTCACCAAGGAGGGGCTGGCGGACTACTACGCGCAGGTCTGGCGCCATATGGCCCCCTTCGTCACCGGCCGCCCGCTCGCGCTGGTGCGTTGCCCGGAAGGCATTGACGGTCAACGCTTTTTCCAGAAGCACCCGTGGAAGGGACTGGACAAGAACATCCTTCAGGTCGCCGATCCCAAGGCGAAGGACGAAGCCCCCTACCTCGCCATCCGCGACCTCGACGGCCTGACCGCCCTGGTCCAGGGTGCGGCCCTGGAGATCCACCCTTTCGGCGCCACGCTGGCGGACTGGGAGCGGCCCGACCTCCTCACCATGGATCTTGATCCGGGGGACGACGTGCCGTGGCGGGACGTGATCGCAGCCGCTGGTGAAGTAAAGCAAAGACTTGAGAAAAAAGGTCTTTCCGCCTTCGTGAAAACCTCCGGCGGCAAGGGCCTGCACGTCTGCGCACCGCTCTCGCCCAAGGCGGACTGGCCCAGGTTGAAGGCCTTCACGAAGCAGATGGCGGAGGAGATGGCAGCGGACAGCCCGGAGCGTTTCGTCGCCACCATCACCAAGGCGAAGCGCAAGGGCCGGATTCTTATCGATTATTTGCGCAACCAGCGCGGTGCGACGGCGGTGGCGCCTTATTCTACAAGGGCTCGGCCGGGGGCGCCGGTGTCCATGCCGCTGGCGTGGGACGAACTGGGCGAGGCCATCGGCCCGCAGCACTTCAACGTGGGCAATGCCTTGGCAAGGCTTATGAATCTCGGCCACGACCCGTGGGGAGACTTCCGCGCCGCAGCGGTGCCGCTGCCGGGCGCGTGAGGGGGGCGCGCCCTATTTGCGCTTGCCCCTCTCCGCCGAAAGGCTCCGGCGCAGCGCATCCATGATGCTGACTACATTGCCCCCCGTTGGCTCCTCCGCCGCGGCCTTGGCCGCCTTCTTCGCCGGGCGCGTCTTGCGCTTGGAGGCGATGAGATCGATGAGCCCTTCCTGCACGGGATCGTGCACCATCTCGGGCTCAAATGCTTGCGTACGCTCGGAAATCAGCTTCTTGACCAAACCCAGCGCCGCCTTGTCCGGCGCCTCCTCGGCCTCCGGTGAACCATCGAAATGGCGCACCTCGTCGCCGTAGCGCAGGGTCCACAGAATAAGCCCGCGCCCCCGCGGCTCCAGCATCACGCCCCGCTCGCGGCGATACATGACAAGGCGCGAGAGCGCGGCCGTCTTCGTCTCTTCCATGGCGGAGCGGATCACCGCGAAGGCTTCCGTGCCCACCTCGTCGTCGGGCACGAGATAGTGCGGCTTGTCCAGATACACCCAACCGATGCTGTCCCGCGGCACGAAGCTCTCGATATCGATGGTGCGGGTGGTCTCCAGCGCGACATCGTCGAGTTCTTCATCCTCGACAAGGACATAGCTGTCGTCGCCGGTCTGGTAGCCGCGCGCCTCGTCGTCTTCGGAAACCGGCTTGCCGGAGACCTCGTCCACATAGCGGGAGACGATGCGGTTGCCCGTCTCCCGGTTCAGGGTGTGGAAGCGCACTTTCTCGCGCTCGGAGGTGGCCGGAGTCATGGCCACCCGGCATGTGACGAGGGAGAGCTTCAGATAGCCCTTCCAGAAGGCCCGCGGCGCCATGGCCGGCTCATCGCTCAATCATGGGAGACATGAGCGGGCTTGCCCTTCTGCTTGGTCGCGGCGAGGTCATGAAGCTCCCTCTCGCTCATGGAGTCCACCATCTCGCGGGAGGCGCCCTTGAGCGAGGATTTCTTGCGCTCGCCCCGCTTGGCGGAGAGGGCGGCGCCCGCCGCCATCTGCTGGGCCTTTGATTTTGCTGGCATAAAAAGCCTCCGTCAGTAGGAGCGCCGGCCTTTCAGAATTTCCAGCTCCGCCCGCTCCCAGTATTCCCGGTCGCGGCCTTGGGGGCAGCCGTCCTCCCGCCAGAGCGCATGGGCGCGCCAGCGGATGCGGTCGCGTTCGGTGTCGGAGAGGCCCTGCAGGGCGGTGGCCGCATGAGCGGGATCGGTGCCGATGGATTCGGGGTTGGTGGCGTGGGGCATTTTGGTTCCTCCGCGCAAGTTGAAGGGCGCGCCTCGACGCGCGCCTCGCCCCCTCGGCTAGAACCCCCGGCCGCGCCCAATGGTTCCCGCCGGCCGAGAGGACGGCTAGAACAAGGCAAATCAGAACGAGGAGACGACCATGGCGCGCTTTCCCGGCACCGGCGAGATCGAAGCGGATGCAGATGCCCTGCTGGCGCGCCTCGGCATCCCGGATGACCGCCTCAAGGGCGGACGCGAGGCGGTGACGCCGTTGACCGGAGAAGCCATCGCCCGCATCACGGAGATGGACGCCCCAGCGGTTCAGGACGCCATCGGCCGCGCCCATGAAGCCTTCCTCCAATGGCGCATGGTGCCGGCGCCGCGGCGCGGCGAACTCGTGCGCCTGTTCGGCGAGGAGCTGCGCGCCGCCAAGGCCGACCTTGCGGCGCTGGTGACGCTGGAGGCAGGCAAGATCACTTCCGAGGGCCTCGGCGAGGTGCAGGAGATGATCGACATCTGCGATTTCGCCGTCGGCCTCTCCCGCCAGCTCCACGGCCTCACCATCGCCACCGAGCGGCCGGACCACAGGATGATGGAGACGTGGCACCCCATGGGGGTGGTCGGCGTCATCTCCGCCTTCAACTTTCCTGTTGCGGTGTGGGCGTGGAATGCCGCGCTGGCCCTCGTGTGCGGCAATTCCGTCGTGTGGAAGCCGTCTGAGAAGACGCCGCTCACCGCCCTCGCCGTGGACGCCATCTTCGCCCGTGCCGCCGCCCGCTTCGGCGGCGTGCCGGAAGGACTTTCGACGCTGGTGCTAGGCGGCCGCGCCGCCGGCGAAGCACTGGTGGACGATGCGCGGGTGCCGGTCATCTCCGCCACCGGCTCCACCGCCATGGGCCGCCATGTGGGGCCACGGGTGGCGCAGCGCTTCGGCCGGTCGATCCTGGAGCTGGGCGGCAACAATGCCGCCATCGTCTGCCCCTCGGCCGACCTCGATCTGACACTGCGCGCCGTCGCGTTCGCAGCCATGGGCACGGCCGGCCAGCGCTGCACCACCCTGCGCCGGCTGATGGTGCACGATAGCGTCTACGACGCGCTGCTGCCCCGCCTGAAGTCGGCCTATGCCTCCGTGAGCGTCGGCGATCCGCGCGAGGAGGGCACGCTGGTGGGTCCGCTCATCGATGCCGGCGCGTTCGAGGCCATGCAGGTGGCGCTGGAGGCGGCGCGCGCCGCTGGCGGCACCGTGATTGGCGGCGAGCGGCTCGGGGCCGAGTTCGCCCTCGATGCCTACTATGTCCGTCCGGCGCTGGTGGAGATGCCCGCCCAGACGGACAGTGTGGCGGCGGAGACCTTCGCGCCCATCCTCTACGTGCTGCGCTATTCGGACCTCGCCGACGCCATCCGCCTCAACAACGAGGTGCCGCAGGGCCTTGCCTCCGCCATCTTCACCACCGACCTGCGGGAGGCGGAGCGGTTCCTCTCTGCGGCAGGCTCCGATTGCGGCATCGCCAATGTGAACATCGGCCCCTCCGGCGCCGAGATCGGTGGCGCGTTCGGCGGCGAGAAGGAGACCGGCGGCGGGCGCGAGGCGGGCTCCGACAGCTGGAAGGCCTACATGCGCCGCGCCACCAACACCATCAATTACGGCGACCGCCTGCCGCTCGCCCAAGGCGTGACCTTCGACGTGGGATGACCGGAGCGATTGGGGCTCGACACGACGGCAGGACTGCGCTTCAAACGATTTAACGGAGATACCTCATGAGCCTTCCGAGCCCCCTTCCCTTCGTCGCCAAGGCCCCGGTGGTGCCGGTCGTGGTCATCGAACGCCTGGAAGACGCCGTTCCCCTCGCCCGTGCGCTGGTGGAAGGCGGCCTGCCGCTGATCGAAGTGACGCTGCGCACGCCGGTGGCGATGGAAGCCCTGCGTCTGATCGCGGCCGAGGTGGAGGGCGCCATTGCCGGCGCCGGAACCGTCACCAATCGCGCGCAGATCGAGGCGACAATCAAGGCCGGCGCCACCTTCCTCGTCAGCCCCGGCACGACGCCGGAACTTGCCGCCGCCTTCACCGAGGCGCCAATCCCGGTCATGGCCGGCTGCGCCACGGCCTCCGAGGCCATGCGGCTGGCGGAATTGGGCTTCGAGGTGCTGAAGTTCTTCCCGGCGGAGGCATCGGGCGGCGCGGCCTTCCTCAAGTCCATCGCCGGCCCCCTGCCCCACCTGCGCTTCTGCCCGACCGGTGGTATCGGCCCGGCGAACGCGGGCGACTATCTGGCCCTGCCCAACGTGGTGGCGGTGGGCGGCTCCTGGGTGGTGCCGACCGACGCCATCCGCGCCGGCAACTTCGACAAGGTGAGGGAACTCGCGAGGGCGGCTTCCCAGCTCAAGCGGGCGGCCAAGTTCGCCTGACCCGGACGCGCCTGTCTAAAAGCAAAAGCCCGGCGCTTAGCCGGGCTTTTTCGTCTGCTGAGGCTCTGTTCGCCTTGCCTCAGACGATGTTCTTGCCTTCGCCCTCGGCGAGGAAGTGCTCCAGCCAGTGGATGTCGTACTGGCCCTCGGCGACGTCGCGGGTGCGCACCAGCGTGCGGAACAGCGGCAGCGTCGTGTCGATGCCGTCCACCACGAACTCGTCCAGCGCACGGCGCAGGCGGCGCAGGCACTCGTCCCGCGTCTTGCCGTGAACGATGAGCTTGCCCACGAGGCTGTCGTAGGTGGGGGGAATGACATAGCCCTGATAGGCGTTGGAATCGACGCGGATGCCGAGGCCGCCGGGCACGTGATAGTGCGTGATCTTGCCGGGCGACGGGCGGAAGGTGGTCGGGTGTTCCGCGTTCACGCGGCACTCGATGGCATGGCCCTCGATCACCACATCCTTCTGCGTCAGGGTCAGCGGCTCGCCCGCGGCGACGCGGATCTGCTCGTTGATGAGATCGATGCCCGTGACCATCTCCGTCACCGGATGCTCCACCTGGATGCGGGTGTTCATCTCGATGAAGTAGAAGTTCCCGTTCTCGTACAGGAACTCGATGGTGCCGACGCCGATATAGCCGAGCTTGCGCATGGCCGCGGCGCAGGTCTCGCCGATCTCGGCCCGCTGGGCGGCGGTGATGACCGGGGACGGCGCTTCTTCCCACACCTTCTGATGGCGGCGCTGGAGCGAGCAGTCGCGCTCGCCGAGATGGATGGCGTGGCCCTTGCCGTCGCCCAGCACCTGCACCTCGATGTGACGCGGGGTGGAGAGGTACTTTTCCAGGTAGACGGCATCGTCGCCGAAGGCCGCCTTGGCCTCCGTGCGGGCCGTGGAGAGGGCCTGCGACAGGTCGTCGGCGGTCATCGCCACCTTCATGCCGCGCCCGCCGCCGCCGGCAGCCGCCTTCACCAGAACCGGGAAGCCGATCTCGGCCGCGACGCGGTGGGCTTCCTCGTCCGAATGGATGCCGCCATCGGAGCCGGGCACCACGGGGATGCCGAGGGCCTGCGCCGTCTTCTTGGCCTCGATCTTGTCGCCCATGATGCGGATGTGCTCCGCCTTGGGGCCGATGAAGTGGATGTTGTGATCGGCAAGGATCTCGGCGAAGCGGGCGTTCTCGGCGAGGAAGCCGTAGCCCGGATGCACCGCATCCGCCCCGGTGATCTCGCAGGCAGCGAGCAGCGAGGGGATGTTGAGATAGCTCTCGCGGGCCGGCGGCGGGCCGATGCACACGCTCTCATCCGCGAGGCGCACATGCATGGCGTCGGCGTCGGCGGTGGAGTGCACCGCCACCGTCGCGATGCCCAGCTCCTTGCAGGCGCGCAGGATGCGCAGCGCGATCTCGCCGCGGTTGGCGATGAGGATTTTTCTGAACATCAGCGGTGCGTACCTTTTGGGTGCCTGCCTCGTGGGTGCCTGCCGGTGTGTGCGTGCCTCGCGGGCGCGCTCATTCGATGATGAGCAGGGGCTCGCCGTATTCCACCGGCTGCGCGTTGCCCACGAGGATGCGCGTGACGGTCCCGGACCGCGGCGCGGGAATGGCGTTCATGGTCTTCATCGCCTCGACGATGAGCACGGTCTGCCCCTCGCGCACGCTGGTGCCCACCTCGATGAAGGGGGGGGCACCGGGCTCGGCGGCGAGATAGGCGGTGCCCACCATGGGGGAGGCAACGACGCCCGGATGCTTGGAGAGGTCCGCCGGGGCCTCGGCCGCAACAACCGGGGCAACCGCCGCGACGGGCGCGCCAGCCGGATAGGGCGCCGCGTAGGGGGCACCCTGGGCGATGGTAACCGAGGCGGGCGCGCGCACCACGCGGATGCGCAGGCCCTCGTGCTCCACCTCGATCTCGGTCAGGTCGCTGCCCGAGAGGAGATCGGCGATCTCCTTGACGATGGCGGTGTCGATGGGAGGGTTGGAGGGCTTCATGATGTTCCTGGCTCTGGCTGGCCGTCGGGCCGCGCGAGGGCGTTGGGGGATCTAAGGGGTCTGCGGCAGGCCGGCGATGGCGCGCAGGCCCAGCACATAGCTCTGGGGTCCGAAGCCGCAGATCACTCCGCGGACGACGGGCGACAGGTAGGAATGGTGGCGGAAGTCTTCCCGCGCGAACACGTTGGACAGATGGACCTCAATGGTCGGCACCCCCACCGCGGACACCGCGTCGCGCAGCGCGACGGAGGTGTGGGTGTAGGCAGCGGCATTGAGGACGATCCCCCGCGCTCCACGGGCCGCCTGGATGAAATCCACCAGCGCGCCTTCCGAATTGGTCTGGCGGAAGACGATGTCGAAGCCCAGCGCCTCGCCCTCGGCCCGGCACAGCGCCTCGACATCGGCAAGCGTCGCCGCGCCATAGATGCCGGGCTCGCGGGTTCCGAGCAGGTTGAGGTTGGGCCCGTTCAGGACGTGGACAGTGTCTGTCATCCGTGCGTGATCTGCCACCGGCCTCCTGTCGGCCGGGTCGCAGCCTTATAGGGGTGCGCGCGCCCGATGGAAAGAGCGCCCGCGGGACGGTCTGCCATGTGAAGGCTAGACCAAGTCCGCGGGCATCGGGCGGGTTGCCCCTCTTATTTCGCCGCCGGCTGCTTGCTGCGGGCGGTGGCGATGGCGGCCTTCAGCTTGTCGAAGCCGACGGCACCGATCACCACCTGATCGCCGACCACATAGGACGGCGTGCCGTTCAGCGACAGCGCCTCGGCGATCTTCATGCTCTCGTCGAGGGTCGCGTTCAGCTCGGGCGAGGTGGACTGCTTCTGGATCAGCGCGGGGTCGATGCCGACCTCCTTGGCCGCCGCCAGCGCCTTGGCGCGATCGGCCTGACCACGGCCGCCGAGCAGGGCCTGATGGAAGGCCATGTACTTCTCGGGGGCAACCATGCGCACGGCCACGGCCACCTGCGCCGCCTCCACCGAGCCCTGGCCGAGGACCGGGAATTCCTTCAGCACCACGCGAAGCTTCGGATCCTGCTTGATGAGGTCCTGAAGGTCCGACAGCGCCTTTTTGCAATAGCCGCAATTGTAGTCGAAGAACTCAACCAGCGTGACGTCACCCTGCGGGTTGCCGGCGACGATGCCGCGCGGGCTGGACAGGAGGAGCGGCTTCAGTTCGGCGACCGCCTTGCTGCGCTGGGTCGCATCGGCCACCATCTGCCGGCTTTCCAGCACGGAGATGGCCTCCTGGAGGACTTCCGGATTCTGGATCAGATACTCGCGGATGATGCCGCCGAGTTCCTTCTTCTCCTCGTCCGTGAAGGCCGCGGCCGGGCTGGCGGCGAGGAAGAAGGCCGGCACGGCAGCCAACGCCAGCGCAGAGAGGCGGGCGGCGAGGTGCCGGAAACCGGTGCGGGCCAGGCCCGTGGGGGAGAACATGCGGGGCTCCTTGGGTGAAAAGCTGTCTTTGGGCATCAGCGCTGGTTTGCGGCAGATGCGGGCGGTTTGAAATTCACGAGATCGTCGGCCTTGAGCCAGCCGGGCGACCCCTGCGGAAACTTCGTCCGGGCGCGGGCCGCGAGTTCCCGGCCGAGCTTGAAGTCACCGGACGCGAAATAGGACTGCGCCGAGGCCAGGTCTGCATTGGCAATGTCGCCGGTGCGACCGTAGGCGAGCGCGAGGGACCGCCAAGCCGAGGGCGAATTGGGATCGCGCTGCGTCGCCTGGATCAGCTCCCGGATCGCCTCCTGGGTGTTCGCCTGATTGCCCGACTGCACGAGCGCCTGCCCCAGCATCGCCCGGATGAGCGGTGCGCCGTTGGTCATCTGCACGGCCTTGCGCAGCGGACCGACCGCATCGCCCGCCCGTCCCGCCTCCAGCAGCGCCTGGCCTTTCAGCTCCTGAAAATAGGGATTCGATGGTTCCTTGGCGATCAGCGCATCGATCTGACGGATGGACGAATCGACGTTACCAAAACGGTAGGCCGAGATGGCGCGCGCATACTGCGCTGCCATGGAGGTATCTGACGGCGGGTAGCGCCGCACCACGGCCTCAGGCCGCTCCATGAAGCCGATGAGCTTCGCCCGCATCATGTCGTGGCGCGCCTGCAGGGCCGGCGGGTCCTTGACGTTGTAGTAGGGGCTGGACTTGGCGAGCTGTTCCAGCGCGCCGATACGCTCGCGGGCCATCGGGTGGCTCAGGACGTAGGGATCGATCCGCTGGCTGATGAAGAGCTGGTCGTTCTGAAAGCGCTCGAACGTTTCCAGCATGCCCTTGGACGACTGACCGGTGGCGTTGAGATACTTCACCGCCGACCGATCGGCAGCCGCCTCCTCGCCGCGCTGGTAGGAGAGCAGCGAGCGGCGGATCATCTCCTGCGGTGCTGATATCGCGGCCGCGCCCACATTGCCCACGTCCCGGCCGTTCATGCCGCTCGCCGCGCCGGCCGCGACACCGCCCGCGGCCAGAAGCATGGCGACGATGGCCATGGTCTGGGCGCCCGCCAGCTGCTCGCGCATGCGGGCGAGGTGGCCGCCGGCGATATGGCCGGTCTCGTGGGCGAGCACGCCGATGATCTGGTTCGGCGTCACCGAATCTACGAGGGCGCCCGTGTTCACGAAAATGCGCCGGCCATCCGCCACGAAGGCATTGAAGGCGCGGCTGGAGATGAGCACCACCTCCACATTCTGCTGAGCGAGGCCTGCGGCCTTCAGGATCGGACGGGTGTAGTCCTTCAGCAGTGCCTCGATTTCGGTGTCCTGAATGGTCTGCGGCGCCGAGCGGGGCGCCTGCTCCTGCGCCTGGGCAGCGCCCATCCATGTCGCCTGGAACGGCAGAGCGGTCGCAGCGGCGAGGCAAAGCATGCGTCCGGCGGCACGAAGCCCGTGCCGGGCACGCTTTCCAGTTCCGATCCGCACATCCGCTCGGGTTCGATCCATTCCGTCAACCACCACGCAAGCCGCCATTCACGCAGGGACCACAGCAATATCCGCCTTGGCTCGCTCCGGGGCACAGGCTACGAGACTGCCGGACACTGGCTTTGGCAGATGCCAAGGTCAATCCGCTGGCCTTCACGTTGGGGCGAACCCGCCTCAGGGACAGGCAGAATAAGGCGGCAGCACGGCAACGCGGGCATCTGCGCGGCGCACGCCGCACGAGCGCAACGGAAATTCGACTATGCGGAACGGTCTCCCTCTTCTCTCCCGGCGCAGCGCCGTCGAGCCCTTCATCGTCATGGACGTGATGGAGCACGCCGCCCGGATCGAGGCGCAGGGCGGGCATGTGATCCATCTGGAGGTGGGCCAGCCGGCGGCCCCCGCCCCGCTCGTGGCCCGGCAGGCGGCCGCGGCGGCGCTTGCGGCCGGACAGGTGGGCTATACCGCCGCCCTCGGCATCCCTGCCCTTCGCGCGCGCATCGCCCGCCATTACGAGGAGCAGCACGGCATCTCTGTCGATCCGGAGCGGATCGTCGTGACCAACGGGTCGTCCGGCGGCTTCATCCTCGCCTTTCTCGCGCTGTTCGAGCCGGGGGATCGCGTCGCCATCGCCGCACCGGGCTACCCGCCCTATCGTCATGTCCTGTCCGCGCTCGGCTGCGAGCCGGTGCTGATCGAGACCCGCGCCGAGGACCGCCACGCCCTCACCCCCGAGCGCCTCCTGGAGGCGCATCGCGCCGCGCCGCTCAAGGGCGTTCTGGTGGCGAGCCCCGCCAATCCCACCGGCACCATGATGGACCGGGCTGCCCTGACGGCGCTCCATGCCTGCGCCCGCGACCTCGGCCTCGCCTTCGTCTCCGACGAAATCTATCACGGCCTCGACTATGCCTTCCCGGCCGTGAGCGCGGTGGAGATCGGCGAGGACCTCACCGTCATCAACTCCTTCTCCAAATACTTCTGCATGACCGGCTGGCGCGTCGGCTGGATGGTGGTGCCGCCCGGCGTCTCGCGCACCATGGAACGGCTGCAGCAGAACTTCTCCATTTCCGTGCCGACCCTGTCGCAGATCGCCGCCGACGCCGCCTTCGAGGGCCGCGCCGAGATGGATCAGGTGAAGGCGACCTATGTGGAGAACCGCCGCATTCTCACCGAGGGGCTGCCCGCTGCCGGTCTCGGCCGCTTCCTGCCAGCGGATGGCGCCTTCTACCTCTATGCCGACGTCTCCGACTTCACCGACGATTCGGCGGCCTTTGCCCGTAGCCTGCTCGATGCCGCCCATGTGGCGGCGACCCCCGGCGTGGATTTCGACCCGTTCCACGGCCGCCAGTTCCTGCGCTTCTCCTATGCCGGCTCGGGGCCGGACATGGCGGAGGCGGTGCGGCGCATCGGCGACTTCCTCAAGCGGGGGTGACGTCGCCGACCCGCTTGCGCGCCGCGCGCGTCAATGGGTCGCGGGTGCCCAGGGAGACCGCCGGCACGCCGCCGCGCCACACGGCCGCTCGATTTGCTGGTAGGATGACCCGTCATGAGCCGGCCGAACGAACAGATCGTCGAGATCACGCCCGATGTGCTGCTGAAGGCCTATGCCTGCGGCATCTTCCCGATGGCCGAGAGCGCCGATGATCCCGGCCTCTACTGGATCGAGCCCGAGCGGCGCGGCATCATCCCCCTCGACGCCTTCCACGTCTCCTCCCGCCTCGCCCGAACGGTGCGCGCGGACAAGTTCGAGGTGCGCGTGGACAGCGATTTCGAGGCGGTCATCGACGGCTGCGCCGAGCCGCAGGAAGGTCGCGACAAGACCTGGATCAACGATCCCATCCGCCGCCTCTATGGCGAATTGTTCGCCCGCGGTCGCTGCCACACGGTGGAAGCTTGGCACGACGGGAAACTTGTGGGCGGCCTCTACGGCGTGCGGCTGGGCGGCGCGTTCTTCGGCGAGAGCATGTTCCACCGCGAGCGGGACGCCTCCAAGGTGGCTCTGGTGCATCTGGTGGGGCGGCTGATCGCCGGCGGCTTCCGGCTGCTCGATACGCAATTCGTCACCAGCCACCTCAAGACCTTCGGGGCGCTCGAGGTGACGCGGCGGCACTATCACAAGCTGCTGGAGAACGCCCTCGAGGTGGAGGGCGATTTCTACTGCTGGCCCCGGGCGGTGACGGGCGAGGCCGCCTTGCAGCCGATCAGCCAGACGTCATAGATCGGGTGCTCCACCGCGTGCAGGCCCGGGCTCGCCGCGAACATCCAGCCGGTGAAGATGCGCTTGGCCTGCCCCTGCAATGTCACCTCGTTCACCTCGGTGAAGGAGGTGGTGTTCTGCGTCTCGGTGGCGGGACGCGTGTAGCAGACGCGCGGTGTCACCTGGAGCGCACCGAACTGGGCCGTCTCGCCGATGGCGATATCGAATGAGGTGATGCGCCCGGTGATCTTGTCGAGGCCGGCATAGACCGCATAGGCGTTGGCGATCTTCTGAGTCGGCGGCTGCACCACCACCACGTCCCCCTCATCCCCGGGAGGCGCGGGCTGCATGCCTGCGGGAGGCTGCTGGGCAGCGGCCGGAGGCGGCGGGGGCGCTGGACCGCGCTGGATCGCGGCGGGGGCCGCCGGTCGCTGCGCGGGCGCCGCGGGCGGGGCCGCGATCACCGGAACGCTGTTGGGCACCTGAGGCAGCGGACGCTGGTTGGGAATGGTTCCGGGCGGCGGCAGCGGGGTCTGCTCGATGGTGCCGCGGCTCTGCGCCAGCGCCTGAGGCATCGCGGCGGCGATCAGGCCGGCGGCCAGCAGCGAAACGGAGCAGAGGAAGCGCATCAGTCTGTGAACCCGTGGAATGAAGGCGGCAACGCCGGGAAGCGGGCCGGCCCTTCTCCCCTTCTGACCGCCTGAATCGGGCGGTGGCAAGGCGGCGCCCGGAGGAGCCTTCACAGAAAGGAGACCGTGCAGAAGTACCGCGGGACGCCGAGGCGCCGGCCTATTCGCCGGGCGTCCAAGCCTTGTAGTCGCCGGTGACGCGGGGACGCAGGCCACCGGCCAGCACCGAGCCCTTGGGACGGTAGGCGCCGGGCGTGCCGGTCATGTTGCGGCGGTGCGGCTTCTGCCAGGAGCGGGCGGTATAGGTCTCATCCACCGGCGGCGTATCCACCCGATGGTGCATCCAGCCCCACCAGCCCGGAGGAATCGTCGAGGCCTCGGCATAGCCGGGATAGATGACCCAGCGGCGCTCGAAACCCAGCGTCGGGTCGATCTTGCCGCCCTTGGTGCGATAGTAGCGATTGCCGAACTCGTCTTCGCCCACGAGCTCGCCGAAGCGCTTCGTCCACCACATGGTGCCGACGGTCTGCTTGTTCCACCAGGTGAAGATGTAGAGCAGAAAATTCTTCACGGCCCGCGCCTCGTTCAAGTCGCGCGGAACATGCCACTCGCCCCGCCCGATGTCCACCGCCGGACAGCCACCGACCGGCTCTTTAGGGGGCGAACAGCAGCATCACATAGACGCAGAACACGATGAGGTGGATTACCCCATTGAGCGCATTGGTCTTTCCGGTGCCGAAGGAGAGCACGGAAAGGACGAAAGTGAGCAGCAGCATGGTGCGGTCCTCGTTGTCGAGGCCGAGCACCATGGAGCGTCCGATCATGACGCTGATGAACGCCATGGCCGGGATGGTCAGCGACACCGTGGCGAGCGCCGAGCCGAGCGCGATGTTGAGCGAGTGCTGCAGATGATTGCGGGCGGCGGCGCGTACCGCGCTGATGCATTCCGGAAGGAGGATCAGCGTCGCGACCAGCGCGCCGGTCACGGCGTCAGGATCTTCCAGCGAGAACTGCGCCAGGAAATCCTCGAAGGTTGCGGCGACCTGGCCGGAGAGCGCCACCACCGCGGCGAGACTTGCCAGCAGCATGCCGATGGCGAGCAGGAAAGCGGAGAGGCCCGGCACCGGTTCGCCGTGGCCTTCCGCCTGCCCGGCGAAATGTTCCCGATAGCGCACCGTCTGCATGTAGAGAAAGGCGGCATAGAGCGCGATAGCGATCAGCGACATGTAGACGAGCTGAAACAGCGAGAAGGCGCCTGTCGCCCCTGCGTGCGTCTCGTTGGGCAGGATCAGCAGCATCACGCCGAGCGCGATGATGGCAGACAGATAGCCCGACGCGCCCTGTTGCTGGATCGTCTGCTCGCGGTGCCGGATGCTGCCGAGCAGGAGACACAGGCCGACGATTCCGGCGTTCACGATCATCAGCACCGACAGCACGGACTCGCGGGCAAGCGTCGGGTTGTTTTCGCCGTTGAGCATCATGGATGCCATCACCGACACCTCGATGATGGTCACGGACAGGGTGAGGAGCAGCGTGCCCCATGGCTGCCCCAGCCGGGCCGCCACCACGTCGGCGTGCCCGACCGCCGAGAAGGCGGAGCCGCACAGAAGCGCTACCGAGCCAGCCGCGAGCACGCCCGGCAGCACGCCCGGTGTCCCCGGTCCAACGTCGGGCCACAGCAGGAAGACGAGAGCGAGCAGCAACCCCAGGGCGGGGAGAATATAGGCCGAGATGCCTGGCCGCTTTCCCATCTCTTGCCTTCCCGAATCCAGCCTGTGTGCGCTGAGCGCCCTCCCTTATCCCGTCCGCCCGCAAAAGGGTACAAGCCCCCCCCCCCGCGGGACGGAGCTACAGCGCCGGCGAGCGCCCCCCCTCCTTGCGCTCGGCCAGCAGACACAGATAGAGCGAAGCCAGCGTCGCACCGGCGAGCGCCGTGATCTCCGCATGGTCGTAAGGCGGGGATACCTCCACCACGTCGAACCCCTTGAGGTCGAGCGCACCGAGGCGCCTGAGGCAGGCCATCACCTCACGGGTGGAGAGACCGCCACACACCGGCGTCCCGGTGCCGGGCGCAAAGGCGGGGTCGAGGGCATCGATGTCGAAGCTGACATAGACCGGCGCGTCACCCACCCGATCACAGATATGCCGGGCCAGAGCGGCGGGGCCCATTTCGCCGGCCACGTTGCCATGCACGATCTCGATGCCGTAGCTGCGGGGCGCATGGGTCCGGATGCCCACCTGGATCGAGCGGTCCACCCTGATCAGGCCGTCCTTCACGGCGCGGGTGATCATGGTGCCGTGGTCCACGCGGTCCCCGTTGTCGTCCCATGTGTCCTGATGGGCATCGAACTGCACCAGCGCCACCGGCTGCCCGAGCCGCGCCGTCAGCGCCCGCAGGATGGGGTAGGTCAGGAAATGGTCGCCGCCGAGGGTCACGAGGTGGCTGCCGCGGGCGTAGTGCGCGGCAGCTTGAGCGGCGATGGCGCCGGGGATGCCCGCCGGCAGGCCGTAGTCGAACACGCAGTCGCCGCCATCCGCGACATCCAGCGTCTCGAACGGGTCGAAGCCGAAGGGATAGAAGGGATCGCCGTCGAGGATGGAGGACGCGGCACGGAGGGCGCGCGGCCCGAAGCGGGTGCCGGGCCGGTTCGACACCGCCACATCGAGCGGCACGCCCCACACCACCACCTCTGCTCCCCCGCCGTCACGGGCATAGCGACGGCGCAGGAAGGACGTGACACCCGAATAGTTCGGCTCGGTGGACTGGCCGTGGCGGAAGCCCGGATCCAGCGCGCGGTCGACAGGGCGGGGAAGGGTCGGATCGGCCATATTGTCCTCGCTGGCACTTTTCGCGCACGGCACAGCGCCGCCGGCCCATGCGCGGTCGCATCATAGCGAAGGCCGGGCGCCCCGAAAGCACGGCCAAGAGACGCCTGTGCCGTATTCACCGGCCGCGGGCACTCCTCGGCAATCTGTGGAAACAAAGTCAGCCATCGGAAACAAAATTACGCCGTACAATAGTAGGACGACCGACTTGTGCGCACGTCGACTACACGCTATTGGCGCATACAACCTATTTTTCTCCCCGCGTGTGGTTCAACGCCCCCCGGAGCGGCCCCAGACATGGATTTTCAGGTCCAGACTGTGCTGTCGGTCTCGGCCGTGGTGGGCCTGCTGCTGGCTGGCCTTCAACTTCTGGCGGGATGGCGATTGCGGCAGTCCTGCCTGTTCGTCTGGTCGCTCGCCAACCTGTTCCTCACGACCGGCTGCGTTTTCCTTGCCGCGCGCATCGACATCGGCCTTCCGGCGAGCGTACTGGTCGGCAATGGCTGCATCCTCATCGGCATGGGGCTCATCTACAGCGGAATTCGCACGCTTGATGAGCGCACGCCGAGGCTGGCCGCGGTGGCGGTGGTGACAGCGCTGGGAACGGGCCTCCTCGGCCTGTCGCTGTGGAGCGGCAACAACCTCGCTGATCGCGTGACCATCACTTCGGTCCTGGTCGGTTGCTGGACTGCGACAGCGGGACGCGCCCTGCTGCAGACGCCCGGCGGGGGACCGATCATCTCCCGCGTCGCATCGGCCTTGGTGTTGATGGTTCTGGCCATCGGCTACACGCTGCGGGGCTTGGGGGTGCAGTTCGGCATCGTTCCGCTGCCGGGCGATGGCCCCGTGGAAGTGCTGATCGCCATCCTCGGCCTTGGCCTTGCCATCTGCTGGACCTTCGGCAGTCTCTACATGGTGCTCGAGAAAGTCGCCTCCCTCGACGACCTCACCGGCCTGCTCAATCGCCGCTCGATCCTGCAGCGCGGGGAGGAGTTGTTGCGGTCCGCGCGTGCCCGGCGCATGCCCTTCTCGCTGCTGCTCGCCGACCTCGACCACTTCAAGTCGGTCAACGACCGCTTCGGCCACGACGTGGGCGACCTCGCGCTGAAGCGCTTTGCGGCCGTCGTGCCGCAGAGCATCCGCTCCAATGACGTTGCGGGGCGCTACGGCGGCGAAGAATTCTGCATCCTTCTGCCAGGGGCCGATGCGAAAGGCGCCCATGCCATAGCCGAGCGATTGCGCCTGCTGGTGGAAGCGCAGCTCCGCGAGGTGGCTTCCCACGACATCGGCGTCACGCTCACTGTCGGGGCGGCGACCTATCTGCCGGGGAGCAGCGGGCCGGACACCATCGCCGACCTCATCATCGCGGCCGATGGCGCGCTCTATTCCGGCAAGGCGCTGGGCCGCAACCGCACCGCCATGGCGCAGTTGCCATCGGGTGAGGTCCCGAGCGCGCCGCGGGAGACGCCGGGTCACGGCACGATCGCCGCGGAGCCCTCGCGCTAGAGGACGCTCATTCCGGCACCAGCCGGCCGCGATAGACCACGGTTGCCTCAGGCCCCTTTGTCGTATCCGGCCGGTCGGCCGGCTCACGTGTCACCACCAGCTCGGTGCCCGAAAGCCCCTTCCGGCCAAGCCGCGCGAGTTCGGGCACGCGTTCGGACAAGCCTGATGAGAAGGCGCCGATCAGCCGCGCACCGGAGGTGGAGACCAGCCACAGTCGATAGGTCTCGCCGTCCGGTGGTGCCGGAGCGAACGACCGCACATGCACGGCGCCGCTATCGGGGTCGATCCGCACCGACACCGCGGGCAGCGGCTCCGCCTGCATCACCGCAACCCAATAGCCCTCACCGGGCCAGACCCACTCGCGATAGGCCGCCACCCCGCCCAGCCCCAGGGAGAGCAGCGCGAGCAGAAGCGAAATCCCGCGCCAGGGACCGTGACGCACAACGACGCGCGTGGGCGCGCTCGGCTCGTCCGGCAGCGCCGACACCTCACCGGAAGCAACCTCAGTTGCCCATCCGGGCAGCGGCGCCTCCTCGGCCTTCTCCCCGGCGGCAGGATCAGCCGACGGGGCCTCGCTCGACGGCGCGTCCTGAGGGGCGGCCTCAGGGGAAGACACCTCGGCGGCATTTGCGAGCGCGGCAGGCGGCGCGACAGCCTCCGCCTCTTCGTCCGACTTCTGCTCCGTGGCCTCGATCACGTCCAACGCCATGGGCGCAGCGACAGGTTCAGGCCCCCCTTCAGCGACGGGCGGCAGAGCGGCCTCCATGGCGGCCGGCTCCGTTTCAACCGGCGTCGGCGCGGGGGCGACGGGCGCGGGCTCGGCCGCATCGGGGGCGCCTTGGGAAACCGCTGGGGCCGTCGGCTCCAGCACCACGGGCGGCGCAGGAGCCACCGCGTCCGGCTCAGCCACGGTTTCGGACGGCGGAAGGCTCTCCGCGGCCGGTGCCGCTTCCATAGGCGTGCCGTCCCCGACCGGCGTGGGCGACGCCTCCGCGACGGGCTCCGGCTCCGGCGGCGGATCGGGCTCCAGGAACATGAAGGCTGGCGGCGGCGTGAGCGGCTCGGGCGACGGGCGGGGGCGGGGCGGAAGCGCGACCAGTTGCAGGGGCGCGGACGGCTCCGGTAACCGCGCAGCCGTCGGCACAGTCCCCGGCCCTGGCGACGGGGGACGGGACAACTGGGACGACACCTGAGGCAACAGGCCCGCCGACCTCGTGTCGCGGATCGGCCCGGCCGGCACCCGTGGGGTCTCCATCGGCTGGGGCGGCCCTATAGGACCGGCTTCGAGCGGGGGGAAGGCCCGGCGGCGGGACGGCCGTTCCGCTCCACGCGAAGGCTCGACACGCCCCGGCTCGGCGCCCCGGCCAAGGCCGAACAGCCGGCGCACCCGTTCGACTGCGCCCTCCCCCGTCCCTGCCGCCGAACGCAGCGGCCGGCCTTCCGGCATGGCCGGCCGGCGGGGCGGATCGGGTGAAGGCGACATGCCGCGCGGCATGGTGGCCCCGCGCAGGGCGGGCGGGGCGCTCCTCAGATCCGAGGCGATGGCCCGCCAGATCTCCGGCGAGGGAATGACCGGCACGGCCAGTTCATGCAGCGGCGCCAGCCGGCGCTCCCACAAGCGGACCAGAGCGGCGAACTGCGGCTCGGCGGCGCAGCGGGCACGCACCCGGCGACGGTCCTCATTGTCGAGGGTGCCGAGCACGTACTCGGCGGCGAGGATACGGTCCGCATCAGGCGGCGCCACACGCTCGGGCAGGCGATCGGGAGAGGCCCGGCTCATGGGGTGAACCTCATGACCGCCGCCCCAGAAACTCGCCCAACTGGTGGATGCTGCGGGCCATCCAGGCGCGGATGGCCGGCGCGGGCGCGTCGAAATAGACCGAGAGCGCCTCGTAGCTCCAGCCATCATAGAAGGCGAGCAGCAGCATCCGGCGCCGCTCCTCGGGCAGTCGCCCGAGGCAGGTCAGGAGGCGCGTCAAAGCCGGGCTGCGGTGCGGCGAGGCGATCGGATCATGGCCGCGCTGGGCCACGTCGAACGGCTCGAAGGCGTCGCCCACCGGCCGCTGCCAGGCCATGTCGAGGGCGCAGCCGCGGGCGATGGAGACCATCCAGCACACCGGGTCTTCATTCTGACGAAGAGTATGCGCCTCGGACCGCACCCGCCGGTAGGCCTGCCGCATGGCCTCCGAGGCGAGCTCGGGCCGGCGCAGCAGGCGCAGCACGATGCCGTAGAGCTTCGGGCTGGTCAGCCGGTAAAGCTCTTCGAACGCGCGCAGGTCGCCCGCGGCAACCGCGTCGACGAGGGCATGGACCTTGCGGTGGGGAGTCACGGAACACTCGTGCTCGGGGTTTGGCCGAGCAGAAGGTACCGGAGCGGTAGACCCGAATGGAAGCCTCAAGGTTGCAGGAACCGCCCGCGGACGAGAAAAATCGTCTGCCGCACCGCAGCAAAGGCTACCTGCCTACCCCCTTGAAACTCAAGCCATACCGCGTTCAGAAGCGCACCGGCGCAGCGGGCCTGAGCGGCGGGCGGCGGGTTGCGTTGTCCACACGTGCGGAACGGTCCATCTCTCCGGCCGCCTCCACCAGCGCGAGGTCGGCTTCCGCTTCGGTTAGCGTGGCCTTGGCCTCGTCCTGCTGCACCTTAAGGTCGTCCGCGGAGCGGCGCAGATTGTCCCGGCGGTTGCGCGCGGCGAGCGCCAGCGGCGGATAGGCGAAATGGCGCGGATCGGTGATGCCGGAGCGCGCCTCCTCGGCGGCGATGTCGCGGTCGAGTTCCTGGGCCATGCGCTCGAACTCGGCGATCATCGTATCGATCTGCGCGAGGCGCCGGCGCGCATCGTCGATCTGGAACCGCTTGGCACGGATCAGGGGGTCACGCGACTTCATCGGCGTCTACTCCGGTACAAATGACGCAGCCCCTCAACGCCCGCCCGTGTGCGCCTGAGGCCTCCGGGAATGAGAATGTCCTGTGCTGGTTGCCCTTTCCTTACCTTCGGCGTCGCCATGGCAGGAAAATCGTACGGATCACGCCGTCGGCAACCAATCGTTTACCGCCTTCGTTAATGATGACGCTACGGTTCGGGTGATGCGCCGCTGCGCGCTCAGCCGGACGCCGGATCAAGGGGCTCGGGCGAGGGGTGGTCGGGCGGTTTGCGTGAGGGCTGTGGAAAAACCTTAAGTGCCTGAAACAGAGTCAGTCTTGACTCTCATGCACAAAGATTTTTCCGCAGACTCTTGTGGGTAGGAATCGAGTTCTGTTAACGATTCTACACACGTAACGCGAATCACCCCGATGGCCGAGCAACGAAAGTCGGCGCCGCCGCCTTTCGGCTAGTTGCGAGGAAAGGGATAGCCATGCGCGTCTTGCTCATCGAGGACGACAGTGCTACGGCCCGAGGCATCGAATTGATGCTGAAGACCGAGAGCTTCAACGTCTATACGACCAACCTCGGTGAGGAAGGCGTGGACCTCGGTAAGGTCTACGAGTACGACATCATCCTTCTTGACCTTAATTTGCCCGACATGTCCGGGTTCGAGGTCTTGCGCTCCCTTCGCGTGGCGAAGGTGAAGACGCCGATCCTCATCCTCTCGGGTCTCGCCAATACGGAAGACAAGGTGAAGGGCTTCGGCTTCGGTGCCGACGATTACCTCACCAAGCCCTTCCACAAGGACGAGATGGTCGCCCGCATCCACGCGATCGTGCGCCGCTCCAAGGGCCATGCCCAGTCGGTGATCCAGACCGGCGACCTAATCGTCAACCTGGACACCAAGACCGTCGAGGTGGAGGGCAACCGCGTCCACCTCACCGGCAAGGAATATCAGATGCTGGAGCTGCTCTCGCTCCGCAAGGGCACCACCCTCACCAAGGAGATGTTCCTGAACCATCTCTACGGCGGCATGGACGAGCCTGAGCTCAAGATCATCGACGTGTTCATCTGCAAGCTGCGCAAGAAGCTGGCGAACGCGTCCGCCGGCAAGAACTACATCGAGACGGTCTGGGGCCGCGGCTACGTGCTGCGCGAGCCCATGCATGGTGCCGAGCGCATCGCCGTCTGACCCGACTGACCTTTCCCTTTCCTTTTCGTCATGAGGCCCCGCTCCAGCGGGGCCTCTTGCGTTTTGGAACCTCTTGCGTTTCGGAACCTCTTGCGTTTTGGGGCTCCGGCTACTTCGCCTTCGCGCGGGCCTCGGCGCGGGCGAGCCAGGCCTTCATGAAGGCGATCTCCTCCTCCTGCGCCTTGATGATCCCCTCCGCGAGCTTGCGGATCTCGGGATCCTTGCCGAAGGCGAGCTCAACCTTAGCCATGGCAACCGCCCCCTCGTGGTGGGGGATCATGCCGCGCACGAAGTCCACGTCGGTATCGCCGGAATAGGCGATGTCCATGTCCTTGTGCATCTGCGCCCCGGCAGCCTTGAACGTGGCCGTGGATGGGGTGTCGGCCGCAGTCGAGGCCGGCCCGCCCATGGCGTGGGGCATATCGTGCATCATCGGTCCGCCGGGCACGGCCGACTGGGCCGCCGCCGGGTTGATGGACACAAGGCCGGCGACAACCACGGCAGCAAAGGTCAAGGGCACGGCCGCGCGCAGGCGCGCCGCGTAGGTACGGGACCGCATGGGGTCTCTCCTGAATGATGAAATGTCCGTTCCGGCGCCCTCGGCCGGCGCCGTAGCCGTCAGGCGCGCGGTCTGGGCGGCGGGAGTTGGACCTCGGGTCCGTGGGCCGGCCTGTCGCTTGCGGACGAAAAGGCGAGACGCTGACCGGGTCCGTTCGGCCCAGTCGCGAGGTCGAGCGCCGGCGCGACCCAGTGGCAGGTCATCAGGCATCCCCAGCCGGAGCAGCAGGACGGTCCCGCCGGCATGGAGGCGCCGCCGGCATGACCCAGATGCGCCGGCACCACGGGCTGGGGCGTCGCACGGGGGGCCGCAGGGCTGTGGGAAGACGGACGCTTCTCGGGCGCGGTCGAAGTGACTGGCGCAACATGCGCCGTCACCTCGTGCGGGCTCACCTCCGCCTGCGCGCCCGGCGCCATATCATGGGGATAGCTCGCGTGGGCACCGGCCACACCTGCCAGCGCCAGCACGCCGCAGAGCAGCGCGAGACGCAGAAGCAGGCGTGCGGCCAGACGCATGGGGGCATTCCTCGGGCGACGGTCAGGCGGCAGAGAGCGTAACCGTATCACCGTCCTGAGTGAAGCCGATCGAAAGGCCGCAGTCGCGGGCGAGAAGCCCGGCATAGAAGGGCTGGACGGAATGGGCATCGAGCCCGCCTTCCGGAAGGGTGCCCGTCGCCAGCGCCTCGATGCCCTGCGGAATACGGGCGCTCTGGCCGGTGGAGACGAGGGCGAAGGTCACGTCGTCCCCCTCCCCCGCCCCGGTGACGCGGATGACGCCGCCCCTCGGAACGGTGGTACCGGCGAGCAGGACGAGGTTGAGCAGCAGCTTCACCCGGTTCTTGGGCAGCAGCACACGCGGCAGCGTCCATTCCAGCGACGTGCGCTGATCCTCGACCACACCGCGCACCACCTGCTCGGCGTCGCCCGTGTCGAGGCGGGCGCCGGCCGAACCCGCCGCCCCGAAGGCGAGGCGGGTGAACTGGAGCCGGGCCGAGGCCTGCCGGGCGCTCTTGGCGATGAGGTCGAGGGCCACGTCGCGCATGTCGGCAGCGTTCTCGTCCTCGAGAACCTCAAGACCGTTGACGATGGCGCCCACCGGGCTGATCACGTCGTGGCAGACCCGCGAGCACAGGAGCGCGCCGAGATCGAGCGCGGAAACGGCAAGCGGAATGCGGGGGGCGTCGGCGGACATGACGTTTCCCGGGGCGGCGACGGAGACGGCGCCGGGCACCGCATGCGTCTCGAAATGGCGAATCCGTCTCGAAGGACGGCCGGCCCTGATACACCGCCGCCGGGAAGGGCCACAAGCCGCGCCCCCCTGCGCCGCATCGACATGCGGTCCGCGCCCGTCTAGAGACGGCCGAAACGAGCCCATCGAGATCCGACAATGACCCAGCGCCCTCCCCGCTCCCCCGCGCCCACCGATGCCGCCATCCTCGCGGGGATGGCCGAGGCGGCGCTGGCGGCCGGCGTCGCCATCCGGCGCATTGAGGCGGAGGGCATCGATGCCCGCCAAAAGGCGGACCTCAGCCCGGTGACGGCGGCCGACCATGCGGCGGAAGAGATCATCTGCGCCGCCCTCGCCCACCTCTTGCCCGGCGTGCCGGTGGTGGCGGAAGAGGCCATGGCGCTGGGCGCGCAGGTCGATTGCGGCAACCGCTTCGTGCTGGTCGACCCCCTCGACGGCACCAAGGAGTTCATCTCCGGCAACGGCGAGTACACGGTGAATATCGCTCTGGTGGAGGACGGCACGCCGGTGCTCGGCATCGTTTATGCCCCGGCGCGGGCGCTGCTGTTCGCCGGCCGGCCCGGCGCCGCCTTCCGCGCCATCCGCGCCCCGGGCGCGGCGGTGGATGCGCAGGACTGGACGCCCATCGCCTGCCGTCAGGTGCCCGAGGGGCCGATCGTGGTGGCGGCCAGCCGCTCCCATGGTGATCCCGCCACGGACGCGCTGATCGGCCGCTATCAGGTGGCGGAGCGCATCCCCGCCGGCTCAGCCCTCAAGTTCGGGCTGCTCGCCGAGGGCAAGGTGGACCTCTATCCCCGCCTAGGGACCGTGATGGAGTGGGACAGCGCCGCCGGCCATGCCCTCGTCGCCGCCGCTGGCGGCAGCGTCACCCGTCCGGACGGCAGCCCGCTCACCTATGGGCATGCGGACGCCAGCTACAAGGTGCACGGTTTCATCGCCTGGGGCGCCGGCGGCCCGGCCCGCGCGCGCAGCGCCGATTAACGCTCCGATAACACGCGATCACCATGGTGATTGTGATGCAACGGCTCGGGACAAGCGACGGCGCGCCTTTGCGCGGTCACACTGGTCGCCATAATCGAACCGATTCGTCCCGCTGTTTGCGAATTTCACCGCCCGCCCGCTGAAGCCCTCCGGCCGAAGCCCACCGCGAGAAACCCCATGCGCTTTGCTTCCGTGCGCTTCTCTTCTGTCCGCTTCCCCCGGAGCCTCCTGAAGACCGCCCGCGCGCTCGCGGTCGCCATGGGCGTTGTCTCTGGCCTGCCGCTCGCCGCCGGGATCTCCCCGGCCGCCGCACAACAGGGGCCGGCGCCGCAGAACTATTCAACCAACGAACTGGTGAGCAAGGGCCATTCCTTCTTCGGCAGCGTCTCCCGCGGGCTGGCGCTGTCCATCGAGAAGGCGGTGGGCCAGTGGGGCCAGCCGAACGGCTACATCCTCGGCCAGGAAGGCGCCGGCGCCTTCATCGGCGGCCTGCGCTACGGTGAGGGCGTGCTCTACACCCGCAACGCCGGCGACCTGAAGGTCTACTGGCAGGGCCCCTCGGTAGGCTGGGACTTCGGCGGCGACGGCGCCCGCACCATGATCCTCGTCTACAACCTGAAGAGCGTGGACGACATCTTCCGCCGCTTCGGCGGCATCTCCGGCTCGGCCTATCTCGTCGCGGGATTCGGCATGACCGCGCTCGGCGCCGACGGGATCGTGGTGGTTCCGATCCGCTCGGGCGTGGGCGTGCGCCTCGGGGCCAATCTCGGCTACCTCAAGTTCACCCCCAATCCCACCTGGAACCCCTTCTGATCGCATTGGGGGCCTGACGGCGCTGGCACGCGCGCGCGGGCCATGGCATGAATGACGCTGGCGCCCCCTGCGACGGCGGGCGGAAGGCTCGGTCGCAGGGCGGCTCCGCCGATGTGGCCTCTAGGCAAAGGGCGAGTGCGCGCGTGATCGAGCAGATCATGTACTTCATGCTGGGCGTGCTGATCGCAACGCTCGTGGCTTTGCTCGTGCTGCCCGCGGTCTGGCACCGGGCCGTCCGGCTCACCACCAAAAGGGTGGAGGCGGCGGTGCCCATCTCCATCTTCGAGGTGCAGGCCGACAAGGACCAGCAGCGCGCCTTCTTCGCCCTCAACCAGCGGCGGCTGGAGCTGCAATCCGACGCCATGCGCGACACCATCGTCGCCAACGCCGCCACCATCGAGACCCAGCGCCAGCGCACGTTCGAACTGGAAGGGGAACTGAAGACCCTCCAGGCGCAGCACACTTTCCTGCAAGCCACCAGCGCCGAGCGCGATGTGCTTTTGGGCGAAACGCAGGACCAGCTCGCCGACCGCACCGCCACCGTCGCCCGCCTGGAAGAGGCGCTGGCGGATCGGGTCGCCGCCCTCGCCGCACTGGAAGCCGCACACGGCACCCTCACCGGGGATGCCCGCGCCCAGGCCGAGGCCTTGAAGGCCCGCGAGGAGGCGCTTGCCGCCGCCCGCACCCGCGTTACCGCCATCGAAGCGGACGTGGCGAGCCTGAGCGCGCGCCTCGCCGACACCGCCCGCCGGCTCGAGGAAACGTCCGCCACCCTTGAAGCCGAGCGCGCCGCCACCCTTGAGGCCCGCGCCATCGCGGCCCAGGCTGCGACCGAACTTTCCACCGATCTCACCGAGGCGCAGGAAGCCCTTGCCCTCAAGGTGGTCGAGAGCGAGGCGCGGGCGCAGACCATCGCCGCTCTGGAGGCCGAGCGCGACCGGCTCGCCCAGACGCTCGCCACGGCGGAGGCCGACCTCGACGCCAACCGCGCCGTCGTCCACGCCTTCGAGCAGCGGCGCGCCAGCGAGTTCGGCGCGGCCGAGGCCGAGAACCGGCGGCTTGAGGATGCCCTGCGCATGCTCAAGGCCGACCACGCCCTCATGGAAGAGGCAGTGCAGCGCCGCCGGGACGACGGCAATACGGCTCCCGCTCCGCTCGCTAGCGAAGTCTCTGCTGCCGATGGCGCCGACAACGCGATCCTGCGCGAAAGCATGACCGACCTCGCGGCGCGCCTCGCCGCCCTCACCGCCCGGTTGGAGGGTAACGGCTCACCCATCCGTCAGGCCGTGGCGGATGACGCCGGCGGCGACCTTGCCGCGCGCATCCGCGCCCTGCTCGATCAAACCGACGGCAGCGCCGAAGAAGAGGCACCCGCCGGCGACGCTCCGGCGATCGAAGCCAATGCCGTTCCGTCCGATGGCACCGTCCGTCGCAATCGCAAGTCCGCGCGCAGCCGGGCGGCCGTCTAAGTCGTCCGGTTGGACGCGATCTGCCTCTCGCACAGCCGAAGAGGATGAATGAGCGACCTCGATTCCCCTGAGGCCCGCATTGACGCCAGGATTGCGGGACTGAAGGACTGGCGCGGCGACGCCCTCGCCCGCGTGCGCGCCCTGATCCACGAGGCCGATCCTGAGGTGACCGAGGCGGTGAAGTGGGTGAAGCCCACCAATCCGTCCGGCGTGCCCACATGGGAACATGACGGCATCCTCTGCACCGGGGAGGTCTACAAGGCCTACGTGAAGCTGACCTTCGCCCATGGCGCAGCGCTGGATGATCCGAGCGGGCTGTTCAATGCGGGCCTCGGCGGCGGCACCCGCCGGGCCATCGACATTCATGAAGGGAAAGAGGTGGAGCCCGAGGCGTTCAAGACCCTGATTCGGGCCGCCGTGGCCCTCAACACCGCCCGGCAGGCCTCGAAGCGCCGGTAACGCCTATCGCGAGGCCACCGTGAGCTCGTCGAGGCGCGCGCGCATGGATCGCGGCAGCTCGGGGAAACGGGACGGCTCGACGAAGTCCGCCGCGCGATAGGGCGGCCCCTTGGTCTTGCCGGTGAAGACGCGGGTGCCCTCGGCGGTCATCACCACATCGCCGCGCTTCAGCGTGGGGTCTTCCATGACATCCACATGGGTGAGGCCGCCGACCTTGCCGTTGCAGGTGCAGCCCTCGACGAGGCGCTGACGGTAGACATAGGCATTGGGCAGTTCCGAATAGGGCTTGCCCTCGCGGGTGACGGCTCCCTCGATCCCGCGCGCTGGATCCGAGGTGCTCACCACGGTCATCTTCGCGGCCGGACAGAAGGCGGCGCATTGGGCCAGATCGCTCTTCTCCACCCCGGCGCGGCCGGCGAGCGGGAAATACCGCCCGTCGCAGGTGCGCACGCAATAGCCGTGGCCACCGCCGCTGTAGCTCGGTGCCGCATCAAGCATGCGCGGGGTGACGATGATGCGGGGCTGCTCGCTGGACCGATAGGTCGGGCGAGCGCCGAACAAGGCTGAGAAAAAGTCCGTCAGGGGCGACCCGCCATGCGAGGGGAACATCCCCCGCGACTGCGCCCTGGCATCGCTGCCGAAGGGCACGAGCGCCAGCGCAAGGCCCAAGGCGAAGGCCACCATCAGTGCCAGCAGCCCGTCTTCCCGGCCGCGTGCCGATGGAAGCGCACGCTCGCCAGCATTTTCGTACTGCGGCGCTCCTTGCACAGCTTGTTCCGCCATTTTCCACCCCATCCCAGGCTCTTCGCATCCCAAGCGTCACCGCGTCTCACCGCGGCCACACGCCGTTTCGAGGCCGTGGCTGGCGAGATGCCCGCTCAGGCTGAAGACGTGTGCGGCGCCCCGATCGTTCCGCCCGGCGTTCGCGACTGGTCAGGGCAGCGGACGTTCGGGCCGAAGGCGCTGGCATCGAATTTGGCGCGGTTCCCGCGCGTGAAGATGCCCCGGGGCATGGGGCTCAAGACGTGCGATATCGCCCGGAAGCCTCGCCGCGCAAGCCACGGACAAGCTCCATCTCGATATGATCTCAGGCGAATGCGGATACGCTGCGAACAGGCGGCCTCGGCGTTTCGGCCGGGTGCTCGTGCGGCTGCATCAGGAAGGCAAGGGTGGGCGTCGCGACCAGCAGGGTGGCGAACAGCATCACGACCACGGAAATCAGAACAGACCCATTGGCTACGCGGAGCATCGCGGGACTCCCTCTCCCCGATTCCGGCTGATGGTCCGCCGCACCATCGCCATCCCTAATATAACCTTAATTGCTGGTGGACGGTTCCCGTGCCCAAGGTCACGTTCGCGAGAGTGGGATTGCGCGAATCAGCAAATACACCTTCGGCTTACCGCCACTGACGGCAGCGATGTTTCCCGTGTCGCGCTGCGGCAGTGGATGACCTCCGCCAGCGCTGCGGTGCGGCAACGAAGCCGCCTTGCGCGCCACCGCCCGCGGCACTGATATGGCGGCATGATAGACAAGCTCGAATACCTGATCGCTCTTGCCCGTGAACGCCATTTCGGCCGGGCCGCCGAAGCCTGCGGCGTCACCCAGCCCACCCTCTCCGCCGGCATCAAGCAGCTGGAGGACACGCTGGGAGTGCTGCTGGTGCAGCGCGGCTCCCGTTTCATGGGCTTCACCCCCGAGGGCGAGCGGACGCTGGAATGGGCGCGGCGCATCGTGGCCGACTCGCGCGCCATGCGTCAGGACATCGACGCACTGAAGCGCGGCCTCGCCGGCCCCCTGCGCATCGCCGCCATTCCCACAGCCCTGCCCATGGTGGCGGCGCTGACGACCCCGTTCCGCGCCCGCCATCCGGACGTGCGCTTCACGGTGATCTCGCGCACCTCCATCGAAATCCTGAACCACCTGGAAAATCTGGAGATCGACGCGGGCCTCACCTATCTCGACAACGAGCCCCTCGGCCGGGTGAACACGGTGCCGCTTTATCGCGAGCGCTACCGCCTCGTGACGGCCGCCGATGCCAAATACGGCGACCGGGAAAGCGTGACCTGGGCGGAAGTGGCGGAGTTGCAGCTCGCCCTCCTCACCCCGGACATGCAGAACCGGCGCATCGTGGACAATCTCCTCGCCGCCGCCGGCGCCAGCCACAAGCCGACACTCGAATCCAATTCCATGATCGTGCTGTTCACCCATGTGCGCACGGGGCTTTGGTCGAGCGTGATGCCGGCCATGCTCGCGGACTCGCTGGGGCTCACCTCCACCGTGCGGTCGATTCCGATCCTGGAGCCGGACATCTCCCACTCCATCGGCCTCGTGGTGCCCCATCGGGAGCCGACCACGCCGATCACGGCAGCTCTCGTTGCGGAAGCGCGACGCATCGCTCCGAAGCTGGAGCAGGCCACCGTGACCGACCCGGCAATTGCTGCAATGCAATAATTCGGAGCGGCCATGGCCGCTCCCAAAACCGTGTCCGCATAGAAAAACACGATCAATATACCAAGAACCATCCCAGACTGACCGGAATGACGCAGGCCAGCGCCTTGATTTCCGGTTCTGGCTCGTCTCGAACGGGCGCCGCTTGATAGAGATGTTCTATCGCAACATCCCACAGCTGCCTTGATTGAAGGGCCGCGTATGACACACTTTCCCCCAAGCAACACGAAGCAGCGGCAACGCGGCCTCGGTCAGTTGGGGAAAGTGAGACGTCCATGGCGGTCTATGAGGATTGGAGCACCGAGCGCGCAGCGCAGGTGATCGCGGAGCACAAGCATCTCGACGGGGCGACCATGCCGATCCTGCACGCCCTGCAGGAGACGTTCGGCTTCGTGCCCGATCCCGTGGTGCCGATGATCGCGGAGACGCTCAATCTCTCCCGCGCCGAGGTCTACGGCGTCCTCACCTTCTATCACGACTTCCGCCGCGAGCCGCCGGGCCGCACGGTGGTGAAGCTCTGTGCCGCCGAGGCGTGCCAGTCCATGGGCAGCACCGCCCTCACCGCCTATGCGGAGGAGAAGCTGGGCGTCTCCATGGGCGAGACCTCGGCCGATGGCCGCGTGACGCTTGAGCCCATCTACTGCCTCGGCCTGTGCGCCTGTGCCCCCTCCGCCCTCGTGGACGGGCAGCTGGTCGGCCGCCTCGACCACGCTACGGTCGACGAAATCGCCGAGTGCGTCGCCGCCGGCAAGCACTTCGGAGAGGTGTGATGAAGTCCCCCCGCATCTTCGTTCCCAACGACGCCACCGCCATCGCCTGCGGCGCCGACCGGGTCGCCAAGCGGCTCGAGGCCGGCCTGCTGGCCCGTGGCATCACCGCCGACATCACCCGCAACGGCTCGCGCGGCATGTTCTGGCTGGAGCCGCTGGTGGAGATCGAGACCGAGCGCGGCCGCATCGGCTACGGCCCCGTCACGCCCGCCGAGGTGGACGAGCTGCTGCACGCCGGCTTCCTGCATGGCGCCGACCATCCCAAGTGCATCGGCGTGGTGGACGAGCTGCCCTGGCTGAAGAAGCAGACGCGGCTCACCTTCGCCCGCATCGGCATCATCGACCCGCTCTCCCTCACCGAGTACGAGGCCCACGGCGGCTATCGCGGCCTGAAGCGCGCGCTGGAGCTGGGACCGTCCGGGACGGTGGAAGAGGTGTTCGAGAGCGGCCTGCGCGGCCGTGGCGGCGCAGGCTTCCCGACCGGCATCAAGTGGCGCACGGTCGCCGCTGCCCCGGCCGACCAGAAGTACATCGTCTGCAACGCAGACGAAGGCGACTCGGGCACCTTCGCCGACCGCCTCATCATGGAAGCGGACCCCTACTGCCTCATCGAGGGCATGACCATCGCCGGCCTCGCCGTGGGCGCGACGAAGGGCTTTGTCTATTGCCGCTCGGAATATCCCCTCGCCTTCGTGGTGATGGAGAAGGCCATTGAGAAGGCCCGCATGGCCGGGCTGCTCGGCGACAACATCATGGGCTCGGGCGTCTCCTTCGACATGGAAATGCGCATGGGCGCCGGCGCCTATGTGTGCGGCGAGGAAACCTCGCTGCTCGAAAGCCTGGAAGGCAAGCGCGGCCTCGTGCGCGCCAAGCCGCCGCTGCCGGCGCATGTGGGCCTGTTCGGCAAGCCCACGGTCATCAACAACCTCGTCTCCCTCGCCACCGTGCCGATCATCCTCGACAAGGGCGGCAAGTTCTATCGCGACTTCGGCATGGGCCGTTCGCGTGGGACGATGCCCATCCAGCTCGCGGGCAACATCAAGCACGGCGGCCTGTTCGAGACCGCGTTCGGCATCTCGCTGGGCGAGCTTGTCAACGAGATCGGCGGCGGCACCGCCTCCGGCCGTCCGGTGAAGGCGGTGCAGGCGGGCGGGCCGCTGGGCGCCTACCTGCCGGTGCACCAGTTCGACACGCCGTTCGACTACGAGGCCTTCGCGGCCAAGGACGCGCTCATCGGCCATGGCGGCATCGTGGTGTTCGACGACACGGTGGACATGGCCCACATGGCCAAGTTCGCCATGGAGTTCTGCGCCCACGAGAGCTGCGGCAAGTGCACGCCCTGCCGCATCGGCTCCACCCGTGGCGTCGAGACCATCGACAAGATCGTCGCCGGCGAGAAGCGCGAGCAGAATCTCGCCCTGCTGGAAGACCTCTGCCACACCATGAAGCTCGGCTCGCTCTGCGCGCTCGGCGGCTTCACGCCCTACCCCGTCGTCAGCGCCCTCACCCATTTCCCGGAAGACTTCGGCGCCACGCCGAAGCTGCCGGCCGCCGCAGAATAATTGGAGGAACGACATGTCCCTCGTCCATGAAATCGACTACGGCACGCCGGCTTCCAAGTCCGAGAAGCTGGTCACGCTCACCATCGACGGCATGAAGGTGCAGGTGCCGGAAGGCACCTCCATCATGCGCGCCGCGATGGAGGTGGGGAACCAGATCCCCAAGCTCTGCGCCACCGACATGCTCGACGCCTTCGGCTCCTGCCGTCTGTGCCTCGTCGAGATCGAGGGCCGCAACGGCACCCCCGCCTCCTGCACCACGCCGGTGGCGGATGGCATCGTGGTGAAGACCCAGACCGAGCGGCTCAAGAAGATCCGCAAGGGGGTGATGGAGCTCTACATCTCCGACCACCCGCTGGACTGCCTGACCTGCTCCGCCAACGGCGATTGCGAGCTGCAGGACATGGCCGGCGTCGTCGGCCTGCGCGACGTGCGCTACGGCTATGAGGGCGAGAACCACACGAAGCTCGGGAAGGACGAGTCCAACCCCTACTTCACCTATGAAAAGTCGAAGTGCATCGTCTGCAACCGCTGCGTCCGCGCCTGCGAGGAAGTGCAGGGCACCTTCGCGCTCACCATCTCCGGCCGTGGCTTCGACAGCCGCGTCTCGCCCGGCATGGACGAGAGCTTCCTCACCTCGGAGTGCGTCTCCTGCGGCGCCTGCGTGCAGTCCTGCCCGACCGCGACGCTGAACGAGAAGGCCATGTACAACATCGGCACCCCCGAGCATTCGGTGGTGACGACGTGCGCCTATTGTGGCGTCGGCTGCACCTTCAAGGCCGAGATGCGCGGCGACGAGCTGGTGCGCATGGTGCCCTACAAGGATGGCAAGGCGAACCGGGGCCATTCCTGCGTGAAGGGCCGTTTCGCCTATGGCTACGCCGTCCACCAGGACCGCATCCTGAAGCCCATGATCCGCTCCTCCATCCACGAGCCGTGGAAGGAAGTGAGCTATGAGGAGGCGATCGCCTACGCCGCCTCCGAGTTCAAGCGCATCCAGGAGAAGTACGGCAAGCGCTCGGTGGGTGGCATCACCTCCTCGCGCTGCACCAACGAGGAGACCTACCTCGTCCAGAAGCTGATCCGCGGCGGCTTCGGCAACAACAACGTGGACACCTGCGCCCGCGTCTGCCACTCGCCCACCGGCTACGGCCTGTCCGTGACCTACGGCACCTCGGCCGGCACGCAGGACTTCGACAGCATCGAAGAGTCCGACGTGGTGCTCATAATCGGCGCCAACCCGACCGACGGCCACCCGGTGTTCGGCTCGCGCCTCAAGAAGCGGCTGCGCCAGGGCGCCAAGCTCATTGTGGTCGATCCGCGCCGCACCGACGTGGTGCGCTCGCCCCACATCGAGGCGGCCTACCACCTGCCGCTGCGGCCCGGCACCAACGTGGCGATCGTCACCGCCATGGCCCACGTCATCGTCACCGAGGGTCTGGTGAACGAGCAGTTCGTGCGCGAGCGCTGCGACTGGGAGGAGTTCCAGGAATGGGCCGCCTTCGTCGCCGAGGAGCGCCACTCCCCCGAGGCGGTGGAGAAGTACACCGGCGTTCCGGCTGACGCGGTGCGCGGCGCCGCCCGGCTCTATGCCACCGGCGGCAACGGCGCGATCTATTACGGCCTGGGCGTGACCGAGCATTCGCAGGGCTCGACCACCGTCATCGCCATCGCCAACCTCGCCATGGCCACCGGCAACATCGGCCGCAACGGCGTGGGCGTGAACCCGCTGCGTGGCCAGAACAACGTGCAGGGCTCGTGCGACATGGGCTCGTTCCCACACGAGCTGCCGGGCTACCGCCACATCTCGGACGACGCCACCCGCGCATCGTTCGAAGCCCTCTGGGGTGTCGGGCTCGACGACGAGCCGGGCCTGCGCATTCCGAACATGTTCGATGCGGCCGTGGAAGGCACCTACAAGGGCATGTACGTGCAGGGCGAGGACATCCTCCAGTCCGACCCCGACACCAAGCATGTCTCCGCCGGCCTTGCCGCGCTGGAGTGCCTGGTGGTGCAGGACCTGTTCCTGAACGAGACCGCCAACTACGCCCACGTCTTCCTGCCGGGCTGCTCCTTCCTTGAGAAGGACGGCACCTTCACCAATGCCGAGCGCCGCATCCAGCGCATCCGCAAGGTGATGGCGCCGAAGAACGGCTATGCGGACTGGGAAGTCACCCAGATGCTGTCCAACGCGCTGGGCTTCCCCATGACCTACAGCCACCCCGGCGAGATCATGGACGAGATCGCGGCGCTGACGCCCTCGTTCGCCGGCGTGAACTACAAGCTGCTCGACGAGATGGGCTCGGTGCAGTGGCCCTGCAACGAGAAGGCGCCGGAAGGCACGCCGATCATGCACATCGGCGGCTTCGTGCGCGGCAAGGGCAAGTTCATGCTCACCGAGTATGTGCCCACCGACGAGAAGACCGGGCCGCGCTTCCCGCTGCTGCTCACCACCGGCCGCATCCTCAGCCAGTACAACGTGGGCGCCCAGACCCGGCGCACCGAGAACGTGGTCTGGCACCCGGAGGACGTGCTGGAGATCCATGCCCACGACGCCGAGGTCCGCGGCATCCGCGACGGCGACTTCGTGAAGCTCGACAGCCGCGCCGGCTCCACCTCGCTGCGCGCGGTGATCTCCGATCGCGTCGCCCCGGGCGTGGTCTACACTACCTTCCATCACCCGGTGACGCAGGCCAACGTGGTGACGACCGACTATTCGGACTGGGCCACCAACTGCCCCGAATACAAGGTGACGGCGGTGCAGGTCTCGCCCTCCAACGGCCCGACCCAGTGGCAGGAGGAGTACGAGAACCTCAGCCGCACCAGCCGCCGCATCGCGGCGGAGTGAGGCCGGGGGCCTCCGCCCCCCTGCTCCCCCCTTCCGGGCGCCCTCAGGTGCTCCCATCTGAATGGACGAGATGACCGACGAGCCTGCCTGCCCCCTGCCTGCCAACCTCCCCGCGCCCCCTCCGGCGCGGCGGGTGGAGCGTGTGCAGCTGCGGGACGGGCAGGTCTCCTCCGGCACCCGGGCGGTGCCGGAGGAAGTGCCGGTCGCCCTCACCTTCAATGGCACCACCCATGCGGTGATGATGGCGAGCCCCACCGACATCGCCGCCTTCGCGCTGGGCTTTGCCCTCACCGAGGGCATCGTCGCGGCGAAGGAGGAAATCCTCTCCCGCGACGTGATCGTCGTCGATGAGGGCATCGAGGCGCGCATGTGGATCGCCGAGGAGAAGATGAAGCATCTTTCCGCCCGGCGCCGGGCGCTCGCCGGCCCCACCGGCTGCGGCCTGTGCGGGGTGGAAAGCCTCGCCGAGGCGGTGAAGCCCGCCGCCCATGTCACCGCCACGTCCGTCTTCGCGCCGGACGTGGTGCTGGACGCCATGGCGACCCTCGGCCCGCTTCAGACGCTGAACCGCGAGACCCGCGCGGTGCACGCCGCCGCCTATTTCGAACCCGGCCGGGGCATCCTCGCGCTGGCGGAGGACGTGGGCCGCCACAACGCTTTGGACAAGCTCGTCGGCATGGCCGCCGATGCCGGCTTCGACACCGCGCGGGGCCTGCTGCTGCTCACCAGCCGCGTCTCCATCGAGATGGTGCAGAAGGCGGCAGTGCTGGGTGTGGGCGTCATCGCCGCGGTATCCGCTCCCACCTCCCTCGCCATCCGGACGGCGGAGGCAGCGGGCATCACCCTTGCCGCCATCGTGCGCGATGACGGCTTCGAGATTTTCACCCATCCCGGGCGCATCGCGCCCGCGTCATCGGAACGGGACCATGTCGCATAACTCCACCGAGAAGCTGGTCTACATGGCCAACCAGATCGCCACCGCCTTCGCCGCGCAGAAGCACGAGGCGGCCGTGGAGGCGACGCGCACGCACATCAAGAAGTTCTGGGACCCGCGCATGCGCTCCAAGATCGCCGAGCACGTGGCGCACGGCGGCGAGGGACTTCAGCCCATCGCCCGCGAAGCGCTGGAAGGGTTGCAGGCGCCGAAGGCGGCCTGATTTCGCCCGCCGCCCGCCTGGAGCGGGCGATCGGCTTTACACCACATCCCTCGGCGCGAGGGCGCATTGCATGCGCCCCTCTTCCACCTGCAGCACCGGGTGGACGATGCCGAAGCGGGCTTTCAGCTCCGCGCACGTCTCCGACAGGAAATCATCGTCCAGCGTCGCGCCGGGCCGCACCAGATGGGCGCTGAGCGCCACAGATGTGGTGCTGAGGCCCCAGATGTGCAGGTCGTGGACCTCACTCACCCCCGGCCGCGCAGCGAGATAGGCTTCCACCTCCGCGGCGTCGACGCCCTCCGGCACCATGTCCATGGCGAGGTTCACGCTGTCCCGCAACAGCCCCCATGTGCCGGCGATGATGGCGACGGAGATCGCCAGCGACACCACCGGGTCCAGCCACAGCCAGCCGGTGAGGGCGATCACCGCACCGGCGATCACCACGCCCAGCGAGATCGCGCCGTCCGCAACCATGTGCACGAACGCGCCCCGGACGTTCAGATCGCCCTTGCGCCCCGCCATGAACAAAAGCGCCGTGCCGATGTTCACGCCGACGCCCACCAGCGCCACCACCATCACGATTCCGGTCTGGATCGGCTCGGGATCGGCGATCCGGCCGAAAGCTTCCAGGATGATGCCGCCGGTGGCGACCAGCAGCAGCGTCGCATTGGCGAGCGCGGCGAGGATGGAGGAACGGCCGTAGCCGTAGGTGTGCTTCGCCGTCGGCGCCCGGCGCGACAGCCATGCGGCACCCCAGGCGAGCAGCAGGCCGAGCACGTCGGAGAGATTGTGGCCCGCATCCGCCAGAAGGGCGAGCGAGCCGGACATGAAGCCGAACCCTGCCTCGATGATGACGAAGCCGAGGTTCAGCCCGGCACCGATGGCGAAGGCCCGCAGCGAATCCGGCGGGGCGTGGGAATGGCCGTGGCCGCCATGGCCGTGCGAATGGCCGGCGTGGTCTTGGTGTTGGTCGTGGTCTTGGCTATCGTGGTCGTCGTGATCGTGGCCGTGACCGTGACCGCTCTGATGGGATGCCATGCCGCGCCTCCACGCATTCGCGGCATCTTCCACAAGCGCCGGGCGATGTCACGCCCGGCCGGCGCGACGCGAGCGCGCGCCTATGCGAGGAACGCCGAGACGGTCCGCACAAACGCCTCCGGCTGCTCGATGGCGGAGAGGTGCCCGCCCGGCAGGCGCGCCAGCTTCGCGCCGGGAATGGCCGCGGCGATGGCCTCGCCCCAGGCCGGTGGCGTCGAGCGATCGCCGTCGGAGACGATGACCAGCGTCTGGGTGGCGATGCGCGCCACGTCGGTGCGGAAATCCATGTCGCGCATGGCGGCACTGGTGCCTATGTAGCCGGAAGGCTTCGTGCCCGTGACCATCGCCCGGACCTCCGCCACGCGGGCGGGGCGCTGCGCCTTGAACTCGGACGTGAACCAGCTGTCGATGACGGAATCGGCGATGGGGCCGGTGCCGTCCTTGCGCACCGCCTTGATGCGGTGATCCCAGAAGCGCGCCGGGCCAGCATGGGCGGTGGTGTTGGACAGGATGAGGCGGGTGAGGCGCTGGGGCGCATTCAGCGCCAGCCACTGGCCCACCATGCCGCCCAGCGACAGGCCGCAGAAATCAGCGGTGGCGAGGTTCAGCCGGTCCATGATCGCCAGCACGTCGCGGCCGAGGTCGCCCATGGAATAGACTTGGTCGGGTGCGGCGCTCTCGCCATGGCCGCGGGCGTCGTAGCGGATGAGGCGGCGGCCCGCGAACAGCGGCACCACCTCGTCCCACATGCCGAGCGTGCAGCCGAGGGAATGGGAGAGGATGAGCGGCGGCGCGCCCTCCGGCCCCGTCACCTCCACCCTGAACCGCTCCCCGGAGACCTCCAGCAGCGCCACGGCGCCCTCCCCTCTGGATTCAATATGCCAGAGGTGTAGCGCGTTCAGGGCCGGGCGCAAGCGTCCCGCTGGACGCCCGCGCCTGTCGCAGGCTCACTCGAGGTCGGTCTCGAAGATGGCCATGCGGAAGTTCTGCGTGGCCTTCCCCTTTTCCTCGTCCTTGGTGAGAGTGCCGATGGCATCATCGCCGAGATAGACCTCGGCCGTGTCCTTGGACTTGGCGAAGGCGACCACCTTGAACTTCGGGTTGCCAAACTTGGTGCGGAGGTAGCTGGGGGCATCCTTATCCAGAACCGGCATGCGGAAATGATAGGAAAGCTCGCCGTCCTCCTCGTCCTTGTCCAGAGTGCCGATCGCTTCCTCGCCGAGGAACACCTCGGCGCTGCCCTTCGGCTTCGCGCGGGCTGCCACGTTGATCTGCGGATTGTTGAAGAGGTTCCGCATATAACGCTGCACCTGCTCGATCTCGGTCTTGTCCAAGGGGTGTCCTCCTGAGAGCGGATGGCCGCCTTATGGCCGCCATCGGGTGCGCGTTCAAGCCGGCGGGGTCAGATGTCCGCACCGGACCAGATGTTGTCCTCGAACATCTGGTCCATGGAGCGCGAAGGCTCGGCGCAGCCGGCCTCGCCCACCACCTTGGCCGGGATGCCGGCGACGGTCGAATTGCGGGGCACCGGCTTCAGCACCACGGAGCCGGCGGCGACGCGGGCGCAGCGGCCCACCTCGATATTGCCCAGCACCTTGGCCCCGGCACCGATGAGCACGCCGCGGCGGATCTTGGGATGGCGGTCGCCGCTTTCCTTGCCGGTGCCGCCGAGGGTAACACCCTGCAGGATCGAGACATCGTCCTCGATCACCGCCGTCGCGCCGATCACGATGCCGGTCGCATGGTCGAAGAACACGCCCCGCCCGATCGGTACCTGCGGATGGATGTCCACGGCAAAGACGGAAGAGGCCCGGCTCTGGAGATAGAGCGCGAAGTCCTTGTGCCCGTTGTTCCACAGGGAATGAGCCAGCCGGTGCGACTGGATGGCGTGGAAGCCCTTGAAATACAGCACCGGCTCCAGCGTGCGGTCAGCGGCGGGATCGCGGTCCACCACCGCCATCACGTCCGCGCGGAGGGCCTGGGAGATGTCCTTGTCGCGGGCGACCGCATCGAGCCAGGCGGCGCGGATGGCTGAGCCCGGCAGATCGGTGTCGCCGAGACGGGCGGCGATGCGCTCGCCGATCACGGCTTCCAGGCTCGGCTGGCCGAGGATGGCGCTGGTGAAGAAGCCGGCGAGCAGCGGCTCGCGCTCGGCGGCCTCCTCGGCCTCGTTGCGCAGGCGCGCCCAGACCGGGTCCACCACATCGTGCCAGCGCTCGGTGCCAACGCGCGTCACGCGCGGCACGGCGATGTCGGGCGCGGGCGAAACCGGCAGGGGCGAAACCATCGGCACTTGCGGCATCTCTGCCTCCTCGGGGATCAGACTTGCTCCTGTTCTAGCACATGCTGCGGCAAGGCGAGAGGTTCCCACAGGCCGGCGTCAGGGGCGCGCCTTCAGGAAGTCGAGAGCGCCCTGCTTGAACACCTTGTCGCCCACGGCGGGATTGTGGTCGCGGTTGGGGATGTCGAGCTGGGTACCGTCCGGCAGCAGCGCCACCAGCGGCGCTGCTGCGCCGGCCACCGCATCGCGGGTGCCGATGGCGACCATCACCGGCTGGAAGATGCGCCCCACCTCCTCCTGCGTCAGCACCTGCCGGGAGCCACGGATGCAGGCGGCGAGCGCCTTGAGGTCCGCCTTGTTGGCGTCGGCGAAGGCGCGGAACATGCGGCCCATGGCATCCTTCACCTCGTCGAGGCTCGGCGCCTCCAGCGCGTCCGCCACCGTCTGCGGCAGGCCCGCGCCTTCCACGAGATGGATGCCCAGCCCGCCGAAAATGGCCGAGCGCACGGCGTGGGGAAAATGCAGCGCCATCTGGGCCGCGACCCGCGCGCCCATGGAATAGCCGATCACGTCCGCCCGATCGAGGCCGAGGTGTCGCAGCAGGTTGTGGGCGTCCTCCGCCATCAGGCGGGTGTCGTAAAGGGCGGGATCGTAGAGCTTTTCGGATTCCCCGTGACCGCGATGGTCGAAGGCGATGACGCGGTATCCGGCCTCGGTGAGCGTCTTGGTCCAGGAGGGGCCGACCCAGTTGATCTCCTTGGTGGAGGCGAAGCCGTGGATCAGGAGGACCGGCTCGCCGGCACCCTGATCGAGATAGGCGATATCGACGCCATCGGAGGAGAAATGGGGCATGAGGGACCTTCGGGGGGAACGACAAGCGGGGGAGCCTCGCGCCGCTCGGGCGCGCGGGCGGGGAAACTAGAAGGTCCCTCCCCGCCTGCCAACTCCCCGTCGGTCTCCTCCTGCCCCAGCGCGCGCACCGCTTCCGTGGCCGCGAGCACGTCGCGGGTAGCGGCGGCGATGACATCGGCGGCGACCGGGGCCGGAATGGCGATTTCCGCTGCGGGCACGACGGTCGGCGTCCGCCGCACGAAGAGCCTTCCGCGTGGCATCGCACCGGGAGGCTCGGGCCGGCGCCCCCGGCGCCGCTTGTGCCGCCATGTGCGCCGGGCGCAGGCGACGCAGAAGGAATTGAAGCTCGACACCAGGGCGAACAGGTAGAAGGCCGCGAGGAAGCCCCACCAGATGAGTTGGAACAGCAGGCTGGTGATGGCGATGGCGCCGCGCCCCAGCGTCTTCAGGATGGCGAGCGTCTGCACGCCCTTGGTGTCGGCGAGCCGGGCGACACGGGAGAGGTCGCGGCCGCCCTCGGCCACCTTCAGCCCTTCCAGCGCGGCGCGGGTGCCGGCCTTGGCCTCGATGCGGGCGGTATCGTCCAGCATGCGGGTGAGGGTGGCGAGGCGATCGGTGCGCACCACGCTCTTCACCGCCGCCCCGTCCACCGCTGCCGAGCCGGAGAGGAGGCGGCGCAGGGCGACGAAATCCACGCTTTCCCGAGCGGCGCGGGTGAAGCTGCGCAGCAGCCCGGCGGAGAGGCGGCCGGTGCGCTTCGCCACCTTAACCAGGGAAATTCCCATGCGCACCGGCAGGCTCGCGCCCACGGTGGCATAGGTGCCGGCGGTCACCGCGATACCCACGGCGGACAGGCCGAGAATGAGCTGGTCCGGTTCCTCCCCGCGCGCGATCTTCAAACCCTCGCGGCCGGCATCGCGGATGTCGCCCCAGACCATGAGGTCGCTGGTCGCCGCGCCGGCAAGACCCGCGAGATCGGTCGGCTGGCCGGTCACGAAGCCCATGCCGAACGCCTTGGCGGAGTGGAGCGCCTGCGCCGCCACGCCGTTGGCCGTCTCCACCCGCGCGCGCAGATCGGCGGGGACGGCGAGGTGCCGGGCGTCGGCCAGCGCGAGATAGGAGCTGGCCAGCGCCGCATCGTCCTCCGCCAGGGCCGCCTCGATGGCGCGCGCCGCATCCGCGCCCGTGAAGCCCTGAAGGCCGAGGTCCGCGAGCGCGGCGGGATCATCCCGCGCGGCGATGAGCTTCGCGCTCTCCTTCGCCACGGGCACGAGCCAGGGCGCCGCGCCGAGCAGCGAGATGAAGACGACGAGGAGGGCGAAGATGCGGGCCATGGTCATTCCGTGCCGTTATCTTCGCACCGCATTGTGGCGAAGTCGAAGACGCCCACCTGCCGCAAGGACACGGCAGATTGCCATCGCGCCGTGTCGCGGCGCGGCTTCCGCCGGCCGCTTCGCCCGCATACAAGGGAGGGGCGCCGTCGCGCGCGAGACGAGCACAGGCCCGAAGCCGGGCCGGAGACGCTGGGGCATGAGCGTTACGGGATCGAGAGAACCAGCCGCCGCGGGCGCGCCGACGGCACTGGACCAGGCTCTGAGGACGATCCGGCCGGCCTTCGTGAGCGTCGTGGTGTTCAGCTTCTTCATCAACCTGCTCGGCCTCAACGCCTCCATCTACATGATGCAGGTCTATGACCGGGTGCTCGGCAGCCGCAGCATCGAGACGCTGGTGCTGCTCACCCTCATCACCGGCTTTCTCTATCTGGTGTGGGCGGCGCTCGAAGGGCTGCGCTCCCGCCTGCTGGAGCGCGCGGGCATCGCCTTCGACACCAAGGTGGCGGCGGACGTGTTCGATGCCGTGCGCCGCATGGCGCTGCGCGCGCCGGGCAACGGACAGGCGCAGGCGCTGCGCGACCTCGACACCGTGCGCGACTTCTATGCCGGCGCCGGCCTCGCCGCTTTGTGCGATGTGCCGTGGGTGCCCATCTACATGATCTGCGCGACGCTGCTGCATCCCTATTACGGGGTGCTGGCGGTGGCGAGCTGCCTGTTCTCCGGCTTCCTCGCGGTGCTGAACAACCGCGCCACCCGCGAGAGCCTCGCTGAGGCGGGCCGCGCCGGCATCAAGGCCAATGCCCTCGCCACGGCCACCCTGCGCAATGCGGAAGTGCTCAAGGCCATGGGGATGTCGAAGGCCCTGCGCGCGCGCTGGAGCGAGGCGCACGAGGGCGCCATGGGCTGGCAGAGCCGCGCCGGCGACCGAGGCGCGCTTCTCATCGGCATCACCAAGTTCAACCGGGCGCTGGTGCAGAGCATCGTGCTCGGGCTCGGCGCCTGGCTCGCCATCCAGAAGCAGATTTCGCCGGGCATGATCATCGCCGGCTCCATCCTCGTGGGCCGCTGCATCCAGCCCATCGAGCAGGCGGTGAGCAACTGGAAATCGGTGGTGAACATGCGCACCGCCTATGGCCGCATCCAGCTGCTGCTGCGCGCCGCCCCTCCCCCGCCTGAGCGGCTGCGCCTGCCGGAACCCACGGGGGTGGTGAGCGTGGAGAACCTGTTCGTGCGGGCGCCGGGCCGCGAGACGGCGGTGCTGCGGCAGCTGTCGTTCCGGCTCGACGCCGGCAGCGTCCTCGGCGTCATTGGCCCGACGGCGGCCGGCAAGTCCACCCTCGCGCGAGCGCTGGTCGGCGTGTGGCCGGCCGCGTCAGGCGCACTGCGGCTCGACGGATCGGACCTCGCCCATTGGGACGAGGAGCAGCTCGGCCGCCATGTCGGCTACCTGCCGCAGGACGTGGAGCTGTTCGCCGGCACCATCGCCGAGAACATCGCCCGCTTCACCGCCGCCGAGCCGGAGGCCGTGGTGGCGGCGGCGCAGCTCGCCGGGGTCCATGAGATGATCCAGCAACTGCCGCAGGGCTACAATACCGAGATCGGCGACGGCGGCCTCGCCCTGTCGGGCGGGCAGCGCCAGCGCATCGGCCTTGCCCGCGCGGTGTTCGGCCTGCCGGCGCTGATCGTGCTGGACGAACCCAATGCCAGCCTCGATCCGGCCGGCGAAGCCGCGCTCACCGAGGCGCTGAAGCAGTTGAAGGCGGCGCGCCGCACGGTGGTGCTCATCACCCACAGGCCGGCCGCCCTCGCCCAGTGCGATCTCGTGCTCGCGCTCAAGGATGGCGCCGCCCTCGCCTTCGGCCCGCGCGACGAAGTGATGAAGCGCGTCGCCCAGGGTTCGGCGCCCACACAGATGCCCCAGCCCGCAGCCTCTGCCGGGGGTGGGGCACCGACTGTTCGCGTCCGCAAATCCGTCGCCGGCCTCGGCACCGCGCCGGCCTCTTCGGCCGGCCCGGCGAACCAGCCGTGAGGCGCGCATGACCTCGCCCGCCTTTCCCGACCGTCCCTTCGCCGGCGCCTCGCCCCGGCCGCCCTCGGGCTATCGCAGCGTCGCGCTCGCGGGCTACGCCCTGATCGCCGTCACCTTCCTCGGCTTGGGCGGGTGGGCGGCGATGGCCCGCGTCGACGGTGCGGTGGTCGCGCCGGGCGTGATCGGCGTGGAGAGCAAGCGGCAGGTGGTGCAGCATCTGGAAGGCGGCATCGTCGCCGCCATCCTGGTGCAGGAGGGGCAGAAAGTGGGACGGGACGAAACCCTGTTCCGGCTCGATCCCACCCAGTCGCGGGCCAATGACGAGGCCGCCCTCGCCCAGCGACGTGCCGCTTTGGCTCTGGAAGCCCGGCTCGTCGCCGAACGGGACGATGCCACCACCATCACCTTCCCCCCGGAGCTTCTGGAACTCGCCCGCGTGCCTGCCGTCCGGGAGGCCATGGCCGACCAGATCGCCCAGTTCCGCGACCGCCGCGCCGCATTCCAGAGCCAGATCGACATCCTGAACGGCCGCATCCTCCAGCTCGGCCATGAGCTGGAGGGGCTTGCCCAGGAACGCGCTTCGGCCCGGCAGCAATTGGTCTTCGTCGAAGACGAACTGACCGCCGTGCGCGAGCTGGAGCGCAAGCACCTCGTCAACAAGTCGCGCGTCTCCTCACTGGAGCGGGAAAAGGCGCGGCTGGACGGGCTCGTCGGCCGCAACATTGCTGACGAGGCCAAGGCACGGGGCTCTATCGGCGAGCAGAAGATGCAGATCGTCCAGCTCACGCAGCAGCGGGCGGAGGATGTCGGCTCCCAGTTGCTCGACATCCGCGAAAAGCTGGCGGAGCTGAAGGAGAAGGTTCAGGTCACGCGCAGCGTGCTGGAGCGCATCGAGATCCGCGCCCCGAGCAGCGGGATCGTGCAGAACATCAACCCGCGCATCTACACGGTGGGCGCCGTGGTGCGCCCCGGCGATACGCTGCTGGAGATCGTGCCCCTGGACGCGCCGCTGGTGGTGGAGGCCCGCGTGCCCGTGCAGGACATCGACCGCCTCGACCTCCATGAGGCGGTGGAAGTGCGCTTCCCCGCCTTCCACGGCCGGACCACGCCCATGGTGCTCGGCCATCTCGCGTCGGTGTCGCGCGATCGGCTGGTGGACGAGACCACCCACCAGCCCTATTTCCTCGCCCGCGTCGGCGTGGACGAGACGGACGTGCCGGCCGACCTGCGCAGCCGGCTCCAGCCGGGCATGGATGCGGAAGTCGCCTTCCACACCGGCTCGCGCACAGTGCTGAGCTATCTGCTGCGCCCCCTCGCCGATGCCATGGCCCGCGCCTTCACGGAGCGATGACGGCCTCGCGCCAGCAAGCGAACGGGACTAGAAGGGCGCCGAAAGAGGACGGGATATGACCATGCTGAAGGTCTGGGGCCGCATCAATTCGGTGAACGTCGAGAAGGTGATCTGGACCGCCCAGGAGCTTGGCTTGCCCTTCGAGCGGATCGAGGCCGGCGGCGCCTTCGGCCTGGTGGATAGCCCGGAGTTCCGGGCCAGGAATCCGGTCGGCCGGGTGCCGGTGATCGACGATGACGGCTTCGTGCTGTGGGAATCCAACGCCATCGTGCGCTATCTCGCCACCCGCCACGGGCTCGGCACGCTGATGCCCGCCGATCTGCGCGCGCAGGCCGAGGCCGGGCGCTGGATGGATTTCCAGCTCGGCACCGTCGCGGCACCGCTGAGCGCGCTGACCTGGGGCATCGTGCGCACCGCGCCGGAGAAGCGCGATCCGAAGGCCCTCGCCCCGGCCTTCGCCAATCTCGGCGCGGCGCTGGCGATCGTGGAGGCGGGGCTCGCCGGCCGCACTTATCTGGTGGGCGAGAGCCTCACCGTCGCCGACATTCCGCTCGCCTGCTGCGCCCACCGCTGGTTCAACATGCCGCTGGAGGGCACCGGGCTGGAACGGCCCGACTTGCCCAACCTCGCCGCGTGGTACGGACGGCTGAAGGCGCGGCCGGCGGTTGCGGGACTGATGCCGGCGCCGCTCACCTGAGGCGCGGGTGATGCGCCTTCAGAAGTGCGTCACCCCATCGTAGATCAGCTTCACGCCGACCACCGCGAGGATGGTGTAGACGAGGCCGAAGAAGCGCGCCGGTGAGACGCGGCGCACCAGCCAGACGCCGGCCATGGTCGACACCACGGCGATGGGAATCAGCGCGGCCGAGGTGGCGAGATTCTCGAATGAGATCTGGCCCAGCGCCAAAAAGAACGGCAGCTTCACCCAGTTCACCACCGCGAAGAAGGCGGTGGCCGTCGCCGCGAACTGCTGCACGGGAAGCGGGCGCCGCAGCAAATATATCATCAGCGGCGGACCACCCGCATTGGCGATCATGCTGGTGAAGCCGGAGACGGCGCTCCACACCGCGGCGGCGATGGGGCCCGACTCCCCCGGCGCGCGCTTCAGCCGCCGCGACAGGAAGGCGCGTGCCGCCTCCACCACCGAGAGCACGCCGATGCCGAAGGCCACCGCCGCGTCGGACACAGAGGCCGCGAGCAGATAGCCGAGCACGATGCCGGCAAGGGCGCCCGGAAGGGTGCGCAGCAGTTCCTTCGGGCTCCAGCGGCGCCAGTAGGCGTAGAGGCTCACCACGTCCTGGACGATCAGCACCGGCAGGATGATGGCGGCCGCCTGGATGGGCGACATCACCAGCGCCAGAATGGGCTGGCCCAGCACCGAAAGGCCGGTGAAGCCGCCCTTGGAGAGGCCCACCACAATGGTGGCCGGCACGGCGGCGGCATAGAAGAGGGGATCGACGATCAAGGGGGAACTCGCTGCGGCAGCCGCCCCTCACGCGGGGACGGGCACCGGTCGCGCGGAGGCGCCGGCCTGCCGCCTATAGCAGCCCGCCCGGCGCGGCACGACAGAAAATCCCCTGCAAGGCCAAGCCCCAGTCCGCCGCTCAGCGCCTTTCCCTGCGGCATGAGCCGAGCCGGGCGAGGGCCAGCGCCTGCTCGAATCCGGCTTCGAGGGAATCGATGATAGGCAGGGGCGCGGCGACCTCGATCTCGGCGGCGTAGCCGGCCAGCGCCGCGCCGCCGAGGATGAGCACGTCCGGCGCCTGTGCGGCGATGGTCTCCTCCACCACCCGCGCCACCGCCCAGGTCTTGTCCGAGGAGCCGTCCGCATGGCGGGCAGACAGAGCGAGCGCGTCGCCGGGCACCATGGCGATGCCGGCGCAGCGTCCGTCCAGATGGGTGCGGCGCATCAGCTCGCGCAACATGGCGGGCCATTCGCCGTGCGGCACCACGATGGAGAAGCGTTCGCCCAATTGGAGCGCGGCGAGGATGCTCGCCTCGGCCATACCGGCGAAGGGAAAGGCGAAGGTGCCGCGCAGCGCCTCCAGGCCCGGCTCGCCGAAGCAGGCATAGAGGGCGGCATCGAAGGGGGGACGCCCTTCCTCCTGCTCCTTGGCCGCGGCCGCAGCCACCGCCTCCAGCGCCGCATGGCCCGCCACCGCCGCCGACTGGCGCGTGGTGACATAGGGCTGGCCGAAGCTGGCCGTGACGCCGGCAAGTTCGACGCCTGCGGGCGCACGACGGTTCAGCGCCGCCACCATGCGATCGGTCACGGCCTCGCTGGTATTCGCGTTCAGGACCAGAATCTTCAAGGCGCCCTCCCCTGCCCGCCCCAAAGGAAGCATCCGGGGGCCGCCCTGAAAAGCGCCCCGCACGCCTCTCGACCCAAAATGCATGCGATGAACCGCATTTGCTCAATTGATAGGCAATCATGCAATTTGTCGATGATTTGACGACGAACTGTTTCAAGCATTCCGCAGCGGCACAAAGGATCGGGACGGCTTCTGCGCCGTGGCACAGGGGTTGCTAGCCAGCATGGGCATCGCGCCGAAGAGGACTCGACGATGCTCAAGAATGACCTGCGCAACAGCCCGGCCAGCCGCCTCCTGAGGACGGCCGCCTTTCTCGTGGCCACGGGGGGCGCCATCGCCGTCCCGGCCCTTCTGGCACCGGGCTTTGCCGCTGCGGAGACCACCCTGCGCATCGGCATGACGGCGGCCGACATTCCGCGCACCCTCGGCCAGCCCGACCAGGGTTTCGAGGGCAACCGCTTCACCGGCCTCACCATGTATGATGCGCTGGTGCTGTGGGATCTGTCCTCGGCCACCAAGCCCAGCGTCCTCGTTCCCGGCCTCGCCACCGAGTGGAAGGTGGACGATCAGGACAAGACCAAGTGGATCTTCAAGCTGCGCCCCGGCGTGACCTTCCATGACGGCTCGCCGTTCAACGCCGATGCCGTGGTGTGGAACGTGGACAAGGTGCTCAACAAGGAGGCACCCCAGTTCGATGCCAGCCAGGTGGGCGTTACGGCTTCGCGCATGCCGACACTCCGCTCGGCGAAGAAGATCGACGATTTGACGGTGGAGCTGACCACCGCCGAGCCCGACTCCTTCCTGCCCTACAACCTCACCAACCTGTTCATGGCGAGCCCCGCCCACTGGCAGAAGCTCTATGAGACCGCCGAGGGCGCCGACGCCAAGGCGAAGGCCGCTGTGGCCTGGACCATCTTCGCCCGCAGCGCCTCCGGCACCGGCCCGTGGAAGATGGCCGCCTTCGTGCCGCGCGAGCGGCTAGAGCTGGTTAAGAACGCCGCCTACTGGGACAAGAACCGCATCCCGAAGACCGACCGCATGGTGCTCCTGCCCATGCCCGAGGCCAACGCCCGCACCGCCGCCCTCCTCGCCGGGCAGGTGGACTGGATCGAGGCGCCGGCGCCCGACGCCCTGCCCCAGCTGAAGTCTCGCGGCTTCAAGATCGAGGCGAACGAGCAGCCCCACGTCTGGCCCTGGCAGTTCTCCCGCATCGAGGGCTCGCCGTGGAACGACATCCGGGTGCGCATGGCGGCGAACCTCTGCATCGACCGCGAGGGCATGAAGGAGGGCCTGCTCGGCGGCCTCATGGCCCCCGCCACCGGCACCGTGGAGCCCGGCCATCCCTGGCGCGGCACCCCTACCTTCCAGATCAAGTATGATGTGAAGGAAGGCCAGAAGCTGATGAAGGAGGCCGGATTCGGCCCCGACAAGAAGCTGAAGGTGACCACGCAGACCTCGGCCTCGGGATCCGGCCAGATGCTGCCGCTTCCCATGAACGAATACCTGCAGCAGGCGCTGGCCGAGTGCTATTTCGACGTGAAGCTCGACGTGATCGAGTGGAACACGCTGTTCACCAACTGGCGCAAGGGCGCGAAGGACCCGTCCGCCAACGGCTCCAACGCAGTGAACATCACCTATGCGGCCATGGACCCGTTCTTCGCCATGGTGCGCTTCCTCCAGTCGGGCATGGCGCCGCCGGTGTCCAACAACTGGGGCTACATCAACAACCCCAAGTTCGACGAGCTGGTGAAGAAGGCGCGCAACTCCTTCGACCCCGCCGCGCGCGACGCCGCCCTCGCCGAGCTGCATGCGGCTTCGGTGGACGATGCCGCCTTCCTGTGGGTCGCGCACGATGTGGGCCCGCGCGCGCTCAGCCCCAAGATCAAGGGCTTCGTGCAGCCCAAGAGCTGGTTCGTGGACTTCTCGCCGGTGTCCATCAGCCAGTGAGGCACGCAGGGTAACGGCGCGCGCTTCCGTTCCCCTGACGGCCGTCATGCCCGGGCTTGTCCCGGGCATCCACGTCGGGCCGCCTGAGTGACCTCTGACGCTGAACCCGGCCGCACCACGTGGATGGCCGGGACAAGCCCGGCCATGACGGTCGGCAGATACGCATCCAAGCGCGGGGCCGCCGGCCCCGCGCCCTTCCAACACAAGCAGGATCGCCCCGTGCTGGTCTATGTCCTCAGGCGCATCGTTTATGTGATCCCCATCGTCGTCTCGGTGGCGCTGGTGTGCTTCCTTCTGGTGCACATCACCCCCGGCGACCCGCTGGTGGCGGTGCTACCGCCGGACGCCTCGGCGGAACTCGCGGCGCAGCTGCGCGCGGCCTACGGATTTGACCAGCCGCTTCCGGTGCAGTTCGGCCTGTGGGTCTGGCATGCGCTGCATGGCAATCTCGGCACCTCCATCGCCACCGGCCGCCCGGTGCTGGCCGAGGTGACGGCGGCGGTCGGCAACACCTTCATCCTGGCGGTTTCGGCCGCCGTCATCGGCTTCGCGCTGGGGGCCTTCTTCGGCCTCATCGCCGGCTATTTCCGCAACACCTGGGTGGACAAGCTCGCCACCTCCATCGCGGTGGCCGGCGTTTCCGTGCCCCATTACTGGCTGGGCATGGTGCTGGTCATCATCTTCTCGGTGTGGCTCAACTGGCTGCCCGCCGTGGGCATGGGGCCGGGCGGCTGGTCGTGGGACTGGGAGCACATGCGCTTCCTCATCCTGCCCGCCGTCACCATGTCGGTGATTCCCATGGGCATCGTCACGCGCACGGTGCGGGCGCTCACCGGCGACATCCTCTCGCAGGATTTCGTGGAGGCGCTGCGCTCCAAAGGCCTGCGTGAGACGCAAGTATTCCGCCATGTGGTGAAGAACGCCTTGCCCACCGCCATCGCCGTCATGGGCCTGCAACTCGGCTACCTGCTCGGCGGCTCGATCCTCATCGAGACGGTGTTCTCCTGGCCGGGCACGGGCTTCCTTTTGAACTCGGCGATCTTCCAGCGCGACCTGCCGTTGCTGCAGGGCACGATCCTCGTGCTGGCGCTGTTCTTCGTCTTCCTCAACCTCGTGGTGGACATCGCCCAGGCGGCGATCGACCCGCGCATCAAGAGGGCCTGATCGTGGCGATGACCAGCGATGCTGCCCTCGAGGCGGCCCCCGTCGAGAAGGCCCGCGGCTATTGGGCGACGGTGGCCCGCCGCATCTCCCGCGACAAGATGAGCATGGCCTGCGCGGCCATCCTCATCCTCATCGTGCTGGCGGCCATCTTCGCGCCCTGGCTCGGCCTCGCCGATCCCTACCAGGGCTCCATGATCCGCCGGCTGCGCCCCATCGGCACGCCGAACTATCCGCTCGGCACCGACGAGCTCGGCCGCGACATGCTCTCCCGCCTTGTCTATGGCGGGCGCCTCTCGCTGCTCATCGGCATATTGCCGGTGATCCTCGCCTTCGGCATCGGCACCAGCCTCGGGCTGCTGGCCGGCTATCTCGGCGGCAAGGTCAACACGATCATCATGCGCACGATCGACGTGTTCTACGCCTTCCCCTCGGTGCTGCTGGCCATCGCCATCTCGGGCGTGCTCGGGGCGGGCATCGTCAATTCCATCGTGTCTCTCACCGTGGTGTTCGTGCCGCAGATCACCCGCGTGGCGGAGAGCGTCACCACCTCGGTGCGCTCGCTCGACTTCGTGGATGCGGCGCGGGCGTCGGGCGCCTCGGCGCTCACCATCATGCGCGTGCACATGCTGGGCAACGTGCTGGGGCCGATCTTCGTCTATGCGACGGGCCTCATCTCCGTCTCCATGATCCTCGCGGCGGGCCTCTCCTTTCTCGGCCTCGGCACAAGGCCGCCGGAGCCCGAATGGGGCCTGATGCTGAACACCCTGCGCACCGCCATCTACGTCAATCCGGGCGTCGCGGCTCTGCCGGGCGTGATGATCTTCGCCGTCTCCATCTGCTTCAACATGCTCAGCGACGGGCTGCGCAGCGCCATGGACATCCGCAATTGAGCACCATCGAACCTCTTGAGGACCTCGGCGGACCGGCCCAGCCGCTGCTCGCCGTCAACAGCCTCACCAAGCACTTCCCCATCGGCGGCGGCCTGTTCGCCGAAAAGAAGACCGTACGGGCGGTGGACGACGTGTCCTTCGCCGTCGCCAAGGGCGAGACCCTCGGCATCGTGGGCGAGAGCGGCTGCGGCAAGTCCACCACCGCGCGCCTGCTCATGCACCTCATGCCGCGCACCTCCGGCGAGATCCTGTTTGACGGGCAGGTCGTCGGCTACAGCCTCTCCATGCGCGAGTTCCGGCGCGGGATGCAGATGGTGTTTCAGGACAGCTATGCGTCCCTGAATCCGCGCCTCACCATCGAAGACAGCATCGCCTTCGGCCCCAAGGTCCACGGCATCCCCGACAAGGAGGCACGGGCGCTCGCCCGCGAGCTGATGGGCAAGGTGGGCCTGCGCCCGGAAGTGTTCGCCAACCGCTATCCGCACGAGGTCTCTGGCGGCCAGCGCCAGCGCGTCAACATCGCCCGTGCCCTCGCCCTGAAGCCACGGCTCGTTATCCTGGACGAGGCAGTCTCGGCGCTGGACAAGTCGGTGGAGGCGCAGGTGCTGAACCTGCTCACCGACCTCAAGCGCGAGTTCGGCCTGACCTACGTGTTCATCAGCCACGACCTCAACGTGGTCCGCTACATCTCCGACCGGGTGCTGGTGATGTATCTCGGGCAGGTGGTGGAGGTCGGTCCGGTCGATGAGGTGTGGGAGGCCCCTGCCCACCCCTACACGCGCGCTCTGCTCGCCGCCATGCCGGCCCTCGATCCCGACAAGCGCACCGAGACGCCGCCCCTCTCGGGCGATCCGCCCAACCCCATCGATCCGCCCGCCGGCTGCCGCTTCCACACCCGCTGCACCTTCGCGGAAGAGGTGTGTGGACGGGTGTGCCCCGCCCTCTCCCCGGCGACGCCGGGCGATACGGCGCCCGATGCCCATCTCGCCGCCTGCCACATGGTCATTCCGGGCTCCGGCCACAGCCGCGCGCCCGCCGCGACGGAGGTCGCCGCATGAGCCAGCATCTTTCGTCTGAAGACGCCGCCGCCATCATCCGCGCCGCCGGCCTCGATCTTCCCGCCAGCGATGCCGCGCGCATCGCTTCCGGCATCTCGCCCGGCCTTGCCGCCTTCTCCGCCGTGGCCGGCACCCTGCCGTTCGATCTGGAGCCGGCGACCTTTCTCGCGGTGCAGCGGCCCTGCGCGGAGCCGAAGGAGGGCGGCCAATGAGCCTGTCGCTCCGCCCCTCCGCCGGCGCGCCGGCCGATCCGGCGCTGATGACGCTCGCGGAAGCCGCCATGGCCATCCGCGCCGGCGTGCTCTCCTCCCGCGAGGCGACGGAGGCGTGCCTCGCCCGCATCGCGCGGCTCCAGCCGGCGCTCAACGCCTTCATCGCCATCGAGCCCGAAGCGGCGCTGGCCGCCGCCGATGCGGCCGATGCCGCGCTGGCGCAGGGCGAGGTGAAGGGGCTGCTGCACGGCCTGCCCCTCGCCCACAAGGACATGTTCTACGAACAGGGCCGCGTCTCCACCTGCGGCTCGAAGATCCTGCGGGACACCGTGGCGACGACAAACTCCACGGCCCTCGCCCGCATCAAGGCGGCGGGGACGGTGCGGCTCGGCGCGCTGCACATGGTCGAGTTCGCCTATGGCCCCACCGGCCACAACGCCCATTTCGGCGCGGCGCGGAACCCGTGGAACACCGCCCATGTCACCGGCGGCTCCTCCTCCGGCTCGGGGGCCGCAGTGGCGGCGCGGCTCACCTATGGCGCGTTGGGCTCGGACACCGGCGGCTCCATCCGCATGCCGGCGCATTTCTGCGGCGTCACCGGGCTGAAGACCACGGTCGGGCTCGTGAGCCGCTACGGCGCCATGCCGCTGTCCTTCTCCCTCGACACCATCGGCCCGCTGGCCCGCACGGTGGAGGATTGCGCCATCCTGCTCGGCCTCATGGCCGGCGCCGATCCGTTCGATCCCACCACCGCCACCGCCCCGGTGCCCGACTATCTCGCCGCCGCCGAAGGCCGCCTCAAGGGCCTCACCATCGGCATCCCTGACGCCTTCTATGTGGATGATCTCGACCCCGAGGTCGCCCGCGTACTGGACGAGACCATCGCGACCCTGAAGCGCGGCGGCGCGCGCATCGTCAGCGTCTCCCTGCCGGACCAGATGAAGCTCTCCGGCGCCTCGCAGGTGGTGCTGAACTGCGAGGCCTCTGCCAGCCACAAGGCGTGGCTCCTTGAGCGCCCGCAGGACTATGGCCCGCAGATCCGCTCCCGGCTGGAGAACGGCTTCGCCATTCCCGCCGTGACCTATCTGGAGGCGCTGCGCTGGCGCGGGCCAGCGCTGGCCGAGCATCTGGCGGCGGTCGCCGAGGTGGATGCCGTGCTCGCCCCCACCGCGCCCATGCCCGCCCCCACCATCGCCGAGACCGATACCGACGGCGGGCCGGGCGCGGAGGCGATGATCCAGCGCATCACCCGCTTCACCCGCCCGGTGAACTATCTCGGCCTGCCCACCGTGAGCCTGCCCTGCGGCTTCACCCGCACCGGACTTCCCGTCGGCTTGCAGGTGATCGGCCGGCCGTTCGCCGAGGCGACATTGATCCGCATCGGCGCCGCCTTCCAACGCGAGACCGATTTCCATGAACAGATGCCGGAGGAGCCATGAGCGAAGCGAACGGCACGAAAACCATGGCTGAAGCCGCAAGGCCACTCGTCGACATCCGCGACCTCACCATCCGCTTCACCGGCGAACGCACCGTCCATGCGGTGAATGGGGTGTCCCTCTCCCTCGGCGAGGGCGAGGTACTGGGCCTGCTGGGCGAGTCCGGCTCGGGCAAGAGCGTCACCATGCGTGCGCTCATGCGCCTCCTGCCCAAACGGCGCTCGGTGATCTCCGGCAGCGTGCATGTAGCGGGGCAGGATGTGCTCGCCATGGACGACGCCACCCTCTCCGACTTCCGCGGCCGCACCGTCTCCATGATCTTCCAGGAGCCGGCGCTGGCGCTGGACCCGGTCTACACCATCGGCCGGCAGATCTCGGAATCGGTGATGCGCCACGAGGGCGCGAGCCAGCGCGACGCCACCGCCCGCGCGCTGGAGATGCTGGAGCTGGTGCGCATCCCCTCGGCGAAGCGCCGGCTGGATGCTTATCCCCACGAGATGAGCGGCGGCATGCGCCAGCGCGCCATGATCGCCCTCGCCCTCGCCTGCCGCCCGAAGATCCTGCTCGCGGACGAGCCCACCACCGCGCTCGATGCCACCGTGCAGATCCAGATTCTGCTGCTGCTGCGCGAGCTGCAGCGGGAGATGGGCATGTCGGTGATCTTCGTCACCCACGACATCGGCGTCGCCATCGAGATCTGCGACAAGGTGGCGGTGATGTATGCCGGCCAGATCGTGGAGACCGGTACCCTGGGCCAGATCGTCCGCACGCCGCAGCATCCCTATCCGCGCGGGCTGCTCGCCTCCACCGTCCACGGCGCGGCGCGCGGTGCGCGGCTGGAGACCATCCCCGGCACGCCGCCCTCCCTCGACAAGGCGCCTGTCGCCTGCTCCTTTGCGCCGCGCTGTGCCTTCGCGCAGCCGCGCTGCACCGTCGCGCCGCCGCCGCTCGTCCATCTCGGCCCCGGCCGCGACGTGCGCTGTGTTCTGGCTGAAACCCCCGTCCCGGTGAACTGATGACCGCCTACGCCTCCAACCTCACGATCAACGCCGACCGCCTCTGGAGCACAATCATCGAAACCGCCCGCTTCGGCGGCACGGAGAAGGGCGGCGTGCGCCGTCTCACCTTGTCGGAGGAGGACCGGCAGGTGCGCGACTGGTTCCGCGCCGCCTGCGAGGCCGCTGGCTGCACCGTCACCGTGGATGGCCTCGGCAACATGTTCGCCCTGCGGCCAGGGAAGGACATGACCAAGCCGCCGCTGGGCATCGGCTCGCACCTCGACACCCAGCCCACCGGCGGCAAGTTCGACGGCGTGCTGGGGGTGATGGCGGCGCTGGAAGTGGTGCGCACGCTCAACGATGCCGGCATCGAGACCGAGACGCCCATCTGCGTCTGCAACTGGACCAATGAGGAAGGCTCCCGCTTCGCCCCGGCCATGATGGGCTCGGCGGGCTACGTGGCGGACCTGCCGGTTTCCGACATCCTCGCACGCACCGATGCGGAGGGCATCAGCGTCGGCGCGGCGCTGGACGCCATCGGCTATCGTGGGCCGGAAGAGGTGGGCGCGCAGAAATTCTCCGGCTTCCTCGAACTCCACATCGAGCAGGGGCCGATCCTGGAGGCGGAAGGCCTCCCCATCGGCGTGGTGGAGCACGGCCAGGGCATCATCTGGTACGACGGCCGCATCTCCGGCTTCGAGAGCCATACGGGCTCTACACCCATGCATCTGCGCAAGGATGCGCTCGCCGCTTTGTCCGAAATCGTGCTGGCCATCGAAGCCCTCGCCAAGGCGCACGGGCCGAACGCGGTGGGCAGCGTCGGCGAGGCGGTAATCGCGCGGCCCTCGCGCAATGTGATCCCCGGCGAGATCGCCTTTTCCGGCGAGTTCCGCACCCCCGACGCCGGCATCCTCGATACCCTCGACAAGGCGCTTCAGGAACAGGTGAAGGAGATCGCCGCGCGGCGGAAGGTGGACATCCGCCTCGACACCATCTGGCGCAAGGAACCCACCCATTTCGACCCGGCCATGACCGGTGCCATCGCCGCCGCCGCCGACCGGCTGGGCCTGCCGCACCGGCCCATCGTGTCGGGTGCCGGGCATGACAGCTTCCACCTCGCCACCGTGGTGCCCACCGCCATGGTCTTCGTGCCGTGCAAGGACGGCGTGAGCCACAACGAGCTGGAGTCCGCCAAGCCGGAGGAGTGCGCCGCTGGCGCCAACGTGCTGCTGCACGCGGTGCTCGCGGTGGCGGGCGGCGGCGCGTGAGGCCTCTCGTCCCACGTCCGCTGACGGGGGAGGCCTTCGCGCCCTATGGCGAGGTATTGGCCGTGCCGCAGACGGTGGGGGTGCGCACGTCGTTCAACACCGTCCTCGCGAACCTGCGGCCCGATGTTCCGGCCTGCCTCTCCCTCATCCTCGCCGCGCCGGTTCCTCAGCCGGTGGGGATCGAGGTGATCGAGCGGCATGTCTTCACCTCCCAGAGCATCGTGCCGATGGCGCCGGCCCGCTGGGTGATCGTGGTGGCGCCGGGCGCCGCCGGGGACGGGCCGGACCTGGCGGCGGCGGAAGCCTTCCTGCCTGCGCCGGGACAGGGCATCACGCTGGCGCCGGGCACCTGGCACGCGCCGTTGACGGTGCTCGATGCCCCCGCCCCGTTCGCATTCCTCATGTGGCGCAACCACGCGACGGACGACGAAGAGATCATCGCCATTCCTCCGATCGCGGTGGCGGTTTAGCGCCGCTCACGCCTCGGCCAGTCGCGCCCGTCCGCGTTTACGAATGAAGCGCAGCCCATCCAATACCGGGCGTTCCACCGCGACGAGGAACAGGCTGGCGCAGGCGAAGGCGGCGAGGGCTGTAACCGCGAAGAGCAGCGCGAGCCCCCCGACGCCCACGGGCGCGAAATGCACGAAGGCCCAGGCTGCCGGCCCCACGATCAGCGGCACATGCACCAGATAGAGCGGAAACGAGAGCGCGCCGAGGTGCTGCAGCGCCGGCCGCTCGAACAGGTCCCGCAGCCACGGCGTGGTGAGGAACGAGACGATGACGAGCAGCGCCCCGGCCTCCCGCCAGCCGTCACCGCCGAGGCGGGACAGCACGGCATCGGCAAGGCCCGGCCCGTCCGCATGGCCGGGATAGGTGGCGCCGAGCACGAGACCGAGGAGGGCGAGCAGCGTGCCCCGCATCGGCATCGGCTTCAGCCAGCCGCGCAGCTCGAACAGCAGCGCCCCGCCGCAGAAGGCCGCGAGCGAGAAATCGACCGCAATCCCGATGCCAAGGCCCCCCGCCACCAGCGCCGGCACCCGCGCCCGCCCCCGCATGAGGGCATAGCCGCCATAGATGAGGATCGAGCCCATCAGCTCGATGCGCATGGTCCAGAGCGGGTTATTGAACAGCGGCTTGCCCGTTGTCACAAACACCTGCACCGCCCCCTCCCACGCCGCCTGCCACAGGGGCGGAATGGGCGGCTGGTGGGTCCAGCGAAACCACGTACTGCCGGAGAGCGCCTGCGCCGCCTTTCCGGCATCGGGAAAGCCGGCGATCCAAAACCATGCGATGAGCGATGCCGCCAGCGCCGGCAGGGCGAGGCGGAAATATCTGAGGCCGATCAGCAGCGGCGCTTCCTTCAGCGTCCGTGGCGCCGAGGCGGCCAGCACGAAGCCGCTCAGGGCGAAGAAGACGGCTACGGAGAAATGCCCGTTCCACAGCACCGCCAGCGGCGTGTCGGAAACGGAGAAGCCGGTGCGGCCCCAGGAGCGGAAGGGGCCGGGCGTGAAGGCGTAGAAGAAATGGAAGATCGCCACCGTGCAGGAGGCGAAGCCGCGCAAGCCATCGAGGCTGGTGACGCGGCCGAGGGGAGGCTCGATGAGGTGCGTTTCGGAAACAGGCATCAGGCAGGCATCGGGGCAGCAAGCGGGAGCCGGACCGTAGCCCCGCCGGGGACGCGGGTCCATCACCCCCGCCGCCGGGCACCGGATTGACCCGGGCACCCATCCCGCTGCCAGCTCCCGCCGACGCATGAGCCTTCCGGTCAGGCCGGAGGGCGACGGCGGAACGGGGAGACGGCGGCGTAGCGCTGTCAGGCGCCCCCAAACGCATCCGACGACAGCGACTTGAGCGCCGCGCGATACTCTTCCCGAAGTCGCGCGCACAGCTCGGCCGCGCCGGGCAGATCGGCGATGCCGCCCACCCCCTGCCCCGCCGACCAGACATTCTTCCAAGCCTTCGCCTCGTTCGACATGTCGAGCTTGGCGTGGCCCTGGAGATTGTCCGGGTCGAGCCCGGCGGCGCGGATGCTGGGCTTCATGAAGTTGGCGTTCACGCCACTGATGGCGGGCGTGTAGAGGATGTCCGCCGCCGAGGAGGACAGGATCATGTCCTTGAACTCCTGCGGCACCATGGCCTCGCGGGTGGCAATGAAGCGCGTGCCCATGTAGGCGAGGTCCGCCCCGGCCGCACGCGCCGCGAGGATCTGCGCGCCGGTGTTGATGGCACCGGCCATGAGGATGGTGCCGGCGAACACCTGCCTGATCTCGGTGACGAGGGCGAAGGGGCTGAGCTGCCCCGCATGGCCGCCGGCGCCGGCCGAGACGGCGATGATGCCGTCCACGCCGGCTTCCGCCGCCTTCTCCGCATGACGGCGGCTGATGACATCGTGGAAGACGACGCCGCCGTAGGAATGCACCGCCTTCACGAGATCGGGCACCGCCCCGAGCGAGGTGATGACGAGCGGCACCTTCTCCTCGACACAGATGGCGAGGTCTGCCTCCACGCGCGGGTTGGACTTGTGGACGATGAGGTTGACGCCGAACGGCGCCGCATCTTCCACCTCGGCAAGGCGCGCCTTGATCTCCCGCACCCAGTCGCGGAAGCCGTCGCTGGTGCGGGCATTGAGCGCCGGGAAGGTGCCCACCATGCCCGAGCGCGAGACCTCCACCACGAGATCGGGACCGGAGGTAAGGAACATGGGCGCGGCCACGGCGGGGATTTTCAGGCGGCCCTCGAAGGCGGCGGGAAGCGGCATGGGATGGTCCTTGTCGTTGGGGGCGGCCGGGCCGCCGTCGCGTTTGTAAATTTCGAACCGTCATGCCCCGGCTCGAGGCACGGGATGACAAGCGCTTACGATGCCGCTCCGCCCGCCTTGGCGGCCTGACGGGCAAAGAAAGCGGCGATCTTGTCCTGCGCCTGCGGGCTCTGAATGAGGGCGGCGCAATAGTCGCGCTCCACCTTCAGCGCCTTGTCCATGGGCAGGCGTGCCCCCTCGAACACGCAGGAGAGGATGGCGCGCGGCGCGGGGTCTTCCCCCTTGGTCCGCGCCAGCACGCGGGCATTCCAGACCGCGAACAGGTCGCCCGCGGCGGTGCTGGTCGGCGCGAGGCCGGCCAGGCGGAAGCCCTTCACGTCCCATGGCGCGACAGGGTTGACCCGCCCCTCGCGCAAGGCGGCCTTGGCGGCGGGCAGGAGATCGTCCGGCGCCACGATCGCATCGATCAGCCCCGCCGCCTGCGCCTCGACGGCGGTCATGGGCCTGCCGTCTACCAGGATCGGCAAGGCGGCGGCGATGCCCAGGCGCCGCAGCACGCGCTGGGTGCCGCCGGCGCCGGGCAATATGCCGAGCGTCACCTCCGGCAGGCCGAACAGGCCCTTGGGATTGTCCGCGACGAGCCGGTGATGGCAGGCGAGCATCAGCTCCAGCCCCGCCCCCAGCGCCGTGCCGGGCGCGACAGCCACCACCGGCTTGCCACACGTCTCCAGCCGGCGGAACAGCGCCCCCATGCGGCCGATGCGCCGCGCCGCCTCCGGCAACGTCACGTCCGGTACCGCGAGGCCGTTCATGATCGACAGGTCCGCGCCGGCGAGGAAGGAAGACTTGCCCGAGGTGACGATGATGCCGGAGACGGCGCCATCCGCCGCCAGCCGCTCCACCTCGGCCTCCAGCGCATCGACGAGCCCCCAGCCCAGCGTGTTCACCGATCGGCCGGGCTGATCGAGGATGAGAATGGCGATGCCGTCGCCGTCGATCTCCGTGCGCAGCATGGCTCAGACCCGTTCGATGATGGTGGCGACGCCCATGCCGGCGCCAATGCACAGGGTGGCGAGCGCCGTGGCCTTCCCCGTCCGCTCCAGCTCGTCGAGCACGGTGCCGAGGATCATGGCTCCGGTGGCGCCGAGCGGGTGGCCCATGGCGATGGCGCCGCCGTTCACGTTCACCTGTGCGGGGGCCAGCCCCAAAGCGTCGATGAAGCGCAGCGCCACGGCAGCGAAGGCCTCGTTGATCTCGTAGAGGTCGATGTCGGCGGCGCTCATGCCCGCCCGCTTCAACGCCTTCTCGGCGGCGAAGGAGGGGGCGGTGAGCATGATGGTGGGTTCCGAGCCGATCTCCGCGAAGGCGCGGATGCGCGCGCGCGGCTTGAGCCCCGCCGCAGCCCCGGCCTCCCGCGTGCCGATGAGCACGGCCGCAGCGCCGTCCACGATGCCGGAGGAGTTGCCGGCGTGGTGGACATGGGCGATCTCGCCGACTTCGGGATAGCGCAGACGCGCGATGGCGTCGAAGCCGGGGTCCGCCCCCATGGCCGCGAAGGCGGGCTTGAGGCGGGCGAGATCATCCACGCTGGAATTGCCCCGCACCGTCTCGTCGCGGTCCAGCATCACCTCGCCGATAGCGTCGGTGACGGGCACGACGGAGCGGGCGAAGCGCCCCTCCGCCCACGCCCGCGCGGCGCGGTGATGGCTCTCCACGGCGAAGGCATCCACGGCGGCGCGGTCATAGCCCCATTTCGTGGCGATGAGATCGGCGCTGATGCCCTGCGGCACGAAGCGGGTGGCAAAGGCCACGTCCGGGTCCTGGCTCCACGCCCCGCCGTCCGAGAGGATGGGAATGCGCGACATGCTTTCACAACCAGCGCCGATCACCATGTCCGCCTGCCCGGCCATCACCTTGGCGGAGGCCATGTTGACCGCCTCCAGCCCGGAGCCGCAGAAGCGGTTGATTTGAACGCCCGCCACCTCGTCGTCATAGCCCGCGCGCAGCGCGGCGATGCGCGGCAGGCACTGGCCCTGCTCGCCGATGGGCATGACGACACCCATCACGATGTCGCTCACCACCGACGTGTTGAGGGCGCTGCGGTCGCGCAAAGCGGAAAGCACGGTGGCGGCGAGATGCACGGGCGTCGCCGCATGCAGCGCGCCATCCGGTTTGCCGCGGCCGCGCGGGGTGCGCACGTGGTCGAAGATGTAGGCGTCTGGCATGGAGGGTCCTTGCAGCCGCGCCGCTCAGGCGTAGAGGCCTTCGATCTCGGTGGCGTATTTCTTCTGGATGTTGGAACGGCGGATCTTCATGGTCGCCGTCACCTCGTCGTCGTCGTGGTCCAGCTCCTTGGTGAGGAGGTGGAAGCGGCGGATGTGGGACACCTGCGCCAGCTCCGCATTGGCCTTGGCGATCTCACCCTCGATCAGCGCGCGAACCTGCGGATTTTCGACGAGATTGCGGAAATTGGTGTAGGCGAGCGACTTCTCCTCCGCCCATTTGCCCACCGTCTCGAAATCGATCTGGATGAGCGCGGAGACATATTTGCGCGCCTCGCCGATGACGATGCATTCCTTGATGAAGACGCTAGACTTCGCGACATTCTCGATCTCCGACGGGCTCAAATTCTTGCCGCCCGCTGTAATCATGATGTCCTTCAGGCGATCGACGATCTTCACCTGATCGCCCACCATCTCCACCACATCGCCGGTGTGCAGCCAGCCGTCGCGGAGCGCAGTGGCCGTCGCCTCCTCGTTGCGGTAGTAGCCGGCGAAGACGAGGTCGCCCTTCACCATGAGTTCGTTGTGCGGGCCGAGCTTCACCTCCATGCCCTCCGCGGCCGGGCCGACGCAGCCGGGGCGGAGATCGGTGAGCCGCTGGCCGGTGCACATTCCGGTGGTCTCGGTGGCGCCGTAGACCTCCACCAGAGGCACGCCGAGGGTGCGGAAGAAACGCACGATATTGGGCGAGATGGGCGCCGCGCCGGTCATCGCCACCTTCGCGCGCCTGAGGCCGATGAAGTTCTGCAGCGCGCGGAAGAAAAGCAGGTAGGCCACGAAGAAGAGCGCCCGCTCCTTCAGCGAGCGCTTCGACGGGTGCTTCTCGGCGAACGGCTCGCACGCCTTCACGAGGCGTTCGTACAGCGCGCGGCGCAGGCCGCCTGCCTCCATCATCTTGATGGTGATGGAGGCCGCCAGCTTCTCCCAGATGCGCGGCACGCCGAGGAACATGGAGGGCGCGACCTCCCGCAGGTCCTCCTGGATGGTGCGGATGCTCTCGCCGAAATTCACCTGCGATCCCAGATAGATGGGCGCCATGGTGGTGAGCATCTGCTCGGCCACATGGCAGAGCGGCAGATAGGAGACGTGGGTGGTGGTTTCATCCAGCCCCAGCCGCTCGGCGAGCGCGATCGCCTCGGCGCGCAGGTTGCGATAGGTGAGCATCGCGCCCTTGGGCTTTCCGGTGGAGCCCGAAGTATAGATCATCAGCGCCACATCGGAGAGCGACTGACGCGCCAGCGCGTCCTCGATGATCCCGGGCTGGGCCGCGCGATGGGCGGCGCCCATCTCGATCATCGTGTCGAAGGCGATCACCTCGCCGCCCGCGTAGGTGCGCAGGCCCTTCTTCTCCACCACCACGATGCGCCGGAGCTTGGGCAGTTCGGCCCGGCGCTCCAGCACCTTGTCCACCTGCTCCTGGTCCTCGCAGACGACGATTTCCGCCTCCGCATGGCCGAGCACATAGGCCACCTCATTGGCCGGGCTGGTGGGGTAGACACCCACCGTGACCGCCCCGAGAAGGCCGGCGCCGAGCTGCGTCAGCACCCATTCGATGCGGTTTTCGGAGAGCACCGCCACATGCCCGCCCTCGGGCAGGCCGAGGGCGCGCAGGCCGTGGCCGGCGAGGGCCGCGCGCTCGAAATAGGCCTGCCACGACACCGGATTCCAGATGCCGAAATCCTTCTGGCGGATGGCGGTGCGCGGGCCGATGCGCTCCGCATTGAGACGCAGCATCTGCGGCAGGGTGAGGTCCGGGAAAACGGGTGCGGTCATGGTCGCGCGCTCACGAAAGCCAGCGCTTGCGGCGCTTGTAGTGCTTGATGTCGCGGTAGCTCTTCGCCCCCGCCTCCCCGGCCATGCCGAGGTAGAATTCGCGCACGTCCTGGTCCGCCATCAGCCGCTCGGTGGGGCCGTCCAGAACGATCTTGCCGGTCTCCATGATGTAGCCGTAGTGCGAGACCGCGAGCGCCACCGCCGCGTTCTGCTCCACCAGCAGCATGGAGACGCCCCGCTCGCGATTGATGCGGGCGATGATGGTGAATATCTCCTCCACCAGCTTGGGCGAAAGCCCGAGGGAGGGCTCGTCCAACAGGATCAGCTTCGGCTCCGCCACCAGCGCGCGGCCGATGGCGAGCATCTGCTGCTCGCCGCCGGAGAGATAGCCCGCGCGCCCGTTGCGTCGCTCGTGCAGGCGGGGGAAATACTCGTAGACCGCGTCGAAGGACGAGGGCTTCGTTTTGCGCCCGGTGAGCGCATAGGTGGCGGCGACGAGGTTCTCCTCCACCGTGAGGTCCTCGAAGATGCGCCGCCCCTCCATCACGTGGAACAGGCCGCGGCGCACGAGGTCGTGCGGCTTCAGCGCGCCGCTCGGCGCGCCGTCGAAGGTGATGGCGCCGGAGGTGACGTCTCCATCCTCCAGCGCGAGAAGGCCGGACACCGCCTTGAGGGTGGTGGACTTGCCGGCGCCGTTGGAGCCCAGCAGCGCCACCACCTTCCCGGCCTCCACCTTCAGCGACAGGCCGCGCAGCACCTGGATCGTCTTGTTGTAGACGACCTCGATGTTGGAGATGTCGAGTATGGCGTGCGCGGTCATATCAATCACTTCTTCAGGCTGATCCAGTCGGATGCCGGCTTCATCTGCTTGTCGGCGGCGTTGAACTGGTAGATGCGGCCGACGGGGACGGAATTTCCGGGCACCGAGATCGGGACGCCGATGATGCCGCCCGTGTCGAAGTCCTTGATGGAATTGAGCGCGGCCTTCAGCGTCTTGCCATTCAGCTCCTTGCCGGCCTCCAGCGTGCGCTTGGCCGCCTCGCCCATGAGCATGGCGGTGAGAAAGCCCTGCATGTAGCCCGTCGCCTGATAGGTGGGGCGGAGCTTGCGGATCTTTTCGAGGATCGGCGCGTCGGGCGAGGTGTCGTAATAGTAACGGTAGGGCATCACGCCCATGAAGCCGTCGGCCGGCGCGCCCACATTGGCCCAGAGCGAATTGTCCATGGACCAGAAGGTGCCCATGAACTTGGTCTTCAGCCCGAGCTGCTTGGCCTGCGACATGAATTCAGGCAGCGGCGCCAGCACATAGCCGTGGAAGATGGTGAAGTCCGGATTGGCGCGGCGCAGCTTCAGCACTTCGGTCGAGACATCCACCGCGGTGGGCGGCGTGACGATCTGCGCCACCACGTCGAGGCCCATCTCCTTCGCCCGCTTCACGCTCGCCTCGATGGGGTCGCGGCCGAACTCGGTGTCCGAATTCACGAAGACGAGCTTCGCCCCCGGCTGCGCCTTGGCGATGTATTCGAGCAGGATGGCGAACATCTCCACATAGTCCGGCCCGGCCATGAACTGGAACGGATACTTCTCGGGATTGTTCAGCTCGCTGCCGAAGGACGCGCCGGCCATGAGGATGGTGCCGCGGCGGTTCAGCTCCTCGTTGATGGTCTTGGCGAAGCCGGTGCTGTCGCCATAGTAGAGATGGATGTCGTTCTGGGTGGTGAGCTTGTTGAACACCGCAACGGACGTATCCACCTTGTAGGCGGTGTCCTCATAGGCGAGGCGCAGCTTGCGCCCGGCGATGCCGCCGGCCTCATTGGTGAGCTTCACATAGTCGGACATCCCCGCCTCGATGGCCACGCCGGCGAAGGCGAACACGCCGGTCAGCGGGATGGACCCGCCGATGACGATCTCCTTCTCCTGCGCATAAGCGGTGAAGCCGGGAAAGGCGGAGGCAAGGCCGGCGCCGGCGGCGAGGCCCATGATCTGGCGTCTGTTGAGACTGGTCATTGGCGTTTTCTCCCTTGGATCTTTTTACTTGGTCTTTTCTTGCGTCACGTGCGAAACGGCCACAGATGGAAGAATCGGCGCGCGCGGCGCACCATTTCCGCAAGTCCATGCGGCTCGAAGACGAGAAACAGGATGATGAGCGCGCCGAACACGATAGTGCGCACCGGCGAGAGCGCCGCGCCGGCATTGGGGAAGATCGGCGCCAGCCAGTCCACCACATACTTCAGCAGCTCCGGCACCAGCGTCATGAAGGCCGCCCCCAGCACCGAGCCGATGATGGTGCCGAGCCCGCCCACGATGACCGCCGCGAGGAAGAAGATGGAGGTGGCGAAGGGGAAGCTTTCCGGCGTCACCACGCGGAAGAAATAGGCCCACATGCCGCCCGCCACGCCCGCGTAGAAAGAAGACAGCGCGAAGCTCATCAGCTTGTAGCGCAGCAGCGGGATGCCCAGCACCTCGGCCGAGATGTCCCGGTCGCGGATGGCGATGAAGGCGCGGCCGATGCGGGTGCGGAACAGGTTCGCCGCGCCCAGCACCATCAGGCAGGTGATGGGCACGATGACGAAATAGAGCGCGAACGGGCTCGCCAGTTCCAGCCCGAACAGGCGCGCCGGAGCCACATTGATGCCGCGCACGCCGCCCGTCACCGAAACCCAGTGGGTGAAGACGAAATGCAGGATCACCGAGGCCGCGATGGTGGCGATGGCGAGATAGAGCCCCTTCACCCGCAGGCTCGGAATGCCCACCAGCACGCCCACGAAAGCCGCGACGAAGCCGGCGGCGATGATGTTGACGAGGAAGGGCGTGCCCACCTGCCCCTCGAAGAAGGCGACCGCATAGGCCCCCACCGCCATGAAGGCCGCCTGCCCGAGGCTGACGAGGCCAGTAAAACCGGTGAGGATGTTGAGCCCTGTCGCGCTCGCCACGTTGATGGCGACGAGGCAGGACAGATAAAGCCAGTATTGGTTGAGCACGAAGGGCGCGAGCACCAGCATGGCGAGGAGCACGCCCATCCACGCCCGTTGCGTCGAGGTGACGAGCAGCCCCTCGTCGGCGATGTAGGTTTCCTTGGCGGTTGCGATGCGCATCAGAGCCGCTCAATCTCCACGGTGCCGAACAGGCCGTAGGGCCGGATCATCAGCGCCGCGATGAGGATGGAGAAGGTGGTGACGAGCTTGTACTCGCCGCCGAGGAAGGTGCCCGCCCAGGCCTCCACGAGGCCGATGAGGATGCCGCCGACGAGCGCGCCGAGCACGCTGTCCAGCCCGCCGATGATGACCACCACCAGCGCCGAGAGGCCGAACACGCCCATGGTGGGCGAGATGCCGCCGATGGCCCCCACCAGCAGCCCCGCCCCGGCGGCGGTGGCGCAGGCTACCATCCAGGCCAGCGAGAACACCGCCGGCACGTTGATGCCGCAGGAATAGGCCGCCGCCTGGTCGGTCGCCGTGGCGCGCAGGGCGACGCCGCCGCGCCAGAAGCGGAACAGCAGCAGAAACAGGGCGATGACCAGCGCCGACACCACGAAGCCGATGGCGATCTTGCGCGAGACATAGGCTTCGCCGATGAACACCGGCGCCTGCCCCATGAAGTCCGGCAGCGCGCGCGGATCGGTGTTCCAGATCAGCTCTGTTGCGCCGATGAGCACCGAGCCGAGCCCCACGGTGAGCATCAGCACGGAGATGGAGCTTTCGCCCAGCATGGGCCGGATGAGCGTACGCTCCACCACGAAGCCGAACAGCGCACCACCGGCGATGGCGAGCGGAATGGCGAGCCATGTGGCGAGACCGAAGGCGGTGACGAAGGCGAAGAAGAGATAGCCGCCCAGCATCAAGATTTCGCCCACCGCGAGATTGATGACGCGGGTCGCCTTGTAGATCAGCACGAAGGACAGGGCCGTGAGCGACAGCAATGCCCCGGAGCCGAGCCCCGCCAGTGTCACCTCGGTGAAGAAGAGCCAATCCATCAGGCCGCCTCCCCCACTCCGGAGAGGCGCCGCATCAGCTCGGCCGGATCGCCGGAGCCAAGATAGGCGGCGGCGACTTCCGGATTGCCCTGCACCTCGGCCGGCAGCCCCTGCGCAATGACCTTGCCGAAATTCAGCACCACCACATGGTCGGAGATGTCCATGACCATCGCCATGTCGTGCTCCACCATTAGGATGGAGATGCCCCATTCCTCCTTCACGTCGAGGATGAAGCGGGCCATGTCCTCGGTCTCTTCCCGGTTCATGCCGGCGACGGGCTCGTCCAGCATCAGGAGGCGCGGGCGCATGGCGAGCGCGCGGGCAAGTTCCACGCGTTTCTGGAGGCCGTAGGAGAGGGAGGCGACGGGCTTGTTGCGGATGTGGTCGATCTCGAGGAAATCGATAATCTGCCGCTCCACCTCGGCGCGCAGCTCCATCTCCTCGGCCCGGGCCGCGCCCCAATAGGTCAGCGCCTGCAGGAGGTTGGTCTTCATGTGGGCGTGCCGGCCGAGCTTGATGTTGTCGAGCACGGTCATGCCCTTGAAGAGCGCGATGTTCTGGAAGGTGCGCGCCAGCCCCGCCTTCGCCCGCTCCGGCGGGTGGGTGCGGGTGATGTCCACGCCATCGAGGCGGATCGCCCCGGCGCGCGGGCGGTAGAAGCCGGAAATGCAGTTGAACAGCGAGGTCTTGCCGGCGCCATTCGGGCCGATGAGGGCGGTGATCGAGCCCTTCTTCACCTCGAAGGACACATTGGTGAGCGCCCTGAGCCCGCCGAACCACAGGCCGAGGCCGTCCACCGCCAGATGCGCGGCGACGGGCGCAGGCGTTGCCGCGGAGGCTGGCGCGGCGTTCATGCCCCCTCCCCCGGCCGCGGGCTGGCGCACGGGCGCCGCCCGGCCACAGGGACCGAGTTGACGTGTTCCAAGGCATTCCCTCCAAAGCCGCCGGTTTTCCGGCGATCATCTTGGCTTTACTTCACCTCAACTCTGCGACTTGCTCAGCGCATAGCGCGCAAAGATGCGCTCCACTGGCTCGTCAATCTCGCGGCCGGCTCGCACGAAGCCCTTGCGCCAGTCCACCAGATGCCGGCGCATCCAGGTGCGGGAGAGTTCGAGGTCGCGGGCCCTGACGGCGTCGATGATGAAGCGGTGCGCCTGCGCCATGCGCCCGGCGCCCTCGGGCACCCTCCGGCAGATCATCTCCGTGGAGGGAAAGAACAGCAAGGCGGCGGGCTCGCGCGCCATCTCCAGCACGCGGTTGCCGCAGGCACGGGCGAGGAGCGCGTGAAATTCTGAGTCCAACTCGGCCACGACGACGGGATTGTTCACCGCCGCCTCGAGGCGCTCCTGGTTATCTTCCAGCGCCGCCAGCATGTCCGCATCCGCATGGACGACCGCGCCTTCGACCGATCCCACCTCCAGCACCATGGCGGTGTCGAACAATTCGCGAAAGGTCACGTCCTGCAGCACCAGCGCGCGGCTGATGCGGGTGGAGAGGCCGCCGGCCCGCGGCTCGCAGACGAACAGCTTGCGGCTCGCCTCCCGCCGCACGAGGCCGCCCTGCTCCAGCACGCGGATGCCCTCGCGCACGGTGGAGCGGTTCACCCCGAACTGCCGCACCAGCGCCGCCTCGGTGCCGATCTCGTCCCCGGGCCGCAGCCGGCCGGACACGATCTCGGCCTCGATGGCCTCGGCGACCATCTCGTAGGCGGAAGGGACCTTGATGCGGTCGAACCGTTCCATCGCGGGCGGAAAATCCTCAAAAGGAGGCTTTGTCGGACAAAAGGCTATTTGTAGCGAAATGGGTTGTCAACGGGGAGAATGGGAAATGCATTTTACGGCATAAACAACTGATAAAAAACACCTTTCCTTGCCATCGCAATTTCGCCCGACATCTTTTGCATCGCATCATTGCAGGCGCACACTGATGCGTTCCCCCGATCGCGCGGCGCGTCGTATCCACCCGTCCCGGACAGTCCCCGGCCCTATTCTTGCGTCGCTCGCCATCGCGCGATCCCAACGCGCGACGTGCCTTGGACGGGTTTGGTCATGCCATTGTATTTCCAACGAGATTGCGCACATCGAGGGCGCGCCCCCGGCGTGTCGCAAAGCAGACGACGCGCAGCGGTCCCCAGCTTCGGGATGGCCGCGCGATGACGGCCACCCCACCCGAGCCGCTGCGTCGCTTTTGCTGGGACATCCAGTCCATGGTGGAACTGGCGGACGATCCACGCGAGATCCTGATGATCGGTCGCGACCTCATGGGCCGGCTGGTGGCGCAGGACGACTGGCTGCCGGAGGTCTTCGCCCGGCTCGACGGCGCGCCGTTCCAGCAATACCAGCTCTATGCGGACCAGATGACCCGCTTCACCGTCATCGCCACCGTGCTCGCCCCCGGCGACGCGCTGCCGGTGAGCGAGCAGACGGTGTGGGAACTGGCCGGCGTGCTGCGCGGCGAGGTCGTGCGCCAGCGTCTCGCGCTGCCCGATGGCGCACCGCCGGTGGCACGGGCGGCTTCGAAATGTCTCGGTGCGGGCGCGGTGGATGCCTTCGCGCCCAAGGACGGGGACGGGCTCGCCATTGCCAACGGCTCGTCCACCGCTCCCGCCATCCTGATCGAGGTGCATGGCGCGGAGATCGGCGACCAGCCCCGCCGCACGGTCGGGCCGGACGGCACCGTGGGCAGCTTCACCACCGTCTACGCCAACCCGCCGGAGGCGCCGGCCTGGGACATCCTGACCATCCAGGCGCGCATTGTGGACTGACGGTTGCCGGCTGGCGGGCGGCGGTGCTCTAGTCGTTCCGCGCCCGCCGGCGCGGAGACCTGCGAGATGCTGCGCCGCGCCGTCCTTGTCCTCGCTCTCCTCCTCGCGCCGGCCCTCGCCCATGCCGAGGACCGTTCGGCGGGGGACCGCGCCGCCGAAGCCGCCATCCGCGCCCGCCTTGCCGCCTGGACCGAGGCGTTCAACCGGGGCGATGCCGCGGCCACCTGCGAGCTGTTCGCCGACGATCTGAAATCCGATGTGCGGGGTGCCCCTGCAGGGGACAAGGCCGCCGTCTGCGCGCGCATCGCCAGGGCGCTGGCGAAGTCCGGCGGCAAGCTCGCTTATGTCTGCCAGATCCACGAAATCCTGGTGTCCGGCGACCTCGCCATGGTGCGCCTCACCTGGGTGCTCACCGAGCGCCCGGGCGGCAATGCGCTTTCGCGCGACGAGGGCATGGACATCTTCCGCCGCGACGCCGACGGCATCTGGCGTATCGCCCGGTTCATGGCATTCGCGGTGGAGAGCGAGAGCACGCCGGGCGGGAAGATCGATGAGGCGCGCTGAAGGTCGGTTACTCCGCGGCTTCCTTGGGCGGCTTACGGCGGCTTTTCGCGGGAATGACGAGATCGAACTCGGCCAGTTGCTCATCGGTGGGCCAAGTCATGTCCTTGTCCCACGCCCAATGCGCACGGATTTCCTCGTCGCTCATGGCGTCGAACTTCGCCCAATCAACCGTCTTTGCGAGACGATCGGCCTCTTCCAATTGCTTCTTGGTAGGCACGGCGTTCACTCCGATGGGCGATCCTCAGGGAAATGATGCGGCGCCGCTCGCCGTTCCATTTCCACACGCAGAATAGCACACGCCCCTCATATTCGGCCAACGTCTCGAAACGAACCTCGTTGTCGGGAGATTTCGGCGAGACATCATCGACGCGCGGCCGTCCGTCGAACAAGCGCGCAGCGAGAGGAAGGGGCAAACCACGCAAATCGCGGTTCGCCCCGTCCTTTTTGTCATCCCACTCAAGGTCGTCGGTCTCGCCCATGGATTGGCTCGCGATCAACTGGCGTTGACCACAACCGCAGGCGAATAAAGCAACCCCGAGCACGGGCAGACGCGATTTATCCCCAATTTCAACCTTTTCCTCGCGTTTTCAACAGAGGATATCAATGGGGATAACGGCGATGTTCTACCTTAGTTCTTGGACTTGTCCACGAGCGCCTTGGCCTTGATCCAGGGCATCATGGCGCGCAGCTTCTCGCCAACTTCCTCGATGGGATGGGCGTTGACGCGGGCGCGGGTGGCCTTGAAGGAGGCCTGGTTGACCTTGTTCTCCAGCATCCAGTCGCGGGTGAACTTGCCGGACTGGATGTCGTTCAGCACGCGCTTCATCTCGGCCTTGGTCTCGGCGGTGATGATGCGGGGGCCGGTGACGTACTCGCCGTATTCGGCGGTGTTGGAGATCGAGTAGTTCATGTTGGCGATGCCGCCCTCATAGATGAGGTCGACGATCAGCTTCACCTCGTGGAGGCACTCGAAATAGGCCATCTCGGGGGCGTAGCCGGCTTCCACCAGCGTCTCGAAGCCGGCGCGGATCAGCTCCACGAGGCCGCCGCAGAGCACCACCTGCTCGCCGAAGAGGTCGGTCTCGCACTCTTCCTTGAAGGTGGTCTCGATGACGCCGGCGCGGCCGCCGCCGATGGCGGAGGCGTAGGAGAGGCCGAGGTCATGGGCGTTGCCCGAGGCGTCCTGGGCGATGGCGATGAGGGTCGGCACGCCGCCGCCGCGCTGGTACTCGGACCGTACGGTGTGGCCGGGGCCCTTGGGGGCGACCATCAGCACGTCGAGGTCCTTGCGGGGCTCGATGAGGTTGAAGTGCACGTTGAGGCCGTGGGCGAACAGCAGCGCCGCGCCGTGCTTCATGTTGTCGGCGAGGCTCTCGCGATAGATGTCGCCCTGCAGCTCGTCGGGGGTGAGCATCATCACCACGTCGGCGATCTTGGCGGCCTCGGCGGGCGCCATCACCTTGAAGCCCTCGGCCTCGGCCTTCTTGGCGGAGGCGGAGCCGGGACGCAGGCCGATGATGACATCCTTCACGCCCGAGTCGCGCATGTTGAGCGCATGGGCATGGCCCTGGCTGCCATAACCGATGACGGCGACCTTCTTGCCCTTGATCAGGTTCAGGTCGGCGTCGCTGTCGTAATAAACGCGCATCGTGGTCTCCTTATGGGCGTTATCTCGAATTGGGGGATGGCCGCGGCTCCTTTGCACCGGATCGCGGCAAATGGAAACAGGCGTTTCGCCCGGCACCGCTGCCGGTGAACGCCTGTTTCCGATCGGTCACATGGTCAGGCCGCGGTCCTCACGTGGCCCATTTCACATGGCCTCCGGGCCGCGGGAGATGGCCACCACGCCGGTGCGCGCCACCTCCACAAGGCCGAGCGGCTCCATCAGCCAGGCGAACTGGTCGATCTTGTCCGACTTGCCGGTGATCTCGAACACGAAGCTCTCGCGGGTCGCATCGATGACGCGGGCGCGGAAGGCCTCGGCGAGCCGCAGCGCCTCGCCACGGGCCTCGCCCACGCCGCGCACCTTCACCATGGCCAGCTCGCGCTCCAGCGCCGAGGCCTCCACGGTCAGGTCGCGCACCCGGTGCACGGGCACGAGGCGGTCGAGCTGGTTCTTGATCTGCTCGATCACCATGGGCGTGCCGGTGGTGACGATGGTGATGCGCGAGAGGTGCCCCTCATGGCTCACCTCCGACACCGTGAGGCTGTCGATGTTGTAGCCGCGGCCGGAGAACAGGCCGATGACGCGCGCCAGCACGCCCGGCTCGTTGTCGACCAGGACGGAGAGGGTATGGCGCTCGATGGGCTCGGAAGAGTTGGGCATGGGTGTCTCGGATGGAATGGCGTGAGGGCGCGGGGGAAGAGGCTCCCTCTCCCCTTGCGGGAGAGGGTCGGGGTGAGGGGTATGGTTCAGCTTGGCCAGCGCCGGGCGTTTCGACCCGGCGGCCTCACCCCTCACCCCCAGCCCCTCTCCCGCGAGGGGAGAGGGGAGGAAGCGAAAGGGCCCGCCTCACACCAGCATCTTGCCCTCGTCGGTGATGGCCTCGTCGAGGTCCACGGCCATGTCGCCGAGGATCATCTCGTTGTGGGCGCGGCCCGAGGGGATCATGGGGAAGCAGTTTTCCTGCTGGTCCACGATGCAGTCGAAGATCACCGGCCGCTTGATGGCGATCATCTCCTCGATGGCGGCGTCCAGATCCGAAGGCTTGTCGCAGCGGATGCCCACGCCGCCATAGGCGTCGGCGAGCTTCACGAAGTCGGGCAGCGCCTCGGAATAGGAGTGGGAGTAGCGCGCGCCGTGCAGCAGTTCCTGCCACTGGCGCACCATGCCCATGTACTTGTTGTTCAGGATGAAGATCTTCACCGGCAGGTCGAACTGCACGGCGGTCGACATCTCCTGCATGTTCATGAGGATGGAGGCTTCGCCGGCGATGTCGATGCACAGGGCATCGGGATGCGCCTTCTGCGCGCCGATGGCGGCGGGCAGGCCGTAGCCCATGGTGCCGAGGCCGCCGGAGGTCATCCAGCGGTTCGGCTCCTCGAAGCGGAAGAACTGCGCGGCCCACATCTGATGCTGGCCCACCTCGGTGGAGATGTAGACGTCCTTGTCCTTGGTGAGATTGTAGAGCCGCTCGATGGCGTATTGCGGCTTGATGATCTCGTCAGACTGCCGGTAGGCGAGGCAGTTGCGCCCCCGCCAGCGGTCGATCTGCGTCCACCACGCATCCAGCGCCGCCTTGTCGATGGACAGGTCGCGGGCCTTCCAGGCGGCGAGCATGTCCGCGAGCACGCGGGTGCAGTCGCCGATGATGGGCAGGTCGACCTTGACGTTCTTGTTGATGGACGAGGGGTCAATGTCGATGTGGATCTTCTTGGAGCCCGGCGCGAAGGCGTCGAGGCGGCCGGTGATGCGGTCGTCGAAGCGCGCGCCGATGCAGACCATGACGTCGCAGCCGTGCATGGCCATGTTGGCTTCATAGGTGCCGTGCATGCCCAGCATGCCCAGCCACTGGCGGTTGGCCGCCGGGAAGGCGCCGAGACCCATGAGGGTCGAGGTGACGGGCACGCCGGTGAGGCGCGCCAGCTCGCGCAGGATGCGGCTCGCCTCGGGACCGGAATTGATGACGCCGCCGCCGGTGTAGAAGATGGGCCGCTTCGCCCCGGCCAGCATCTCCACCGCCGCCGCGATCTGCGGCGCCTCGGCGTCGAGCTTCGGACGGTAGGTCTTGTGCTGGATGTTCTCGCGGCCGACATAGGTGCCGGTGGCGAACTGCACGTCCTTCGGAATGTCGACCACCACCGGGCCGGGACGGCCGTTCTGGGCGACATAGAAGGCCTCATGCAGCACGCGCGCGAGGTCGTTCACGTCCCGCACGAGGTAATTGTGCTTGGTGCAGGGGCGGGTGATGCCGACCGTGTCGCATTCCTGGAAGGCATCGTTGCCAATGAGGTGGGTCGCCACCTGCCCGGTGATGCAGACGATCGGGATGGAATCCATCAGCGCGTCGGTGAGGCCGGTGACGGCATTGGTGGCACCGGGGCCGGAGGTGACGAGCACGACGCCGACCTTGCCGGAGGAGCGGGCATAGCCCTCGGCCGAATGCACCGCCGCCTGCTCGTGCCGCACCAGGATGTGCTCGATGTGGTTCTGGTGGAACAGCGCATCGTAGATCGGCAGCACGGCACCGCCGGGATAGCCGAAGATGTGCTCGACGCCCTGGTCGGCGAAGGCCTGGATCACCATCTCGGCGCCGGTCATCTGCTTGCTCATGGTGCAACTCCCTGCGGGAACCATCCGGTCCCGGCCGGCGCGCTTCGCCGGACTTTTATCCTTGTCTCCACCCGGCCTGCGGCCCGGCTCGATCCTGAAATTCCGCGCCGGCGCCCCGGCTCAGAAACGACGAAGGGGCCCGAAGGCCCCTCGTCACGCGCCACTTCATTCGTCACAGCCCTCAGGCCGGACGGAAAGTGGCGCACCACCCTACGAGAAGAATAACGATCTTGCGCATGGCCGCGCTGTCCCTTTCAAAAGTTGCGCGAAATTACCCACGCGCAAGGGGTCCGTCAAGCGCAGATGCACTCCGTTAGGGAATGCGTGGTAGCTTTCCGCGCGTTCCGCCGTGATATTGCCCAAAGTTGGGGGTCTGTATATCAAACCTGCGGTCCGAGAGGATCCCGATGAGGAGGGGCTCTGCCTCATGAAGACGTTCACGCTCGCGATTTCGGCCACTCTGGTCGCAACTGCGCTGTCCGCCGGCGTCGCGCTCGCGGATTGCCAGACCGATGTCGCGTCGGTTCGCGGTGAACTGGAGGAGAAGGGCAAGGCCCTGCAGGCGGTGGTGAACAAGAAGGAGAAGGACCCGCAGGTGCTCTGCCCCGCGTTCCGCGCCTTCGCCGCCGCCGAACAGAAATGGGTGAAGTTCCTCACCGACAACAAGGACTGGTGCCAGATCCCGCAGCAGGCCGTCGATCAGGCCGCCGCCTCCAACAAGAAGACCGTGGACATCCGCAACCGGGTCTGCGAGGCCGCCGCCAACGGCGCGTCCGGCGTGGGCGGGCCGAACAAGCCGCCGCCGCAGGGTTCCATGTCCAGCGCGCTCGGGATCACCACCGGCTACAGCATCGATGCGGGGAAGAACACTGGCGTCTTCGGCACCCTCAACGGCAACGCACTGAAGTGAGGTCGCCGGATTGAGTGCCCGCGAAGGGGCCGCCGCCCCGCCGATCGCCGATGCCCCGCGTGGTAACTGGGTGGAGCGCCTGGCCCCTGGCCCGGTGCGCCCATACCTGCGACTCGCGCGGATGGACCGTCCGATCGGGTCGTGGCTCCTGCTTCTGCCCTGCTGGTGGTCCACGGCGCTCGCCGCCATTGCCAATGACGACCCCTATCCCTCGCCCAAGCTGCTGGTGCTGTTCGCCATCGGCGCCGTCGCCATGCGCGGGGCAGGCTGCACCTGGAATGACATCCTCGACCGCAAGATCGACCGGCAGGTGGCGCGCACCCGCGGCCGCCCCGTCGCATCCGGACAGGTGAGCGTTCCCGCCGCCTTCGCGTTTCTGATTTTTCAGGCCCTCGTCGGCCTCGCGGTGCTGCTCTCGCTGCCGCATTTCGCCATCGTCACCGGCATCGCCTCCCTCGGCGTGGTGGCCGTTTACCCGCTGATGAAGCGCGTGACCTCGGTGCCGCAGCTCATTCTCGGCATCGCCTTCTCCTGGGGCGCGCTGATGGGCTGGGCGAGCGTGATGCGCACCATTGCCGATCCCGCCTTGCTGCTGTTCGCCGGCTCGGTGCTGTGGGTGTTCGCCTACGACACCATCTATGCGCATCAGGACAAGGAGGACGACGCCATCGTCGGCGTGCGCTCCACCGCCCTCCTGTTCGGGCGCAGCACCGGCCTTGCCGTGTCGCTGTGCTATGCGCTGGTGGTGTTCCTGTTCGCCGCGGCGCTCATGTCGGTACCGGTGGGGCCGTTCGCCTATCTCGGGCTGATCGGCTTCGCCATTCACCTGTGGATGCAGGTGCGCCGGCTCGACATCGACGATCCCGAGCGCTGCCTCGCCGTCTTCAAGTCGAATCGCGATGCCGGCCTGATTCTGTTCGTGGGCCTCGCCCTCGACACTCTTCTGCCCAACACCATCCTCCCTCTTCTGCCGTAAGGACACCCTTCGGGGCGGTCCGATTGACGCGGTGCAGCATGAGATGGCTTGCCTCGCGGCGTCCGCGCCCCTATTTGGCAGGCAATGAGCACCGAACCGACGCGCGCCGGCGGCGGGGATCATCCCCGTTTCGCCATCGACGACGCCTTCGCCCGCCGTATGGTCCATACGGTGGCCGAGGCCGGCGAGATGGCGCGCGGCATGTTCGCGGCCGGCGTGAAGACCTGGACCAAGGGCAACAATTCCCCCGTCACCGAGGCCGACATGGCGGTGGACGCCTTCCTGCGTCAGCACCTGACGGCGCTTGATCCCGCCGCCGGCTGGCTGTCGGAGGAATCGGCCGATACGCCCGCGCGCCTTTCCGCCTCGCGCCTGTGGGTGGTGGACCCCATCGACGGCACCCGCGCCTTCATGGCGGCCGGCAGCGACTGGGCGGTGTCCGTGGCGCTGGTGGAAGCGGGACGGCCGGTGGCCGCCGCCTTGTTCGCCCCGGCCACCGACGAGATGTTCACCGCCATTGCCGGCGCCGGTGCCTTCCACAATGGCCGCGCCCTCGCCGTCGCCTCCCGCGCGCGGCTGGAAGGGGCCCGGGTCGCCGGCCCGCCGGCCGATCTCGACCGCATCGCCCGCGCCGCCCCCATCGAGCGCCTGCCGCGCATCCGCTCCCTGGCGCTGCGCCTCGCGCGGGTCGCCACCGGCGAAATCGACGTCGCCTTCGCCGGCGGCAATTCCAATGACTGGGATCTGGCCGCCGCCGACCTCGTCGTCACGGAGGCGCAGGGCCGCCTCACCGGCCACGACGGCATGGCGCTGCGTTACAATGCGCCCATTCCCAGCCACGCCCCCCTCGTCTGCGCCGGTGCGCCGCTGCACCAGGCCGCGCTCGAGGCGATGGGCGCACCCGTTTCTTTCAAAGCCGCATTGGATACGCCATGACTGAGACGAAGAAGCAGTTGCCCCACCTGGTTTTCGGCGGGGAGCTCACCGCAATCGACAGCGCCGAGTTCAAGGATCTGAGCAAGCTCGACATCGTCGGCATTTATCCCGACTATGCCAGCGCGACGGCGGCCTGGAAGGCCAAGGCGCAGCAGACGGTGGACAACGCCATGATGCGCTACTTCGTGGTACACCTCCACCGCCTCCTCGATCCGGAAACCGGCAAGGTTCAGGGCGGGTGAAGATCGGGTTCCTCGTCCCTCACCCGGTGCGGGACGCAACAACAGTGGGCAAACCATAAGATGTGGCGGCGACTGAGGACAAACCGCGCCTTCAAGGTGGCAGCGGGAACGACGTTTGCGTCCTATTTCAAGCTGGTGGCGCATACGACCGATTTCGTCGTCGAGCCCCCGGACGTCTTCGACACCATCGACGAGCACCTGCCGGTGATCGTCACCTTCTGGCACGGGCAGCATTTCCTCACCCCGTTCGCCATGAAACCCCACCACAAGGCCAAGGTGCTGATCTCCCGCCATGCGGATGCGGAGATCAATGCCATCGCCGCCGAGAAGCTGGGCGTCGGAACCATTCGCGGCTCCGGCGCCACGTCCAAGCGCGACTTCCACCGCAAGGGCGCGGTCTCCGCCACCTACCAGATGCTGGACACCCTGGCGGAAGGCATCAATGTGGCGATGACCGCCGACGTGCCCAAGATCGCCCGCAAGGTGGGCATGGGCGTCGTTACCATTGCACGCTACTCGGGACGCCCTATCATCCCCGTCGCCATGGCGACCCATAATCGCATCACATTGAAGAGCTGGGACCGTGCCAGCCTGAACCTGCCGTTCGGGAAGGGTGCCGCCGTCGCCGGTGCGCCGATCTGGGTCGACCGCGACGTGGACGAGGCCGGCCTCCTCGCCGCCCGCGATCAGGTGCAGGCCAGCCTTGAGGACGTGACCCGCCGGGCCGAGGCGCTGGCCGCACGGACCTCTCGTCGATGAAGGCCTCGACATGAAGGGGCGCAAGCTGCCTCTCACCCTCCGGGCCTACCGGCGGGCGAGTTCCGTAGCGGCGCTGCTGGCGCCGGCCTGGCTCTCCTATCGCGTCCGCAAGGGCAAGGAAGACCCGGCGCGCCTCGCCGAACGGCGCGGCTATGCCAGCACCGAGCGCCCCCCGGGCCCGCTGGTGTGGGTGCATGGCGCCAGCGTCGGCGAAGTCATTTCCGTCCTGCCGCTGATCGAGCGGCTCTCCCAGCGCGGCTTCCGCGTGCTGCTCACCTCCGGCACGCTCACCTCCAGCCGCGTGGCCGAGCGGCGGGCGCCCCCCGGCGTCATCCACCAGTTCGTGCCGCTGGACGCCCGCGCCTTCGTCGCCCGCTTCCTCGACCACTGGTCGCCGGACCTCGTGCTGCTGGCCGAATCCGAACTGTGGCCGAACCTGCTCGCCGAGCTGGGCCGCCGTGGCACACCCGTCGTGCTGGTCAATGGCCGGCTGTCCGAACGCTCCGCCACCCGCTGGAAAAAACTCCCCAAGAGCGCGCGGGCGCTGCTTTCCCGCGTGGATCTGTGCCTCGCCCAGAGCGAGGACGACGGCGCGCGCTTCCGGGCCCTGGGCACGCCGCGGGTGGAAGTCTGCGGCAACCTGAAATTCGACGTGCCGCCCCCCTCCGCCGACACGGCCGAACTCCAGCGGCTCGACAAGGCGCTCGGCAAGCGGCCGATCCTGCTCGCCGCCTCCACCCATGAGGGTGAGGAGGCGCTGATGATCGAGGCGCACGAGATCCTCACCTCCAAGATCCCGGAGCTGGTGACGGTCATCGCCCCGCGCCATCCCGAGCGCGGGCTGGATGTGGCGGCGCTCGCCCAGGCGGCGGACCTCGCCACCCGCCAGCGCAGCCTCGGCGAGCTGCCGGACCGGGAAACCGACATCTATATCGCCGACACCATCGGCGAGCTGGGCCTGTTCTATCGCATGGCACCGGTGGTCTTCATGGGCGGCTCTCTGGTGGAGCATGGCGGGCAGAATCCCATCGAGCCGGCGAAGCTCGGCGCGGTGGTGCTGCACGGCCCCCATGTGTGGAACTTCGCCAACATCTACGAGCGGCTCGATGCCGACGAGGGCGCGGCGGAAGTCACCGATGCGCTGGGCATCGCCCGCGCCGCCTATGCCCTCATCAAGGACCCGCAGCTGCACGGCGAGATGGCGGATGCGGCCCACGCCGCCGTGACCTCGCTGGGCGGCGCGCTGGACCGCACGCTGGTCGCCATCGAGCCCTATCTCGTCCACATCCGCCTGCAGGCCCGCTGATGCTGCGCGCGCCCGCCTTCTGGTGGCGCGACCGGCCGGGCCTTGCCGCCGCTCTGCTCTCTCCGGTCGCCGCCGTCATCGGCGGCGTGGCGCTGCGCCGGCTTGGGGAGGCCGGCGGCATGGTGGACGTGCCGGTGATCTGCATCGGCAATCCCACGGTCGGCGGCGCGGGCAAGACCCCCACCGCCATCGCCCTCATCGAACGGCTCAAGGCGCGCGGGGCGCAGCCCTTCGCCCTGCTGCGCGGCCATGGCGGCAAGGCCAAGGCCCCCCTTCGGGTCGATCCAGCCTCCCACACCGCGGCGGACGTGGGGGACGAAGCGCTGCTGCTCGCCAATCATGCGCCCACCATCGTCGCTGGCGGGGACCGGCTGGGTGGCGCGCGGCTGGCGGTGAAGGCCGGCGCGAGCCACGTGGTGATGGACGACGGCTTCCAGAACCCCTCCCTCCACAAGGATTGCACGCTGCTCGTGATCGATGCCGGCGTCGGCGTGGGCAACGGCTACGTCACCCCGTCCGGACCGTTGCGCGCGCCGCTGGCCCCACAGATCGAGAAGGCCGATGCGCTGCTGCTGATCGGCGATGGCGCGCCCGGCGAGACGGTGGCCGGGCTGGCCCGCGCGGCGGACCTGGCCGTGCTGCACGGGCACCTCGCGCCGGAGCCCTCGGCCGTCGCGGCGCTCAGGGGCAAGCCTCTCGTCGCCTTCGCCGGCATCGGACGGCCGGAGAAGTTCTTCGCCACGCTGGAGGCGGAAGGGCTCAACGTGGTCGCGCGCCACGCCTTCCCCGACCACCATCCCTACCGGACGGACGAGATCGCCCGCCTCGCGGCGGAGGCGCGGCGCCTCGGCGCGCGGCTGGTGACGACGCAGAAGGACTTCGTGCGGATCGGCTTCGCGTTCACGGTCAGCGCGAAGATCGCGAACCTGCCCGTCAGCCTCGCGCTGGACGGGGGCGATCGGCTCGACGCCCTGATCAGCTGGGCCGAGGCCCGCGTCGCCGCCCGTAGGCTGTAAGGCCGGACCGGCTCAGTGCCGCCGGGCGAGCAGCGCGGTCGCCGCCACCATCAGCCAGCCGAGGATCATGAGGCTGCCGCCAAATGGCGCGCTCCCGCCCAGGAGCTTGACGTCCATCAAGGCCCGCGCGGCAAGATCGCCCGAAAAGAGAAGCGTGCCGAGCGCGATGGCGCTGGCCCCCACCTTCAGCAGCACGCCCCCGCGCGTGAGCTGGAGGGCAAGAGCGACCAGCGCCGCCAGCGTCGCGGCGTTGAACAGCAGGAAGTGCGACGCGGTCTCAAGGTTGGTGCCCCCGCCCACATGGGCCGCAGCAGCCGCAGCCGCGACACCGGCCGCACCGAACAGGCCGGCAAGAAGGACGAGAAGACGGGTCCAGAGGTCCATCGGGTGTATCCTGTCGGGCGTTTGCCGGGGCGTTTCTTGGGGCGTTTCTTGCGGGCGCATCGCGGGCGTTTGTCTATACGCCCGGCGGGCGGATCGCGGGAGCCGCGCCGGCTGCGGCATCGCGCGCCGCCACGGCGGTGCGCACCCCGGGGACCAACCAAGGGCTATGAGCCCAAAGTCTTGACCGGCGGTGCCTTGTGAAGCGTCGAGGCGCTCAGCATAATCCGCCCCAACCAAGGCGGGTACCGCCGTGAATGATGGACAGCGGACGAAGCGGTCCGCGCGAGGGAGGCAGAAGAATGTCCGACAAGGTCTATGACGTTCCGTCCCAGTGGGCCCAGAAAGCCTATGTGGACGACGCGCACTACAAGTCCATGTATGCCGCCTCGGTCAACGACCCGAACGCCTTCTGGGGCGAGCACGGCAAAAGGATCGACTGGTTCACGCCCTACACGAAGGTGAAGAACACTTCGTATGACCCGGGCCACGTCTCCATCAAGTGGTTCGAGGACGGCGTGACCAACGTCGCCTACAATTGCGTGGACCGGCACCTCGAGACCCGCGGCGACCAGGTGGCCATCATCTGGGAGGGCGACAGCCCCGACGAGAGCCGCAAGATCACCTATCGTGAGCTGTCCTCCGAGGTGAACAAGCTCGCCAACGTGCTGCGCAACCGCGGCGTGGAGAAGGGCGACCGCGTCACCATCTACCTGCCGATGATCCCCGAGGCGGCGTTCGCCATGCTCGCCTGCGCGCGGCTCGGCGCCATTCACTCCATCGTGTTCGGCGGCTTCTCGCCGGACAGCCTCGGCGGGCGCATCGCCGATTGCGGCTCCAAGGTCGTCATCACCGCCGACGAGGGCCTGCGCGGCGGCCGCAAGGTGCCGCTGAAGGCCAATGTGGACGCGGCCGTGAACCAGATCGAGGGCGGCGTGGACCACGTGATCGTGGTGCGCCGCACCGGCGGTAAGGTGGACATGACTCCCGGCCGCGACGTCTATTACGACGAAGCCGCCGCCATGGTGACGGACGAATGCCCGGCCGAGCCGATGAATGCGGAAGACCCGCTGTTCATCCTCTACACCTCCGGCTCCACCGGCAAGCCGAAGGGCGTGCTGCACACCACCGGCGGCTATCTCGTCTATGCGTCCATGACGCATCAATACGTGTTCGACTATCACCCCGGCGACATCTACTGGTGCACCGCTGACGTGGGCTGGGTGACGGGCCATTCCTACATCGTCTATGGCCCGCTCGCGAACGGCGCCACCACGCTCATGTTCGAGGGCATCCCGAACTATCCGAGCGTGTCCCGCTTCTGGGACGTGATCGACAAGCATCAGGTGTCGATCTTCTACACCGCCCCCACCGCCATCCGCTCGCTGATGCAGGCGGGGGAGGAGCCGGTGAAGAAGACCTCCCGCGCCTCCCTGCGCCTGCTCGGCTCGGTGGGCGAGCCCATCAATCCCGAGGCCTGGGAGTGGTACTACCGCGTGGTCGGCGAGGAGCGCTGCCCCATCGTCGATACGTGGTGGCAGACCGAGACCGGCGGCATCCTCATCACCCCCCTGCCCGGCGCGACGAAGCTCAAGCCCGGCTCGGCCACCCGTCCCTTCTTCGGCGTGCAGCCGGAAGTGGTGGATGCGGCGGGCGGCGTTTTGGAAGGCGCCTGCGAGGGCAACCTCGTGATCGCCGACAGCTGGCCGGGCCAGATGCGCACGGTCTACGGCGACCATGAGCGCTTCGAGCAGACCTATTTCGCCACCTATCCCGGCAAGTACTTCACCGGCGACGGCTGCCGCCGCGACGCGGACGGCTTCTACTGGATCACCGGCCGCGTGGACGACGTCATCAACGTCTCCGGCCACCGCATGGGCACGGCGGAGGTGGAAAGCGCCCTCGTCGCCCATCCGAAGGTGTCCGAGGCGGCCGTGGTCGGCTTCCCGCACGACATCAAGGGCCAGGGCATCTATGCCTACGTCACCCTGATGGACGGCGAGGAGCCCACCGAGGAGCTGCGCAAGGAGCTGGTGGCCTGGGTGCGCCGGGAAATCGGCCCCATCGCCTCGCCCGACCTGATCCAGTTCGCGCCGGGCCTGCCCAAGACCCGCTCGGGCAAGATCATGCGCCGCATCCTGCGCAAGATCGCGGAAGACCAGTTCGACAGCCTCGGCGACACCTCGACGCTGGCCGATCCCGGCGTGGTGGAAGACCTCATCAGCAACCGCCAGAACAAGCGCGACGCGGCCTGAGGGCACGTCTCAGGCGCCCTTCATCGTCACCGTCATGGCCCGGCGCGTCCGGGCCATCCACCGGGCCGATGGAGCGGTGGGACCGACGAAGATCCAGCCCGGCCGCACCGTGGATCCCCGGACAAGCCGGGGGATGACGGCGGCGAAAGCGAAACCAGGACCAAGCCGGCGTCCCTCGGGGCGCCGGTTTTCTTTTGGCACCGGCGCACAAGAAAAAACCGGACGTTCGCGAGAACGCCCGGCGGGAGGAATGCGACGATCATGGAAGCGGCGAGGGGGGCTCGCCGCGCCGCTCAGTGCGAGCGGCTGACCACGGTGTATTCGCCGGCGGCGACCCGCTCGGCGACGCGCGCCATATATTCGGAGCTGGCGGCCTCGCCATAGGTGGCGACGAGGCTGCGCAGGGCGGTGAAGAGCGCGGCCTGCACCAGGCAGTCCTCGTCCAGCCCTTCGCGCACGGCCTCGACCCACGCATCGTTCAGATAGGTCAAGGCGGCGTGGCGGTCATCGGCGGCCATGTCCGAGATTTCGGGCAGGTCGATGACGGGGTTGGTCAAGGTGGACACGTTTGGCTGCCTCCACGCCGCAGAACCGAACGGCGCACCGGATATCTAGCACTTCACGCTGGGGGATTCAGGCGAGTTCTGACCAAAAGGTTAACACGAAAGGGGTCAATTCCCCCCATACCTCACCACGATTTCGTGAGTGAGGCGCCCGCCCTCGTCGAGCTGGCGATCCACCGCCATGCGCGCCGCCGGCGTGCAGCTGCGATAGACCTCGGCATAGCTGGAATAGCCGCGGTTGAAGCTGGCGATGATCTTGGAACGGCGGGCGTCCGAGGGCTGCTCGGTATCGATGAGCGCCTGCATCTCGTTGCGCCAGCGCTGCGCCTCGGCGGTGACGCCGCACAGGGGCCGCAGGTAATGCAGGGCGCCGAGAATCTCCGCGAGCCGCATCAGGTCGCCGTCATAGGGCGGGGGCGCGCCTTCCGTCGGCCCGGCGGCGCGGGACGCGGCGGGGCCGGCGAGCACGAGGCCGGCAGTCAGGAGAAGGGCGAGCGCGCGCATCATCATGGTTCCGCCGCCACTCCTGCGGCGCCCGGCGCGCGCGGTCAAGGGGGCCAACCGGCGGGTCACATCTCGCCCATCAGGAGCGCGGCCTTGGCCACCACCTCGGCGAGCCCCTCGGTGGTGGTGAGGGCGGCGACCTCGTTGGGCCGGAACCAGCCGACCTCGGCCGCCTCCGCGCCGGGCTTCGGCTCCCCGCCGCGCCAGCGGGCGGCGTGGGCGAGGACCACGAAATGGGCCTTCAGCTCCCCCTCCCTGTTGCGCACGATGATGTCGCGGGCGGCGGCGAGGCCGACGATCTCGGCCTCGACTCCCACCTCTTCCATCACCTCGCGCACGGCGGCCTCGGCCACCGTCTCGCCCGGCTCCACCCGTCCGCCCGGCAGGCTCCACAGGCCGGCGCCGGGATTGGCGGCGCGGCGGGCGAGCAGCACGAGGGGGCCGCGGAACACGGCGGCGCTGGCGGCGAGCGTCGGGCGCACCTCCACCCCAGGGGGAACGGCCGTTGCGCTATCCAGGGTGTCGGACATGAAGGATCTCGGGCGAGGCGATGCAGCCGGAGCCGTGACGGGCGGCTTGTGAGGTTTCGGCCGGAGCTTACCTTTCCCCGATCCGAGGAGCACGCGATTCGTGACTGAGCCAGACGTCCCCGCCAAACCTGCTGCCAAACCCGTTGCAAAGACGACCTCCCGCCGCGCCGGCGCCGCGCCGCGCGCATGGCAGCGCATGCTCTCCGGCCGCCGGCTCGATCTGCTCGACCCCTCCCCCCTCGACGTGGAGATCGAGGACATCGCCCACGGCCTCGCCCGCGTGGCGCGCTGGAACGGCCAGACATCGGGCGCCAACATCTTCTCCGTGGCGCAGCACTCCCTGCTTGTGGAGAAGATTTCCCGCCGCACCCATCCGGACCTGGACGCCCGCTGGCGCCTGTGCGTGCTGCTGCACGACGCGCCGGAATACGTCATCGGCGACATGATCTCCCCCTTCAAGGCGGTGCTGGGGGGCGACTACAAGACCGTGGAGGCGCGCCTCCTCAATGCCATCTGCGTGCGTTTCTCGCTGCCGGTGGGCTGGCCCGATCAACTTTTGAAGATCGTCAAGGCGGCGGACCGCGCCTCGGCCTATTTCGAGGCGACGCGTCTGGCGGGATTTGCGGAAGAGGAGGCGAAAGCCTTCTTCGGCCGCCCGGCCCGCCTCGACGCTGGGGTGGAAAAGGACTATCTCACCCCATGGGAGGCGGAAACGGCGAAAGCCCGTTTCCTCAAGAGATTCGAGGAGCTTGCGCCATGATCCATGTCTGCTCCCTCGCCAAGCTGCACGATACGGTCGCCACGACCGGCGCGCGGCATGTCATCACCCTCATCAATGGCGGCACGGTGCTGACCCGGCCGAGCAACGTCGACCCCACCAACCACCTCTTCCTCGGCATCAACGACATCGCCGAGGAGATCGAGGGGCTGGTGGCGCCGGGCGAGGCGCACATGCTCGAGCTGTTCGAGTTCGTGCGCGCCTGGCCGCGCCAGACGCCGCTGGTGATCCATTGCTATGCCGGCATCTCGCGCTCCACGGCAGCGGCCTATGCCACGCTCTGCGCGCTGCTGCCGGATCGCGACGAGATGGAGCTGGCCCAGCGCCTGCGCCACGCCTCGCCAACGGCGACGCCGAACCCGCGCATCGTGTCTCTCGCCGATGCAGCGTTGCAGCGGGAGGGCCGGATGGTTGCCGCCATTCACTCGATCGGTCGCGGCGCCGATGCCTTCGAGGGCGAGCCCTTCTCCCTGCCGGTAGCCTGAGTGGCGCCGCAGACTGGGCGGGACCGCGCGCGATTTCAGCTTTGCATCGCGCGGGCAGCACGGATGCCGGCTGCGCGCGTGGCCCACTCGCGAGCATGGCGGGCATGGGCTATGTTGCGCCGCAACTTATCCCCGACAGACTGAGCTGCGGGCCTCTGGGCGCCTCTTCGCCAGCCCGCGCCGTCTGCCCTGCCCCGGCCGCCCCGGCCAGAGACCGCCCATGCCCGCTTCCGCCCCGAGCCCGAACCAGCTGGGCTTCGCCCGCATCTTTGCCATGGCCGCCGCAGCCGGCGTCGCCGTGGCGAACATCTATTACAACCAGCCCATGCTGGCGGTGATGGAGGCCGACCTGCCCGGCCCGCTGACGCCGCTGGTGCCCACCGTGACGCAGCTCGGCTATGCCGCCGGTCTGTTCCTGCTGGTGCCTTTGGCTGATCAGCTGGAGCGGCGGCGGCTCATCGTCCTGCATTTCGTCGCGGTCGCGGCGGCCGCCGCCTTGTCGGCCCTCGCGCAAGGCGCACTGGCGCTGCTCGCGGCCTCGCTGCTGCTCGGCCTCGGCTCCACGGTGGCGCAGCAGATCGTGCCGTTCGCCGCCCATCTCGCGCCGCCGGAGAAGCGCGGGGCGACGGTGGGAACGGTGCTCTCGGGCATCCTCGCCGGCATCCTGCTCAGCCGCACGCTGGCCGGCTTCGTCGCCGCCCATGCGGGCTGGCGCGCCATGTTCTGGCTGGCGGTGCCCATGGCGCTCGCCGCCGCGGCGCTGATGGCGGCCATGCTCCCCCGCAGCAAGCCCGAGGGTGGGCTGAGCTATGCCAGCCTCATGGGCTCGCTCCTCGGATTGTGGAAAGAGTTCCCGACGCTGCGGCGGGCGGCGATCACGCAGGCGCTGATCTTCGCCTCCTTCATCGCCTTCTGGACCATCCTCGCCTTCCGGCTAGAGGGACCGCCCTTCGGCCTCGGCTCGGAGGCCGCCGGCCTGTTCGGCATCCTCGGGCTGGTGGGCGTGCTGGCGGCGCCGCTGTTCGGCCGCTTCACCGACCGGCGGGGACCGTCCAGCGTGGTGGTGCTCGGCGCCGTGCTGGCGCTCGCGGCGTGGCTGTTCTTCTCGCTGTGGCCGCAACTGGCGGGTCTCGCCGTGGGTGTGGTGCTGATCGACCTCGGCATCCAGAGCGCGCTGGTGGGCAACCAGCACCGCATCTTCGCCCTGCGGCCGGCGGCACGGGCGCGGCTCAACACCATCCTCGTGGGCACCATGTTCCTCGGCGGCGCCTTCGGCTCGGCCGTCGCGACGATGGCGTGGACATGGGGCGGATGGGCCGCCGTCTGTGCCACCGGGCTCATCCTGTGCGTGGGGGCGCTGGTCATCACGCTGGTCGCCGGGCGGGACGCCTCGGCCAGGGCCTGAACGGCTTAGCCGGCCGCCAATACGCCCACCAACCCCGGCACCGGCACGCCCTTCTCCGAGCGGGTGGAGGCCCGCTCCAACAGGACGACGGCGAGCCCCGCCTCCGCCGCCAGCGCGCGGACATAGTCCTCCCCATGGGCATAGCGCAGCGTCTCGCGCAGCAGCACGCCTTCGCCCTCGTGCGTCTCCAGCGTGAAGGCGAAGAGGCCGCCCGGCGCCAGCGCCGCCCGCGCGGCGTGGAAGATGGGGGCAAGATCGCCCACATAGCAGAGCGCGTCGGCGGCGAGGACGAGATCGAGGCCGCCGGCCGGCATCGCCCCCAGCGCCGCGCCCATCTCGCCGGCTTCGAGGGCGGCATAGAGGCCGAGCGCCCGCGCCTTTTCCAGCATGGCGGGCGAGAGGTCCACCCCGTCGAGCCGCTCCACGAGCGGCGCAAAGAGCACGCCGGCGAGGCCCGTGCCGCAGCCGAGGTCCAGCGCCGCGCCGAAGCGGACGTCGCGCCCCTGGGTGGCACAGGCGGCCCGCACCGCCTCCAGGAGCAGCTCGGGGCCGCGATAGGCGAGTTTCTCGCGCAGCGCCGTGTCGAAGCGATCGGCATATTGGTCGAACAGGGTGCGCACATAGGCCGCCGACATCACGCCTTCTGCCGCCTCGCCCCCGAGCCGCGCCCGGCGCAGCCCCGCGCCCAGCCGGTCGGCGGGATCGAGCGCCAGCGCCCGGCCATAGGCCTCCTGCGCGGCCTCGCTTTCCCCCTGCCCTTCCCGCGCCTCGCCCAGCAGGAACCAGGCGGCGGCGAAACCGGGCGCCGCCTCCACCGTCTCGGCGAGAAGCTCGGCGGCGGCGGCGAAATCTCCCTCGGCAAGGAAGGCGCGCGCCCAGTCGAGCCGTCGGTCGAGGACGGGATCGCCTGATGTGTCGAAGGCAGCAGCGGACAAGCTCGATCTCGCAGTTCGAGGGAACCTCGCGCAGGCGCGCAAGTCTCCCCATATAGTGGTGAACCCGCCCGATAAAGTGATGCGCCCGGAAGACCTCCTCTGCCCCTCGCCCAAGGGCCTCTACAGCCCCGCCGGCGACTTCTACGTGGACCCCACCCGCGCCGTGCCGCGGGCGGTGATCACGCACGGCCATTCCGACCATGCCCGCGCCGGCCATGCCCATGTGCTCGCCACCCGCGAGACGCTGGACATCATGGCCCTGCGCATGGGGCCGGGCTTCGCGGGGGCGACGCAGGCGCTGGCCTATGGCGAGGAGATCACCCTCAACGGGGTGAAGGTGAGCCTCCATCCCGCCGGCCATGTGCTCGGCTCGGCGCAGGTGCGGCTTGAGAAGGACGGGCTCGTGATCGTCGTCTCCGGCGACTACAAGGACGCCGCCGACCCCACCTGCGCGCCGTTCGAGCCCATTCGCTGCCACGTCTTCGTCAGCGAGGCGACGTTCGGCCTGCCGGTGTTCCGCCATCCCCCGGCGGCGGGGGAGGTGGACAAGCTGCTCGCCTCGGTGCGCATCTTCCCCGAGCGCACCCACATCGTCGGCGCCTATTCGCTGGGCAAGGCGCAGCGGATGATGGCGCTGATCCGCCGCGCGGGGCACGACGCGCCCATCTACGTGCACGGCGCGCTCATCAACATCACCGACTATTATGAAAGCTGCGGCATGGATTTCGGCGAGATCCTGCCGGTGAAAGGCGCGCCGAAATCCGCCTTCGCCGGAGCCGTCGTCATCGCCCCGCCCTCCTCCATGACGGACATCTGGGCGCGGCGCTTCGCCGATCCCATCACCTGCTTCGCCTCCGGCTGGATGCGCGTGCGCGCCCGCGCCCGGCAGCGGGGGGTGGAGCTGCCGCTCGTCGTCTCCGACCATGCCGATTGGGACGGCCTCTGCGCCTCCATCCGCGCCACCGGCTGCGAGGAATTATGGGTGACGCATGGCGCCGAGGACGCCCTCGTCCACTGGGCCCACACCCGCCAGCTCCGCGCCCGCCCCCTCCACATGGTCGGCTACGGCGAGGAGGATGAGGAGGCGGTGGTGGTCGCGCCGGAGGGGGAGGCCCCTCCCCCATGAACCGCTTCGCCGCGCTGCTGGATCGCATGTCTTACGAGGCCGGGCGCAATGCCAAGATCCGGCTCATGGCGGACTATTTCCGCTCGACGCCGGACCCGGAGCGCGGGCTGGCGCTGGCGGCGCTCACGGGGGCCCTGTCGTTCGCCAATGCCAAGCCCGGCGTGGTGCGCACGCTGATCGCCGAGCGGGCGGACCCGGTGCTGTTCGAGATGTCCTACGATTATGTGGGCGATCTTTCCGAGACCGTCGCCCTCATGTGGCCCCGGCCGGAGGGCGCGCGGCCGCACGCGCCGCTGCTCTCCGAGATCGTCCACGGCCTCTCCACCTTCTCGAAAGTCTCCCTGCCCCGGCATCTCGCCAACTGGCTGGACGGCCTCGACGAGACCGGCCGCTGGGCGCTCCTGAAGCTCATCACCGGTGCCATGCGGGTGGGCGCCTCGGCGCGCCTTGCCAAGACAGCCGTGGCGAGCCTGGGGCAAGGGCTCACGGAGGTCACGCCCGACGAGGTGGAACTGGTCTGGCCGGGGCTGGAAGCTCCCTACGAAGAGCTGTTCGCCTGGGTGGAGGGGCGCGGGCCGCGGCCGGAGACCTCGAACCCCGCCCCGTTCCGCCCGGTGATGCTGGCCCACGCCATCGAGGAAACGGATTTCACCGCCCTCGACCCGGCCGATTTCCGCGCCGAATGGAAATGGGACGGCATCCGCGTGCAGGCCGTGGCTGGCACCGGGCCGGACGGCGCGCGCGTGGTGCGGCTCTATTCGCGCACCGGGGAGGACATCTCCGACGCCTTTCCCGATATGGCGGAGGCCATCGCCTTCGACGGCGCCATGGACGGCGAATTGCTCATCGTCCGTGACGGCCGGGTGGAGCCGTTCAACGTGCTCCAGCAGCGGCTGAACCGCAAAACGGTGACGGTGAAGATGCTGGCGGAATTCCCCGCCCACATCCGCGCCTACGACCTGCTGGTGGACGGCGCGGACGATCTGCGCGGAGAGCCCTTCGCCACCCGCCGCGCCCGGCTGGAAGCTCTCGTCGCCCGCCTGCACACCCCGCGCATCGACCTCTCGCCCATGGTGCCCTTCTCCACCTGGGAGGAACTGACCGCCGCCCGCCGCGATCCCGCCTCCGCCGGCGCGGGGGCGGATGCCGGGGCGGTGGAAGGGGTCATGATCAAGCGGGCGGACAGCCTCTATCTGCCCGGCCGGCCGAAGGGGCCGTGGTGGAAGTGGAAGCGCGATCCGCACACGGTGGATGCGGTGCTCATGTATGCCCAGCGCGGGCACGGCAAGCGCTCGTCCTTCTATTCGGACTACACCTTCGGGGTGTGGACGATCGGCGATGAGGGCGAGGATGTGCTGGTGCCGGTGGGCAAGGCCTATTTCGGCTTCACCGACGAGGAACTGAAGCAGATCGACGCCTTCGTGCGCCGCGCCACCATCAACCGCTTCGGCCCGGTGCGCGAGGTGGTACACGAGAAAGACGAGGGGCTGGTGCTGGAAGTGGCCTTCGAGGGCCTCGCCCGCTCCACCCGCCACCGCTCCGGCATCGCCATGCGCTTCCCCCGCATCGCCCGCCTGAGATGGGACAAGCCGCCCGGCGAGGCGGACCGGCTGGAGACGCTGGAGGCGTTGCTGGGGTGAGGTGGGCGAAGGATTGAATGGCGAGTTGGCGCGGCTCGATGTGGCGTGCTGCCTGCCCCCACAACACCGTCATGCCCGGCCTTGTCCCGGCCATCCACGTCGGGCCGATGCCACGACGCCCAGAGGGGGTTCCCGGTCGAGCCACGTGGATGGCCGGGACAAGCCCGGCCATGACGGCGGAGAAACAGGAACCGGCGGGGACCTTCCCGCCCGCGTCGGCACCCGCTCCTACTGGCTCGCCCAAACAATCCGCGCGATCCAGTCCACCTGATCGAGCGGGATCTGCCGGTCCTCGTGGGCGGGGTTGAGGGAGCGCAGCTCGATGTGGCGGGCGGTCTTGCGCACCAGCTCCTTGGCCAGCACCTCGCCTTCCTTGGTCTTCAGCACCACCCGGTCGCCGCGGCGCGGCTCGGAGGCGGGGGAGACCACCACGATGTCGCCGTCGCGATAGACCGGCTCCATGGAATCGCCGGCGATCTCCAGCGCATAGGCGTGGGCGTCGTGGACATCGGGAAACACGATCTCGTCCCAGCCGGCGCCCACCGGGAAGCCCGCATCGTCGAAGAAGCCGCCGGAGCCGGCCTGGGCGAAGCCGATCTGCGGAATGGCATGGAGCGGCCGCGTCGGGGGCGGCGACGCGTCCTCGGCGAAGCCCGCGCCGCCGCCATGGGCGGCTGTCCGGTCGGAGCCGTCCAGCAAGGAGAAGAAGTGCTCCGGGCTGGTGCCGGTGGCGGCCAGCGCCTTGGCGATGCTCTCGGTGGAGGGCCAGCGCGGCCGGCCGTCGATGGTCACGCGCTTGGAGCGGTTGAAGGTGGTGGGGTCGAGCCCCGCCCGCCGGGCGAGGCCGGAGGTGGACAGCCCGTGCTGCTCGGCGAGTTCATCGACGGCACGCCAGATCTTACCGTGGGTCAGCATGGGAAAGACGTTCCTTGCCTCGAGCTTCCTGGCCTCGACAGCGAATCCGGATGCGGACCGGGGCCACCCGCGCGACACCACGCCCCCCGATGCGTGGAAGATATGAATTTGTTCCCCATTTGTACAGGACTTCAGTCCGCATGCAACCATAAGGCGAACACAGTTGCCCTTTCGTTCGTGCCGGCCTATGTGCGTCGCCGATCCATTGAGGAGCATCGCCCGTGACTGCCGCCCCCCTCATCTACAAGATCGCCCCCGCCGCCTTGTGGGCCGCCGCCGAGCAGGCGGGCGTGTTCACTGGGGCGCCGGTGGACGTGGCGGACGGCTACATCCATTTCTCCACCGCCGCGCAGGCGCGCGAGACGGCGGCGAAGCACTTCGCGGGGCAGAGCGACCTGAAGCTGGTGGCTATTGAGGCGGCGGCGCTGGGCGCGGCGCTGAAATGGGAGCCCTCGCGCGGCGGCGCCCTTTTCCCCCATCTCTACGCGCCGCTGCCGCTCACCGCCGTGAGATGGGTGCGCGACCTGCCGCTGGGCGCGGACGGGGCGCACGTCTTCCCCGATCTGGACTGAAACTCAGCCGAAGGTCCGCCGCTCCAGCGCCGGCAGCCGCAGGGCCTGGAAGCCGCCGCGCGCGAGGAGGAAGGCGAGCATCGCCAGCCACAGGCCGTGATTGCCCAGCGGCCGCAGGGCGAGGAACACGCCGAGATAGACGCCCAGCGAGGCGAGCATCAGGTTGCGCATGTCACGCGACCACAGCGCGCCGATATAGACGCCGTCGAAAGCATAGGCCGTCACCCCCGCCACCGGCAGCAGCGCGGCGTAGAGCAGATAGATGCGCGCCTCGGCCCGCACCTCCGGGCTGGTGCTCATGGCGTCCACGATGGCCGGGCCGGTGACGAGGTAGACCGCCCCCGCCAGCACCGCGAAGGCAAATCCCCACACGATGGAGAGCCGCACCCCGGCGGAGAAATCCGCCCGCCGTCGCGCACCCACGGCCGAGCCGCAGATCTGCTCGGCGGCGGTGGCGAAACCGTCGAGGAAATAGGCCGCCACCATCACCATGTTCTGGAGAATGGCGTTGGCGGCGAGGGTCACGTCGCCCGCCCGTGCGCCCTGCGCGGCGAAGAAGGAGAAGGCGAACATCAGCGCCGCGGTGCGGATCATGATGTCGCGGTTGAGCATGACGGTCTGGATGAGGCGCGCCTTGTCGAGCAGCACCGCCTTCGCCACCCCGAGCCGCCCGCCCAGCAGCACGGCGCACAGGACGAGCCCCGCCGCAGCACCGATGATTTCGGCAATGAGGGTTCCCGCCGCCGAGCCGGCGACGCCCCATCCGGCGCCAAGCACGAGCGCGGCCGAGAGAACCATGTTGAGGACATTGATTCCCAGCTGGAGCACCAGCGCCCGCCCGGTGCGGCCGAGGCCCACCAGCCAGCCCAGCACCACGTAATTGGCCAGGGTGAAGGGCGCGGCGAAGATGCGGATGGCGTAATAGTCCCGCACCGCCGCGTTCACCTCCTCGCTCGCCCCCGCCAGCGACAGGGCCGCGCTCTCGATGGGTGCGCGCAGGAGCACGATCAGGAGGCCGAGCGCGCCGGCGACCAGCAGGCCGCGCGCCAGCACCGCCCGCTCCTCCACCGCATCACGCCGCCCCACCGCCTGCGCGGCGAGGCCCACCGTGCCCATGCGCAGGAAGCCGAACACCCAGAACAGCATGTCGAAGATGATGGCGGCGAGCGCCACGCCGCCGAGCAGCGACGCGCTGCCGAGCCGGCCCACCACCGCCGCATCCACCACGCCCAGCATCGGCGTGGTGAGGTGCGCCAGCGTCATCGGCAGCGCGATGGCGAGCACGCGCCGGTGCGTTACGCCCCCCGAGACGGCGGCGAGGGACACGGCCTCAGCGCCGGCCGAACACCCGCATGAGCAGCCAGAGCGGAATGACGATGACGGCGCCGAGCAGGAAGTAGCGCCACATGCGCTCCACCGCCTCGAAGCTGAAGCTGAACAGGTTGCGCAGCAGGCGCTGGAGGCTGGTGAAAATGTTCATCGGGTCGAGCCCGAGGGCAGCGAGGATCACGCCCACCACCACCGAGAGCAGCACGAGCCGCACCAGCACCCAGGCGGGCGACCCGCCGAAGAAGCGCGTGAGATCGTTGTTCTCGGACATGGGCGGGGCTCCTGTGACGGCCGTGGTTTAGCACGACCGTCGCGCAGGGGGGAGACGGAGCCTGCCTCAGCCCGCCCGCAGGAAGTCCGTCACCAGCGCGATGGTGGCGGCGGGGTTCTCCTCCATGATCCAGTGGCCGCTGCCGGGCACCACGTCGCCCGTCACGTCGCTGGCGGCGAAGCGCATCACCTCGGCCATGCCCAGGCCGAACGAATGCTCGCCGCCCAGCGCCAGCACCGGCATGGCGAGCTTGCCCGCCTTGAGGAATTCCGCGTTGTCGACGGCGTCCTGGTCGAAGGCGGCGAACTGGGCGAAGCCCGCGTGCATGGCGCCGGGCTGGGCATAGAGCGCGGCGTAATGTTCCCGTGCGGCCTCCGAGAAGTGGCTGGGATCGGCGGAAAACTCGTTCCAGAAGCGATCGAGATAGATGCGCTCGCGCCCGGCGACGAGGCGCTCCATGTCCGGCCCGCCGAAGCGGAAATGCCAGAGCAGCGGGTTCTTCAGGATCTCCTCCCACGGCCCGACGCCGGGCAGCGGCGCGTCGATGAGGGCGAACTTCGTTACCCGGTCACGATGGAGCGCGGCGAAGGCGAAGCCCACCATGTTGCCGATGTCGTGGGTGACGAGCGCAACCTTGTCGATGCCGAGGGCATCGAGCAGGCCGGCCATGTCGGCGCCCTGGGTCTTCTTGTCGTAGCCGCCGGGCGGCTTGGCCGAGAGGCCCATGCCGCGCAGGTCCGGCACCACCACGGTGTGGGTGGGCGCCAGCGCCTGGGCGAGGGCGCCCCACATGTCGCCGGTCTCGCCATAGCCGTGGATGAGCAGCACCGCCGGCCCCTGCCCGCCCGTGCGGACATGGAGGGTGGTGCCGTTGGTCTCGATCTCCGCGATGCGGAAATCGGCGGGAAAGGGAACGATCTGGCTCGCTTCGGGGGCAGCAGTCGAAGGCGTCTGGGGCATGGTTTCCTCCCCGCCGCTGGCCGGCGGATGCGCGAGATGCGCTAAGGGAAAGTATGGTCTGTTCCGATGACGACCAGTAGTGGTGCTGCGCGCAAACTTCGCTTGCGCGGCGAAGCTTGCCGCATCGTGATGGCGGGCGCAGAATGGGTGGGCGCAGCGGCCGCGCGCCCCGCCCCGACGCCGGCGAATTTGCCTCTCCGGCACAAACCTGCTAACAGCCCCAGCTTCACACGGACGGCCATGCCGATCCCGCCGACCGGGCCGAGAGCCTGGAGGCCCCCGCCCGACAGCGCGATGCGCCCTCGGGCGTGCTTTGCGTTGGCTTGATGTGGCGTCCCCTGGATGCTCCCTCATCCGGCCCGCGCAGCGCGGGAGATCATCGCCGTCCGGTGTGAAGCTGCAACACCCGGGTGCCCATGTTCGATACCCTTTCCGACCGCCTCGGCGGCATACTCGACAAGCTGAAGCGGCGCGGCGCTCTCACCGAGGCCGACGTCGGCGAGGCCATGCGCGAGGTGCGCCGCGCGCTGATCGAGGCGGACGTGGCGCTGGACGTGGTGCGGTCCTTCACCGACCGGGTGCGCCAGCGCGCCGTGGGCGTGGAGGTCATCAAGTCCGTCACCCCCGGCCAGATGGTGGTGAAGATCGTCCACGACGAGCTCGTGGCAACGCTCGGCTCCGACGCCGACCCCATCGACCTGAACGCCCCCGCCCCGGTGCCGATCCTGATGGTCGGCCTGCAGGGCTCGGGCAAGACCACCTCCACCGCCAAGATCGCCAAGCGCCTCACCGAACGCGGCAAGCGCAAGGTGCTGATGGCCTCGCTCGACACCCGCCGTCCGGCGGCCATGGAGCAACTGGCCACGCTGGGCAAGCAGGTGGAAGTCGCGACCCTTCCCATCGTCGCCGGGCAATCGGCCGTGCAGATCGCCAAGCGCGCCATCGAGGCGGCCAAGCTCGGCGGCTACGACGTGGTGATGCTCGACACCGCCGGCCGCGTCACCCTCGATGAGGGGTTGATGGCCGAGGTGGCCGAGGTGAAGGCCGTCACCAAGCCGCACGAAGTGCTGCTGGTCGCCGACAGCCTCACCGGCCAGGACGCGGTGAACACCGCCAAGGCCTTCGACGGCCGCGTGGGCCTCACCGGCATCGTGCTGACCCGCGCCGACGGCGATGGTCGCGGTGGTGCGGCGCTGTCCATGCGCGCCGTCACCGGCATGCCCATCAAGCTGCTCGGCACCGGCGAAAAGATGGACGCGCTGGAGGATTTCGATCCCCATCGCGTGGCCGGCCGCATCCTCGGCATGGGCGACGTGGTCGCCCTGGTGGAGCGGGCCGCCGAGAATATCGACATCGAGAAGGCGAAGATCACCGCCGAGCGCATGCGCAAGGGCACCTTCGACCTTGACGACCTGCGCGGCCAGCTGGAGCAAATGTCCAAGATGGGCGGCCTCGGCGGGCTCATGGGCCTCATGCCCGGCGTCGCCAAGGTGAAGAACCAGATCGCCGCCGCCAACCTCGACGACAAGGTGTTCAAGCGGCAGGTGGCCATCATCAATTCGATGACCCCCAAGGAGCGCCGCGCGCCCAAGCTGCTCGACGCTTCCCGCAAGCGCCGCATCGCCGCCGGCTCCGGCACCAAGGTGGAGGAGATCAACCGCCTCCTGAAGATGCATCGCCAGATGGCCGACGTGATGAAGGCCATGGGCGGCGCCGCCGGCAAGCGCGGCCCGCTGGCCGGCCTTGCCGGCATGATGGGCTTCGGTGGCGGCGGCCCCTCCCCCGAGATGCTGCAGGAAATGGCGGAAAAGATGGGCAAGGGCGGCCCCGGCGGAATGCCCGGCGCGCCCGGCGGCCTGCCGCCGAACTTCCCCGGCCTGCCCGGCGGTGGCCTGCCGTCCAAATTCCCCGGCGGCCTCCCCGGCCTGCCCAAGGGCTTTCCTGGAGTGGGAGGGCCCGGCAAGAAGAAGTAATTCCGCTCTCTCCCGTCATGGCCGGGCTTGTCCCGGCCATCCACGTCGTCCAGCGGCCGGACGCATTCCTGCGAGAAGCGTGACGGCGGGACGACGTGGATGCCCGGGACAAGCCCGGGCATGACGGCCTCAGACACTCACATCCACCAATCGAACGACCCAAAGGAAGAAGACCATGTCCCTCAAGATCCGTCTCGCCCGCGGCGGCGCCAAGAAGCGTCCCTACTACCGCATCGTCGTCGCCGACGCCCGCGCCCCGCGCGATGGCCGCTTCATCGAGAAGATCGGCACCTTCAACCCGCTGCTCGCCAAGGATTCCGAGACCCGCGTGGTGCTCGACACCGAGAAGGCGAAGGCGTGGCTCGAGAAGGGCGCCCAGCCCACCGACCGCGTGGCCCGCTTCCTCGACGCCGCTGGCCTGCTGAAGCGCGAAGCCAAGAACAACCCGAAGAAGGCCGAGCCCGGCCAGAAGGCCCAGGAGCGCGCCAAGGAGAAGGCCGACAAGGCCGCCGCGGCTGCCGGTGGCGAAGCCGCCGAGTGAGGCTTTCCTTTCGGGAAGATGAGGAATGGGGGCGCCTGGCGCCCCCTTTTCTTTTGCGGCAACGGTTCACAACCGCGCGCCGGCACCTATCTAAGCCCCAGCCCCGGAAGCTCGGGCGCGGCGGCACCACCGTGACGCCAAGGGCGGTTCCCCCTGTCCGCCGACCGGGCTAGACAAGGGCGACGCATATTCTGAATCCATTCTGCCCCCTTTGCTGCTTCTGGAGCGCCTGATGTCCGATCCCGTCACCGTCTCGTTCGCCCGGCTCACCGCCGCCGCCAAGGGCGTCCTCGTGGTGCTCACCGACGAAAGCCTCGCCTTCGGCACGCAGGCGCAGAAGCTGGTGAAGGGGGCCGACAAGGCGCTGACCCGCGCGTTCGACGCCGAGAAGTTCAAGGGCAAGGCCTGGAGCGCGCTGGACCTGCTCGCTCCCGCCGGCATCGAGGCGCCGCGCCTCATCATCATCTCGGTGGGCAAGGCGGCGGACCTCAAGCCCAAGGATTTCCTGAAGCTCGGCGGCCTCATCGCCGGCAAGCTGCCCGCCTCCGCCCGCGAGGCGAGCGTGGTGCTCGACCTGCCCGGCACCAAGATCTCCGCCGATGCCGCCGCCGAGGTGGCGCTGGGCATTTCGCTGCGCAGCTACAGCTTCGATCGCTACAAGACCAAGAAGAAGGACGATGCCGAGCCGACCGCCCGCGCCGTGACGCTCCTCGTCTCCGACGAGGCCGGCACCAAGCGCTCTTATGCCGCCCGGCAGGCGGTGGGCGACGGCGTGCTGTTCGCCCGCGACCTCGTGAACGAGCCTGCCAACGTGCTCGACCCGCCGGAATTCGCCCGCCGCGCCGAGGAGCATCTGTCCGGCGTGGGCGTCGAGATCGAGGTGCTGGACGATGCGGCCCTCGCGGAAGCCGGCCTCAAGGCGCTGCTCGGCGTCGGCCAGGGCTCCATCAAGGAAAGCCGTGTCGTGGTGATGCGCTGGAACGGCGGCCCCAAGGACGAGGCCCCCGTCGCCTTCATCGGCAAGGGCGTCACCTTCGACACCGGCGGCATCTCCATCAAGCCCGCCGCCGGCATGGAGGACATGAAGGGCGACATGGGCGGCGCCGCCTGCGTCACCGGCCTCATGTATGCGCTCGCCGCCCGCAAGGCGAAGGTGAACGCGGTGGGCCTCATCGGCCTCGTGGAGAACATGCCCGACGGCGCCGCCCAGCGCCCCGGCGATATCGTCACCTCGCTCTCCGGCCAGACCATCGAGATCATCAACACCGATGCCGAGGGCCGGCTCGTGCTGTGCGACGTGCTCTGGTACGCCAAGGAGCGCTTCAAGCCCAAGTTCATGATCGACCTCGCCACCCTCACGGGCGCGATCCTGGTGGCGCTGGGCTCGGAATATGCCGGCCTCTTCTCCAACAACGACGAGCTGTCCCAGCGCCTCACCCAGGCGGGCCAGGAGACCGGCGAGCGGGTGTGGCGCATGCCGCTCGGCCCGGAATACGACAAGCTGATCGACTCGAAGTTCGCCGACATGAAGAACACCGGCGGCCGCAACGCCGGCTCCATCACCGCCGCCCAGTTCCTGCACCGCTTCGTGGACAAGACCCCGTGGGCGCATCTCGACGTGGCCGGCACGGCCATGTCCTCCCCCGCGAGCGACATCAACAAGAGCTGGGGCTCGGGCTGGGGCGTGCGCCTGCTCGACCAGCTGGTGAAGGACCATTACGAGGGGTGAGGCCCGGCCTCTCTCACCACGTCGTCCTCCGGTCATGCCGGAGGACGACGGCCTGACGAGACAGGACGCTCGCGCCCCCGCGTGCTAGCCTCCCCGCAATGACCGAAATCCTCTTCTACCACCTTGAGCGCCGCCCTCTGGAGCAGGTGCTGCCGATGCTGCTGGAGAAGTCGCTGGAGCGCGGCTGGCGGTGCGTGGTGCAGTGCGGGTCGGCGGAGCGGCGGGACGCGCTCGATTCCCATCTGTGGACCTATAGCGAGGCCTCCTTCCTGCCCCACGGCACGGAGGCGCAGCCGCTGCCCGAGCGCCAGCCGGTGCTCATCGCCACCTCCGAGGCGAACCCCAACGGCGCGCAGGTGCGCTTTCTGGTGGATGCGGTGCCGCTCGCCGATGCCTCGCCCTATGCGCGCGTCGTCCACCTCTTCGACGGGCGGGACGACGAGCAGGTGGCGAAGGCCCGCGACCGCTGGCGCGAGGCCAAGGCGGTGGCGGGCAACGAACTCACCTACTGGCAGCAGGACGAGAACGGGCGCTGGGTGCGGAAGGCGTGAAAATTGCCCTGCGTTACCGCAGGAAGAATCACCCCGTCTTCCGTCATCGCCCGCCTTGTGCGGGCGATCCACGGTGGGGCCGGGTCCACACCTTCGAACATGGCTCAAGCGGCAAGGTGGATCGCCCGGACGCGCCGGGCGATGACAGCGCTCATGAAGGGAGGCATTCCTCCCGCACGCACAAGGCTCTGCCTGCCCCTTAAGCCCGCGGACTGCGGCGGAACAGGCGGGTGAGCAGCGTCAGCGCCGGCAGGATCAGCCCCGGTACGGCAGCGAGCGAGGCGTAGGAGGCGACGTTGGCCTGGGTGGCGCGCAGGTCCGCGGCCACCGCATCCATGGCCGACTGGCTCACCTGATTGGCCAGCGCCAGCTCGCGGGAGGGCTTCAGCATGGCGCCGATGATGGCCACGATGAGAGCGAGGAAAAGCCCGCCGCCGCCCACCACCACGGCCGCCCAGATCGGCCCCATGGATTGCTCCAGCGCCAGGAACAGCGCGACACCCAGCATCACCACGCCGAAGCTCGCCACCAGAGCGGCGAAGGCGAAGAGGCCGGCGCGGGCCGCGATGTGGCGCAGGTGGATTTCGGCAATGATGGTGTTGGTGCGCAGCAGAATCTTCAGATTCCGCATCAGCTGGTCGAAATTCATCCCGCGTCCCTTCCTCTGCGCACAACCCTGACCGGCCGGAGCAGCGAGCCTGCCACCGCCCCCGCCAGAAACGACACGGCCATCCACGCCAGGGGGTTCATCCGCACGGCCCGCCGCGCCTTCGCGCCGCCCGCCGCCTCAGGTCCGCCCGGCGGATCGCTCGGCGGCCCCTTGGCCATGGCCGCCTTCAGCGCCACCCCTGCCAGCTGGCTCTTGAGCTCGACCAGCTCGGATTCCCGTTCGTCGCCCATACCGCCTCCCGGAACGTCTCCGGGCGCCTGAGAGGGAAGCACCGTGCGCCGCTCTGTCAAGCCGCCCTGCGCAAGGACAACTTCCGGATCGGTCGATTGATCCCCGCGCCCGGGCTTCAAGGCGACGGAAAGAGGCTCTAGCATCGCCCTCCCGCCCAAGGACGATCCCAAGAGAAGGCCTGCCCCCAATGAGCCCGACCCCCGCCGCGCCGCGCACCCTCGACTATTTCTTCTCCAGCGTGAGCCCCTGGACCTTCCTGGGCCATGCCCCGGTGATGGCGCTCGCCGCGCGCCATGGCGTCAATGTGCGCTTCCATCCGGTGGCCCTCGGCCCCGTCTTCGCCGAAACCGGCGGGCTGCCGCTCGCCAAGCGCGCCCCGCCGCGCCAGCGCTATCGCATTCTCGAGCTTCAGCGCTGGCGGCAGAAGCGCGGCGTGGACCTCAACGTCCATCCCGCCCACTGGCCGTTCGACGGCACGCTGGCCGACCAGACCATCCTCGCCGCCATCGAAGCCGGGCACGCGCCCGGCGCGCTGATGGAGCGCATCTTCTCCGGCGTCTGGGTCCGGCAGGAAAATCTCGGACTGCCCGAGGTCATCGCCGCCTGCGCCGATGCGGTGGGCCTCCCCGGCGCCGAGCTGGTGGCAGCCGCGGGGAGTGAGAAGATCGCCGCGCTCTATCTGGAGAACCGCGCCAAGGCGCTCGCCGCCGACGTGTTCGGCGCGCCGTCCTATGTGCTGGATGGCGAGGTGTTCTGGGGTCAGGACCGCATCGACCTGCTGGACGACGCCCTCACCTCCGGCCGCGCGCCCTATCGGCCCGACGTGGCCTGAAGCCCCCTGCCCCCTTCCGGCCCCGATCGGCGTGATTATCTAGCGGGAATGACGCGGCGGAACGCGCCGCGGGACGTGACGGCGGAATTTGGAGGCGCACATGGTCTTCCCGGCTCATCCGGCGCATTCGGCCGGTCTCTCCCTCGCGGCGGTCCTCGCCGCGAGCCTTCTGGCGGCCCCTGCCCTCGCGCAGGCGCAAGTTCCGCCCGTGCCGCCCGGCGACACCACGGCGCCGCGCTTCTCCTTCGCTCCGGTGGAGGGCGGCGCGCTGAAGCTCGACCGGGAGACCGGCCGCGTCTCCCTGTGCGCCAAGCGCGGCACGGGCTTCACCTGCGAGGCGGTGCCCGACACGCGCGATGCCTATGAGGCGGAGATCGCCCGCCTTCAGGGGGAGGTGGACACCCTGCGCCGCTCGGCCCAGCTCCCGCCGCTCCCGCCCCTGCCGCCGACGCCGGGGCCGAACGTCAGCCCCGACACCTCAGACATGGACCGCGCCCTCGACTATGCCGAGCGCTTCTACAAGCGCCTGCGCGGCCTCATCGACGAATTCCGCGCGCCCAACGGACAGGAGAAGCTCTGAGGGCGCGAAAGGCCGAGGGGTGGGGGCTTCGCCATTGGCCCCGCCCGTCATGCCCGGGCTTGTCCCGGGCATCCACGTCGAGCCGTTTCGCGCTCGCCTGAGTCGTAGTCCCGGCCGAGCCACGTGGATGGCCGGGACAAGCCCGGCCATGACGGCGGGAAAAACAGGGGGCTGGCCGCTGACGCCCCCTCCCTCAGAACTCCGCCAGATACCCGTCGATGCGCTTCAGCGCCTGGTCGGCGATGGTGCCGGGGAAGGCGATGAAGACGTGGCAGCCGCCGGGATAGACCTCCAGCTCCGTGCCGTTCCCCGCCGCCGCCCACGCATTGGCCATGAAGAGGGTGTCGTCCACCAGAGGATCGCGGCCGCCGACGATGAACAGCGCCTTGGGCAGGCCCTTGAGGCGCGCCAGCAGCGGCGACACGTCCGGGTCGTCGGCCTTGCCTTCAAGCCGCAGGTAGTTGTCGACGAAGAACTGGATGTCCCGCGTGTTCAGCACCAGGGGCAGGTCGCCCCAGTTGCGGACGGAGGGGGTCAGGCGCAGGTCGTAGCAGCCGGCGGTGAGCACGGCGGCGGAGAAGGGCGTCAGACCGTGGCGGTCGCGCAGCCGCACGAGGGTCGCGACCGCCAGCGTCGCGCCGCCTGATTCCCCGCCGATGGCGAAGCGCTCGGTGCCGAAGCGGGCCTTCGCCTCCTTCACCAGCCAGAGCGCAGCCGCCTCGCAATCGTCCGGGCCGGCGGGATAGGGCACTTCCGGCGCCAGCGCATAATCCACCGAGACCACCGCCAGCCCGCAATTGGCGGCGATGCGATCGAGCAGCGCCTCGTTCTCGCGCGCCGAACCCAGCGTCCAGCCGCCGCCGTGGATGTGGAAATAGACGCCCCTGGGCGCGCCGTCCGGCCTGTAGATGCGCACCGGCACCGGACCGCGCGGGCCGGGAATGGTCTCGGCCGTGGCGCGCGGGCTTTCCGGCGCCAGCGGAAACACGCCTTTGCCGGCAAGGCGGGCGGCGCGAATCTCGGGCAGCGGGGTGGCCCACCGGTCGGGGATGGCGGACAGGACCTTCACGATGGCATCGTTGACCATGCGCGTGTCGGGCGCGATGGCCGCATCGGCGAACACGGCGGGATCGAGAACCAGCTTCGACATGGAAGAACCCTGATCGTTGGGCGTCGCCGCCCGAAAAGGCGGCGCGGCAGGCCGTGAACTGGTACGTGGCGGGCGAACACCGCGCAAGAAGCGAACACCGCGCAAGCAGGAGGAGACATCACCATGGCGCGCACCAGCCGCACCCCGGCGCGACTGAGCGGGGCCGTGCGCCACGCCGAGGCGACGCTTCAGGTGGAGACGCCCGGCGAGGGCTTCACCGACATCACCCGCGAGGCCACCGCCTTCCTCACCGAGATCGCCGCCGGCGACGGCGTGCTCACCGTCTTCTGCCGCCACACCTCGGCCTCCCTCACCATCCAGGAGAATGCCGACCCGGACGTGCAGACCGATCTTCTCACCGCCCTGCGCACCCTCGCGCCGCGCAATTTCCGCTGGGTGCACGACACCGAGGGGCCGGACGACATGCCGGCCCATGTGCGCACCATGCTCAGCGACGCCAGCCTCTCCATTCCCGTTCGCGGCGGACAGCCGGGGCTCGGGACGTGGCAGGGGATCTACCTCGTGGAGCACCGCGAGCGGCCCCACCGGCGCGAGGTGGTTTTGACTTTCACCGGAACGCTTGGTCAATTTCCCTGATCGGCTTGTCACCGCTTCGCCACGGATTGATGATCGCAGAATCGATTCGCGCTAACGTTGTGGCGACCGCGCGACAAGAAGCTGAAGCCTTGCGGGGGAGGAAGCATGGTGGAAGATGCCGGGAACGGACTGCGCCTCGTCATCGCCGACGACCATCCCCTGTTCCGCGGTGCCTTGCGGGAAGCGGTGCTCGGCCGCAGCGCCGATGCCAGGATCGAGGAGGTCGGCACCTTCGACGACCTGACGGCGCTCTTGGAGCGCGACCCCGAGTTCGACCTGATCCTGCTCGACCTCACCATGCCCGGCGCGCGGGGCTTTTCCGGCCTCATCTATCTGCGCGCCCAGTACATGGCGATCCCGGTGGTGGTGGTCTCCGGCAACGAGGAGCCGGCGGTGATCCGCCGCTGCCTCGATCTCGGCGCCTCCGGCTTCATCCCCAAGAGCATGAGCGTCGGCAACATGCGTGATGCGGTGGCGCAGGTGCTGAAGGGCGAAACCTTCCTGCCGCCCGACATCAACGTGACCACCAAGGCGGATGCCGAGACCGATGCCATCATCGCCCGCCTCTCCACTCTCACGCCCCAGCAGGTGCGGGTGCTGATGATGCTGGCCGAGGGCCGGCTCAACAAGCAGATCGCCTATGAGCTATCGGTCTCCGAGGCGACGGTGAAGGCCCACGTCTCCGCCATCCTCCAGAAGCTGGGCGTGGAAAGCCGCACCCAGGCCGTGATCGCGGTGTCCAAGGTGGAACAGGGCCTGTGGAGCCATCCGCAGGCGTGAGCACGGACCGGCCCGTTCTGCCACGGTAGGAACCTCTTCACCGGTCACGCTCATAAAGCAGGGCGAGGACCGGGATGCCGCGCGCAGCATCCCGCAGCGGCACGCCACCGGCGTTCCGGGAATGGCGGAAGGATCGAGATGACCGAGCAAAGCCTCAGCCCGACCGGCTCCGAAGCCCCCCGGCGGCGCACCCTGAAGGAGGCCGTCGCGCTCTATACCCAGCGCGACGTGCTCTCCGTCAGCCTGCTCGGCTTCTCCTCCGGCCTGCCGCTGGCGCTCACCGGCGGCACGCTCTCGCTGTGGATGAAGGACGTGGGGGTGACGCTCACCGCCATCGGCCTGTTCAGTCTCGTGGGCCTGCCCTACACCCTGAAGTTCCTCTGGGCGCCGGTGCTGGACGCGGTGGATGTGCCGATCCTGTCCCGCCTGCTCGGCCGGCGGCGCGGCTGGCTTCTGGCCTGCCAGGTCGTTCTCATCGCCGCCATCGCGGCGCTCGCGCTTCAGGACCCCATCAGCGCCCCCTTCGGCGTCGCCGCCTGCGCGCTGGCCGTCGCCATCGCCTCGGCGACCCAGGACATCGCGGTGGATGCCTTCCGCGTGGAGCGACTGGAGAGCGCGAGCGAACAGGCCGCCGGCATGGCCGGATACGTCACCGGCTACCGCATCGCCATGCTGGCCACCGGCGCCGGCGTCATCGCGCTGGTCGCCTATCTGGAAACGGCGCTGGGCCTGCCGCGCGGCACCAGCTGGTTTTGGGGCTACATGATCGCCGCCGGATGCGTCGCCATCGGCCTCATCGCCACCCTGTTCGCCCGCGAGCCCAAGGCACCGGTGCGCGCGCCGGATGAAGGCACCGGGCACCGGCTCATCGCCACCACCGTTGGCGCGTTCGGCGAGTTCCTGCGCCGCAACCAGGCGGTGATGATCCTGCTGTTCGTGATGCTGTTCAAATTCTGCGATGCCTTCGCCGGCGTGCTCACCGGGCCGTTCGTGCTGGACATCGGCTTCTCGAAGGCCACCTACGTGGAGATCGTAAAGGTGGTGGGCTTCGGCGGCACCATCGCCGGCAGCTTCGTGGGCGCGTGGATCGCCCGCGAGCGTCCGCTGGTGACGTGCCTGTGGATCTCCGGCGTGCTGCAGATCACCTCCAACCTCGGCTTCACGCTCCAGGCCTATGTGGGCCCGAACGAGGCGGTGCTGACGGGCGTCATCCTCATCGAGAACTTCACCAGCGCCATCGGCACGGTGATCTTCGTGGCCTATCTCTCGGCCCTGTGCGGCGCGCGGGAGCATACCGCCACCCAGTACGCGCTGTTGACGGCGCTGACCGCGGTGGGCCGCACCCTGCTCGGTTCCTCCAGCGGCGCCATCGCCGAGGCGTCGGGCTGGCCGCTGTTCTTCGTCCTCACCGCCGTCGCCGGACTGCCGGGCCTCGCGGCCCTCGGATGGCTCCAGATGAAGGGGCACTTCGCCGAGCTGGCGCGGGACAGGGCCTGAGCCGCCCCCTCAGCGCCGGCCGAAGGCGGGCCGGCTGAAGAACAGCAGCACCAGGGCGAGCGGGATCATGATGTGATCCAGGATCTTGCCCGGCGGGGCGTGGGTGACATCCAGCGGGCGCATGTGCCCGAGCAGGTAGCGGCCCGCATATTCCACCAAGATGAACACCAGCAGCAGCGGGATCAGCGCCCGATAGCGCGCCAGGGCGACCACATAGAGCAGCCCCATGATAAGCTGCGACAGGCCCCAGAGCGCGAACACGAAGATCACCGCCTGCCCCGCCTGGACCGGCGAGAAGGTATCGAGCGGGATATGCGCCACCGACTGCGCCCCGCCATCCGGCGCCAGCATGTGGAACAGGCTGCGCCCGATGGTCATGGCGGTGATCGCCGCGAACACCGCCACCACCGCACGGTGGCCGGGGAAGTGGTTGTCGATGCGGTCCGGCAGGATCCAGTTCATGCGGCGCTCCGGGCAGAAACAGAGGCGGCACGCGAGACGAAGCCGCCTCCCGGACTTATGGCATCGCTTGGCGCCCGGACCCGATGGCGGAAAATGGCCCGAAGGGTGGCCGTCATTGTCTGTCTCGGGCCGGCTCCCACGGCCCTCTCGCCGTCATGCCCGGGCTTGTCCCGGGCATCCACGTCGGGCCGATCGAGCGGGTGTCCCAGAACTGTTCCCGGCCGACCCACGTGGATGGCCGGGACAAGCCCGGCCATGACGGCGGTTCGGGGGATAATAGCCAGGACAAACCCCGAACGACCGCTGCGACGAGCGGCTGCTACCGTCGCCGCCCCGCTTGCTGGGCCACCTGCAACACCACCCGCTCGCAGATGGCGGGGGCGAGCGGTGCGTTGCGGCGGGCGGCGAGGACGGCGTCGTCGACGGCGAGCAGCGCCTTCATGCAGCGGTCGGGGTCGAGGCCGCGCAGGGCCTTTTCCAGCTTGGGCTTGCGCGAGAAATGCACCGGCGGGCGCGCGGAGCCCACCACGCTCTCGGGGCTCGATCCCCCCGCTACGGCCAGCGTCATGGGGTGCAGCGCGGTGAGCGCGCGCAGCAGGCCGCCCAGCACGGCATCCGGCCGCGTCGCCGCGCCGAAGGCCTTGGAGAGGGCCGCCAGCGCATCCCGCGTCTCGCCGGCCAGCGCCGAATCCACCACATCGTCCAGCGCCAGCGCCGAGGCGTCGCCGACGATGAGGCGCACGTCCTCCAGCGTCACGCGCTCGGTGCCCATGCCATAGAGGATGAGCTTGGCGATCTCCCCGCGCGAGGCCAGCCGGTCGCCGCCGATGAGAGAGACGAGCAGCTCACGCGCATCGCGATCGATGGAGAGGCCGGCCTCCGCCATCATCTGATCCACGAGGCGCGCGAGGTCGCGCTCGCTGTCGGCGTAGCAGGCGATGGCGAGGGCGTTCTGGGCGTTCTCGCACAGGGTGCGCAGCGGCGCGCCCTTCTTCAGGTCGCCGGCCTCCACCACCACCAGCGCGTCGCAGGGGTTGGAGAGCACCGGCTGGATCGCCGGCACGATGTTCTTGGAGCCGGCGCGCACCCACACCACCCGCTCGCCGCCGAACAGGCCGATGGTGGAGGTCTCGTCGATCAGCCGGCGGGGATCGGAGGCGATCTCGTCGCCCTCCAGCCGCACCAGCGCGAAGGGATCATGGGCATCGGGCACGGCGCGGCGCACCAGTCCCTCGGCGCGCTCGCGCACGAGGCCGGTGTCGGGGCCGTAGATGAGGACGACGCTCTTGGACCGGTCGCGCCGGGCGAGCGCCGCGTCGGCGTCGCCGGGCCGGACCGCGACCATCCGCTCAGCTCGCCGAACGGGCCGGCGGCGCGTTGCCGGTGCGGATGAACCACGCGGCAAGCTGCGCCTTGATCTGGTCCGCCACGGAACGGGCGGCCCGCTTCTCGGCGTCGATCTGGGCGCTGTAATTGGCGAAGCGCTGGTCGCTGGTGTCGATGGTGGCGGAGCCGGTGGCGGCGCCTTCCACCTGGGTGATCTTCTTCTTGTCGTCCGCCTTGATGATGCGCCAGTTGGCGGTGACGCGGATGATCTGGTTCTCGGGCAGGCCCGAGGCCGAATTGATGAGCGCGGTGGAGACGGACGAATCCACCGTGATGATCATCTGCAGAGGCGCGCCCTTGGGATTCCCCTCGCCGCCGGTGAGGGCGAAGATCAGGTCGTTGCGCAGATCGTTGCCGAGCCGCCCCTGGATCTGGACGATCTCCACATCCCGCATCTTGTCGAGCAGCGCCGGGCCGCCGGTGGTCGAGTTCTCCGCATAGAGCGGCTGGAAGCAGCCCGCGAGCGCCCCGGAGAGGGCGCACACCAGCATCAGCCGCCCCAGAAGGGCGGCGGGGCGCATGCGGAAGGACGGATCAGGCGACGACATTCACGATCCTCTGCGGCACCACGATGATACGCTTCGGCGCGCGTCCGTCGAGTGCCCGCTGGACGCTTTCCAGCGCGAGCACGGCGGCCTCGACCTCGGCCGGGGTCGCCTCGCGCGGGACGACGATATCGTCGCGCTTCTTGCCATTGATCTGGATCGGAAGTGTGACCGTGTCGCGGCGCAGCAGATCGGCCTCGGTGGCCGGCCAGGAGGCCTCCGCCACCAGCGTGCTCTCCTGCGACCCGTGGCCGAGCGCGACCCAGCACTCCTCGGCGAGGTGCGGCGTCATGGGCGCGACCACGCCCGTCAGCATCTCGGCGGCTTCGCGCAGCGCGAAGGCGAGGTCTTCCGGCACCTCGGGCGCCGAGCGGGCGGCGGCGACGGCCGAGCCGAACACGTTGGCGAACTCGTGGACATGCGCCACGGCCACGTTGAAGCGCAGCCGCTCGATGTCCTCGGCCACCGTCGCAACGAGACCGTGGGCGGCGCGGCGCAGGCCGAGGGCCTGCTCGCCGAAGGTCGCGGGACGCGGCGCGCCGGGCTTGGCGCCCAGCTCCACCGCCTCGTTCACCAGACGCCACACGCGCTGCACGAAGCGCCAGGCGCCCTCGATGCCGCCCTGCGTCCACTCGCTGTCGCGCTCGGGCGGGGTGTCGGAGAGCATGAACCAGCGGGCGCAGTCCACGCCGTAGGTATCCGCCACCACCTCGGGCGCCACCACATTGCGCTTGGACTTGGACATCTTCTCCGGCGGGGACACCGTGACGGGCGTGCCGTCCGAGATCCGCACCGCCTTGCCGTTGCCGAGGAGCTTCACCTCCTCGGGGAAGAGCCACTTGCCCTCGGTATCTTTGTACGTCTCGTGGACGATCATGCCCTGGGTGAAGAGGCCGGCGAACGGCTCCTCCAGGTCCACCCGGCCGCAATGCTTCAGCGCGCGGGTGAAGAAGCGGGAATAGAGCAGGTGCAGGATCGCGTGCTCGATGCCGCCGATATACTGGTCCACCGGCAGCCAGTGGGAGACCGCCGCCTTGTCCAGCGGCTTCTCCACGTTGTCGGAGGCGTAGCGCAGGAAGTACCAGGACGAATCCACGAAGGTGTCCATGGTGTCCGTCTCGCGCCGGGCCGGCTTGCCGCACTTGGGGCACGGCACGTCGCGCCACGCCTTGGCGCGGTCCAGCGGGTTGCCGGGACGGTCGAAGGTCACATCATCCGGCAGCTCAACCGGAAGCTGGTCGCGGGGCACGCCCACCGGGCCGCAGTCGTCGCAATGGATGACCGGGATGGGGCAGCCCCAGTAGCGCTGGCGCGAGATGCCCCAGTCGCGCAGGCGGAAGTTCACCCGCCGTGTGCCCTGCGGCTCGCCCGCGACGCGGAAGCGCTCAAGCTGGCGGGCCACCGCCTCCTTGGCCTCGGGCACGCTCATGCCATCAAGGAAGGCGGAGTTGAACAGGGTGCCGTCGCCATCATAGGGCCCATCGGCCACCGAGAAGGTGGCGGGGTCCGCGCCCTCGGGCAGCACCACGGGGGTGATGGCGAGGTCGTATTTGGTGGCGAAGTCGAAGTCGCGCTGGTCGTGGGCGGGGCAGCCGAAGATGGCGCCGGTGCCGTAGTCCATCAGCACGAAATTGGCGACATAGACCGGCACGGTGCGCGTGGCGTCCAGCGGATGGACGACACTGAGGCCCGTGGCGTAGCCCTTCTTCTCCTGCGTCTCGATCTCTTCCGCCGAGGTGCCGCCGCGCTTGCACTCGGCGATGAAGGCGGAGAGCTGCCCGTCCGTGCCGGCGAGGTGCTTGGCCAGCGGATGATCGGGCGACAGCGCGAGGAAGGAGGCGCCGAACAGGGTGTCCGGGCGGGTGGTGTAGACCTTCACCGCCTTGGTGCCGGCGGGCAGCTTCTCCGCACCCGCCTTGGCGAACTCGAACAGCACTTCGAGTCCTTCCGAGCGGCCGATCCAGTTGCGCTGCATGAGGCGCACCTTGTCCGGCCAGCGGTCGAGCGTGTCGATGGCGTCGAGCAGTTCCTGGGCGAACTGGGTGATGCGCAGGAACCACTGCGACAGCTTGCGCCGCTCCACGATGGCGCCGGAGCGCCAGCCGCGGCCGTCGATGACCTGCTCGTTGGCGAGCACGGTGTTGTCCACCGGGTCCCAATTGACCTCGCTCTCCTTGCGATAGGCGAGGCCGTTGTCCAGGAAGTCGAGGAAGATGCGCTGCTGCTCCACGTAATAGGACGGGTCGCAGGTGGCGATCTCGCGGTTCCAGTCGAGCGACAGGCCGAGCAGCTGGAGCTGCTCGCGCATGGAGGCGATGTTCTCGTAGGTCCAGCTCTTGGGGTGGATGCCGCGCTCGATGGCGGCATTCTCCGCCGGCAGGCCGAAAGCGTCCCAGCCCATGGGATGGAGCACGTTGAAGCCCTGCATGCGCTTGTAGCGCGCGAGCACGTCGCCCATCACATAGTTGCGGCCGTGGCCGATATGGATGCGCCCCGACGGATAGGGGAACATCTCCATGACGAAGAATTTCGGACGCGGGTCGTCGTTGCGCGTGCGGAAGATGCCGCGCTCGGCCCAGGTCTTCTGCCACTTCGGCTCGGCTTCGCGGGCGTTGTAGCGGTCTTGAGTGCGGTCTTGCGCGCGCTCGGCGGCGTTGTCCGGCATACGATCTTGGGTCATGGGTCCGTCAGGCGTCGAAACGGCCGGGACTAGGACAGAAACAAACCCTGCGGTCAACCGTCCCGCACCGCCGAAGGTGCCCCGGACCAGCGACGGCGCAGCCGGAGCCCCCCGTTCCCCGGACAAGCGACACCGAAGGTGGAGCGCTGAGCCGGGGCCCAGCGCAAGACTCCCGCGCAGCGGGGCCGTCCCTCCCCTCTCCCCTTGCGGGAGAGGGGTCGGGGGTGAGGGAGGCGGCCTCGTCATGCGTCGCGATGCCGGTTCTCGTGGCACCACACCCCTCACCCCAACCCTCTCCCGCAAGGGGAGAGGGGGCACGGCCAGCACCTTCCGCTGACGCTGCATGCGTCCGGGGCACGAGGGTGGTGCAAGCGCCCCCGCCCATTTCACTGAAGGACGACGGCGGCCGGTTTGGCCTTGCCACATGCCGGCCCATCGTCCATCAAACCGTGGGGACATCAATCTGGAGGGTGGCGATGACGGCGCCGGGTCGCGGGATGAGAGTCGCTTCGGGAATTGCCGCAACACTCCTCCTGACCACCCTATCAGCCGCGCCTGCGCTTGCGGCGGACGGGGTTCCCGCCCTCAACGGCGCGAAGCTCCCGCTGCTCTGGGGCATCCCCTTCGCCGGCATGCTGCTGTCGATCGCCCTGTTCCCGCTGCTCGCGAACCACTTCTGGCACCACCATTACGGCAAGGTGGCGCTGTTCTGGGGGCTGGCCTTCGCGGTGCCCTTCTCGCTCACCTACGGCCCGTCGGCGACGGCGCACGAGGTGGTGCACACGGCACTCTTGGAATACATCCCCTTCATCATCCTGCTGTTTGCCCTGTTCACCGTGTCCGGCGGCATCCTCGTCACCGGCAATCTCAAGGGCACGCCGCTGGTCAACACGGTGATCCTGGCCTTCGGCACGGTGATCGCCAGCCTCATCGGCACCACCGGCGCCTCCATGGTGCTCATCCGCCCGCTGCTGCGCGCCAATGACGACCGCCGGCACAATGTGCACACGGTGGTGTTCTTCATCTTCCTGGTGTCGAACATCGGCGGCTCGCTGACGCCGCTGGGCGATCCGCCCCTGTTCCTCGGCTTCCTGAAGGGCGTGAACTTCTTCTGGACCACCACCCACCTGCTGCACGACACGGCGGTGATCGCGGCCATCCTGCTCGTCGCCTATTACCTGCTGGACCGCTTCTTCTACGCCCGCGAGGACGAGGTGATCCGCAATCCGCCGGACCCCACCCCGGCGACCGACAACCTCGGCCTGCGCGGGGCGCAGAACCTGCCGCTGCTCGGCGGCATCATCGGCGCCATCCTCATCTCGGCGCTGTGGAAGCCGGGCATCAATTTCGACGTCTACGGCACCCATCTGGAGCTGCAATGGGTGGTGCGCGACGTGCTGCTCGTGGTGTTCGCGCTGATCTCGCTGGCCATCACCCCGGCGCTGGTGCGCGAGCGCAACGGCTTCGACTGGGAGCCCATCCTGGAAGTGGCGAAGCTGTTCGCCGCCATCTTCCTCACCATCATTCCCGTCATCGCCATCCTGAAGGCCGGCGCCAGCGGCGCCCTCGCCCCGCTGGTCAACCTCGTCACCACGCCGGACGGCCAGCCGGTGAACGTCTGGTACTTCTGGCTGACGGGCGCCCTCTCCGCCTTCCTCGACAATGCCCCGACCTACCTCGTGTTCTTCAACCTCGCCGGCGGCGATCCCCACCAGCTCATGGGGCCGCTGGCGGTGACGCTGGAGGCCATCTCGGCCGGCGCGGTGTTCATGGGCGCGCTGACCTATATCGGCAACGCACCCAACTTCATGGTGCTCTCCATCGCCCGCCATCGCGGCGTGAAGATGCCGAGCTTCTTCGGCTACATGGCGTGGTCGTTCAGCTTCCTGCTGCCACCCTTCGCGCTGATCACCTGGCTGTATTTCGTCTGAGGGGGTGGGCATGACGGTGGCATACGCACCACCCTCGCGCCCCGGACGCATGCAGCGTTAGCGGAATGCGAGCCGGGGCCCAGCGCAAGGGACCGCCGTAGGCGCTTCCGGGCCTTACGATCCTCGGGCTTTGCCCCGCTGCGCGGGGAGTCTTGCGCTGGCGCCCGGCTCGGCGCTCCGGCTTTCGCCGTCGCTGGTCCGGGGAACAGGCCGCCGGCGTCGCTTGCCCCCGTCGAGCCCCCTACTCCCCCGCCAGCCGAAGCGGTGCGCCCTGCGCCGCCTCCGCCCGCCTGAGGCGCGTCTCGGCCTCGGCGATGTAGCCGCGGGTGAGCGGCACCGCCTCCTGGCGGCGCGCCAGCTGGATCTGGAACACGTTCAGGCCCTGATGGCGGAAGCCCATCTCGCTGGCGGCGAGGTAGAATTCCCACATGCGGCAGAAGCGCTCGTCGGTGAGCCGCGCCGCCTCCTCCCGGCGGGCGAGGAAGCGCTGGCGCCACGCCTTCAGCGTCTCGGCATAATGCAGCCGCAGCAGCTCGATGTCGGTGACGACGAGCCCGCTCTTCTCGATGTGCGGCGTCACCTCCGACAGCGCCGGAATGTAGCCGCCGGGGAAGATGTATTTGGCGATGAACGGGTTGGTGACGCCGGGCGGGTCGGACCGGCCGATGGCGTGCAGCAGCATCACCCCGTCGTCCTTCAAGAGGCTCCGCGCCTTGCGGAAGAAGGCGCCGTAATGGTCCACACCCACATGCTCGAACATGCCCACCGAGACGATGCGGTCGAACGGGCCATCCACGTCCCGATAGTCCTGCAAGGAGAATGAGACATGCGCCGCCATGCCCCGCTCGTCGGCGCGGGCGGTGGCGAGCGCCAGCTGCTCCTGCGAGAGGGTGACGCCGGAGACCTCAGCCCCCGCCATCTCGGCGAGATAGAGGGCGAGCCCGCCCCAGCCGGAGCCGATGTCCAGCACCTTGAGCCCCGGCCGGTCCAGCACCAGCTTCGCCGCGATGTGGCGCTTCTTGGCGAGCTGGGCGTCGTCGAGGCTCTGCCCCTCATGCTCGAAATAGGCGCAGCTGTACTGCCGGTCGTGATCGAGGAAGAGGGAATAGAGCCGGCCATCGATGTCGTAATGGTGCGCCACGTTGCGGCGCGACCGCTCGGGCGGGTTGAACTGGGCGATGCGCCGCCCGAGCCGCCGCAGCACGTGGAACGCCTTGGCCGGCACGCTGGGATTGAAGGATGCGGGCTGGGACATGAGCAGCGCGAGGAGGTCGGCGATGCTGCCTTCCTCCATCACCAGCGTGCCGTCCATATAGGCCTCGCCGAGCTTCAGCTCGGGATCAAGCACGATGCCCCGCTCGGCCTCGGCGGTGGTGAAGCGCACGGCGAGCGGCTCGGGGATCGGTCCGGCGCGGGGGGAGCCTTTCACGGTGAAGGTGCGGCCCGAGGCCGTCGTCACCTTCAGCGCGCCATCGACGACGACACGACGCAGAAGTGTCTCCAGCAACCGTTCCATCGGCCGCCTCCGGTTTCGTCCGCTCGATCCTTTCCCGCTTCCCGGCAACGGAGGGTTCGGGCCACCCCCTGCGACCCGAAGTTCCCGGCCTGAAGCGCCGCAACCTCGAAATGAAAACACCAACCGTGCCGCACCGCAATACGGCACGCGACGATTTGACCCGCGGGGCGCGCGCGGGCCGGATGAGCCCGCCTCAGGGCGTCGGCCCGGTGCAGGCTTCCGAGCGGGTGGCGAGGGCGGTCCACACCTGCTCCACGGCGGTGCGGTTGTTGCAGCGGTCGGCGGTGGGCTCCAATTGCTCGTGCAGGTTCATCTGCACCGGCTTGGAGAGCCACCAGCTCATGGAGACCTGCCGGATCTTCTCCGGCGTCGCCGTGCCCACCGGGCAATGGCCGGCGCTGTCCTCCGGCCAGACCTTGATCTGCACGAGGTTCACCGCGCAGCGCCCGCCGAAGCGGCCATCGAGCCAGGCGGCGGCATGGGCCACGGCGAGCCGGCCGCGCCCGCTGCGCACCGCGCCGATGGCATCGACGGGGCCGACGACCTCGGGCAGGAAGCTGTGCTCCGCCGCATCCGGCACCACCACGCCGCGGGCGGTGCGCTCCTCGGTGAGCACGCTCTGGGGATCGTTGGAGACGACGAGGACGAAGGGCGCGAGGGCCGGCTCCACGTCCACCATGGCCTGCGCCAGCTCCAGCGCGCTCTCGGCGCCGAAATTCTCGAAATAGCCGCCGTCCACGATGCGATCCACCACGTCCGTGTCCACCTGATAGATGGAGCCGGGGGGCGAGATCACCGGGAAGCGCGCCGAATTGGTGGCCGCCGTGGAGAGCCGCACGTCGAGGTCCGAGCGCACGAGGCTGTGGAAGTCGATGGCGTGGGTGAAGATCGGGCATTCGGCCGTGGGGCCGCCGCTCGGGCAGCGGCTGGAGGCCGCGTAGGTCGGCAGGATGTCGGTGGTGATGATGCGCTGGCCGGTCTCCACCGACGTGCCGTTGAGCACGAGATAGGGCACCCAGTGCTCGGGATCGCGCGGGGCGCCGAGGAACGGCTCGGAGAGGCGGCGCGCGGCGCCGGGGCCGGCATTGGCGCCCGCCGCCGCCACATGGCGGGCGAAGCTCGCCTCCCAGGCCTCCTCCAGCAGCGCGGCGCGGTCGCGCAGGAAGAGCTGCACCTGATCGTGGAAGGCGAGGCCGAAGAAGGTGGCGGTGAGGAAGTCGTCCGCCGTCATGCTCTCCAGGCAGTCGCGCCAGCCGTGGATGGCGCCGCCGAACCAGTGGGCCGGCGCCTCGGTGGGGCACGGCGGCGCAGTCCCGGTGCGGGCGGACAAGGCGGCGGCCACCACCGCCGCGCCGTAGGAGCCGCCCGAGACGCCGGAGAGGGCGAACAGGTGGGTGGCGACGTTCTTCCCCTGGCGTTCCTGGCCGTCGAGCACGCTCTGGATGGCCGCCGAGAAACGCCCGTCGTCCCGCGCCGCGCGGCTCACCTTCGAGCCATCGGCGCGGGTGAAGCCGAAGGCCTGCTTCTGCCGGTCGTAGTCGAGGAAATGGCCGATCACGCTGGCGGTGAAGAAGCCCGCCCGGCTCGCCCCGCCCGCGGCTGCGACGATGATCGGGCGCGGACAGGATGAGGGCTGCTCCGCGCAGCCATTGGCCCGCATCCACAGATGGACGGCCTGCACGAGGCTGGTGCGACGGTAGGCCGGCTCGTCGGCGGTCACGGTGCGCACCGCGTGGTTGTCGCCGAACACATAGACGCCGATCGCCCCGGCGATGAACAGGCCGGTCAGGATCGGCACATGGAAGCGCCGCCCCACCGAGGACAGATAGGCGAGGATGGGCACCCAGCCGCCGAAGATCAGCGGCACGGCAAAGGCGAGCGGCAGGCGCGCGGCGAGCCAGTGCGGGCTCGCCACCAGCACCGCCACCACCAGCAAGGCGTAGAAGAGGAGCGCGAGGCGGCCGGAGGCGTGGAGCTGGCCTGCCGCATCGTCCCGCCGCGGCGCGATGGCCAGCAGGCCGAACACCGGCTTCAGCCAGCGCCCGAGCACGCGGTCGAGCGCGGCGAGGGCTCGCACCTGCGTCAACCGTCCGCGCAGCACGCAATAGAGATAGAAGAGTGGCACCGCCGCCAGCATGGCCCAGACGAGCAGCACCAACTGGTGGTGGGCGGCGGCGATGGCGGGGCGGTCGGCCAGCGTCGGCAGATTGCCGATGGCTGCGTTGGCGCCGATGGCGAAGGCCAGGAAGGGCGCAAGGCCGATCAGACGGGGCACCTCGCGCACCATCGCCGCCATCAGCCGGTCACGCCCGACGATGCCGCGGTGGCCGGCCGAGGCATCGCGCCGGGCGACCAGCACCGCAAGGCCGTTGTCCGTCTCCACCAGCAGGCGCGCGGCGTAGTGCACCGGCATGGCCCACAGCAGGAAGACCGCGGCGACGAGGGAGACAATGGCGCGGGAGAGGCCGGCCGCAGCGCCCACCGGGGCGCCGGCCATGGCCACATCGAGGGTCACGTCCTGCGCCTGCGTCACCCCCGCCATCAGCGCGAGGCCGAGGAGGACGCTCAGCAGCGGAACCCGGACCACCCACAGCACCAGGGTGAGATCGAGGATGCGGCGCCAGAAATGCGAAACAATACCCCTGGGCTTCTGCCGCAAGGGGACGCTTGCCGGCTGAGAGCCCGCACGCACACGCTCTATCCTCATGCGTGCCTCCCATCCCCCGCACGCATCTCCAGGATAGAAGTGTTCCGATCCCGCTTACAACTTACGCCCGGTTGAAGGTAGCAGGCGGACGTCGGGATGCGGGATCGAAGGGCCTCAGATCATCGCCATGCCGCCGTTGACGTGCAGCGTCTGGCCGGTGACGTAGGCGGCTTCATTGGACGCGAGATAGACGCAGGCGGCGGCGATGTCCTCGGGCGTGCCGAGCTTGGCGGCGGGCACGGCCTTGAGGATGCCCTCGCGCTGCTTCTCGTTGAGCGCGTCGGTCATGGGGGTGGCGATGAAGCCGGGGGCGATGCAGTTCACCGTCACCCCGCGCGAGGCGACTTCCTGCGCCAGCGACTTGGACATGCCGATCATGCCGGCCTTGGCGGCAGCGTAGTTGCCCTGCCCCGCATTGCCGGTGACGCCGACGATGGAGGTGATGGAGATGATGCGGCCGGAGCGGCGGCGCATCATGGTGCGCACGGCGGCGCGCGACAGGCGGAAGGCGGCGGTGAGGTTCACCGCGATCACCTGATCCCACGCCTCGTCCGACAGGCGCATGAAGATGTTGTCGCGGGTGATGCCGGCATTGTTGACGAGGATGTCCACATGCCCGCCCAGCGCCTCCTCGGCGGCGGGAATGAGCTTCTCCACCTCTTCGGTGTTGCCGAGGTTGCACGGCAGCACGAACACGCGCTCACCGCCCATCTCGGCGGCGATGGCGTCGAGCGCCTCGCGGCGGGTGCCGGAGACGGCGACGGTGGCGCCCTGGGCATGCAGCGCCTTGGCGATGGCGCCGCCGATGCCGCCGGTGGCGCCGGTCACGAGCGCGGTCTTGCCGGTCAAATCGAACATGTCAGCCCCCAGTTTCTTTCGGGTGTCGCGGCTTTTGCGCCGCCGGTTGTATCGGCTTGGGTGGGTGGTGTCCCGACACACGGGCGCCCTCGCCCGGATTTTTCCGGGGAGGGCGCCCGTGTGGTGAGAAATGTCAGGCGGCGGAAGCGGCCGCGTTGCGGGCGGCGATGAAGGCCGCCACGTCGTCGGGCGTGCCCACGGCGCTGGCCGCGATCTGCTTGTCGATGCGCTTCACGAGGCCGCAGAGCACCTTGCCGGCGCCCACCTCGACCACGCGGGTGACGCCTGCGCCCGCCATGTAGATCACGCTCTCGCGCCAGCGCACGGTGCCCGTCACCTGCTCTACCAGCAGGCGGACGATCTCGGCCGGGTCGGTCACCGGGGAGGCGCGCACATTGGCCACCAGCGGCACGCGGGGGGTCATGACGGTGGAGCCGGAGAGGGCCACTTCCATGGCCTCGGCGGCCGGGCCCATGAGGCGGCAATGGAAGGGGGCGGACACCGGCAGCAGCACCGCCTTCAGCGCGCCGCGCTCCTTGGCGATGAGAATGGCGCGCTCCACGGCGGCCTTGGTGCCGGAGACGACCACCTGCCCGGGGGCGTTGTCGTTGGCTGCCTCGCACACGTCGTCGCCGGCGGCTTCCGCCGCCACCGCGACGGCCTGGTCGTAGTCAAGGCCGAGGAGGGCCGCCATGGCGCCCTCGCCCACCGGCACCGCATCCTGCATGGCGCGGCCGCGGATGCGCAGGAGCCGCGCCGCCTCGGTCACCGTGAGGGCGCCGGAAGCGGCCAGCGCCGAATATTCGCCCAGCGAATGGCCGGCGACAAAGGCCGCCTCGCGGGCGAGATCAAGCCCCGCTTCCGATTCGAGAACCCGCAGCGCGGCAATGGATACCGCCATCAGCGCCGGCTGGGCGTTGGCGGTGAGGGTCAGTTCGTCGGAAGGACCTTCCCACATCACCCGCGTCAGGCTGTCGCCGAGGGCGGCATCCACTTCCTCGAACACGGCCTTGGCGGCCGGGAAATTGTCGGCGAGGGCCTTGCCCATGCCCACGGCCTGGCTGCCCTGACCGGGAAAAATGAAGGCAGTCTGGGGTGTTGTGCGCGACCCTTCGGTCATGGGCGGCCTCCGGCTGGAAATTGGCGAGCGGAGAGACACCGGGATTGTGGGCGAGTCAAGGCAAGGGGGTGGCAAGAGCCACGTCAGGGCGATTCTCGAATCGCGTGTCAAGCCAACCTTACGATAAGGAAACTGGGGGTTGGCCACGCCCGCTTCACAATTTATCCATAACGAGCGATGGACATTGGGCGCAGCTCTGCACGTCCGCATCAGAAAGTGGTTCCGCCGTGAAGCCTGAAGTGAAGGCCATCCGGGGATTTCCGGCGCTTCTTGCCGCCGCTCTCCTCTCCGCCACCGTCATCGTCCCCGCCTGCGCGCAGACTCTGACGCCGTCCGGAACCGCGCCTTCTGCGCCGCCCACGTCGACCTTCACCGCGCCGCACCCCGCGCTGATGACCGGGCCCGTGCCCTCCTCCATGATGGAGCCGCCCCCGCCCAACCTGCCCTCGAGCACCGGCATGGCTGCGCCCGCGGCCGAGGCGACGGGCACCAACCCGCACAATCTCATCGCCTATTCCTCGGCGACGGTCGATGGCCCCTACATCGCCATGACCTTCGACGACGGCCCCAACCCCGAGACCACGCCGCGCCTTTTGAAGATGCTGGAGCAGCGGGGCATCAAGGCCACCTTCTTCGTGCTCGGCAGCCGCGCCGTCGCCTCGCCCAACATCATCAAGCAGATGATCGCGCAGGGGCACGAGGTGGCGAACCATTCCTGGGATCACCCCCAGCTGCCCAAGATCCCGGTGGCCGCCGCCGACAAGCAGATCGGCGACACCAACGCCGCCATCGAGCAGATCACCGGCCTCAAGATCCACAATCTGCGCCCGCCCTACGGCGCGATGACCCCGGCGCTGCGCGCGCATCTGCGCGAGAAGTTCGGCTCCACCTTCATCTACTGGTCCGTGGACCCGCTGGACTGGAAGGACCGCAACGCGCAGGTCATCCACGACCGCATCCTGAAGAATGTGCATCCGGGCGCCATCATCCTCGCCCATGACATCCACCCCACCACGGTGGACGCCATGCCGAAGACGCTCGATGACCTCATCGCCAAGGGCTACAAGTTCGTCACCGTCTCCCAGCTCATCGCCATGAACAAGGCGATGCCGGAGCCCAAGGTCGCTTCGCTTAACCCGGCGCCGAAGAAGAAGCCGAAGCCCCAGGGCACAGCCGCCGCCGCCAACACCACCGGCTCCACCGGCACGAAGCCGGCGACGACCGCGACGGCCAAGCCCGCGAGCGCCAAGCCGACCGCGCCCCGCCCGCCGGCCAGCGTCGGGCTGTATTGAGGGCAGTTCGTTTTCCGCCCCGGCTCAGGCGCTCCGGCGCTGCCAGGCGCGGGGGGAGAGGCCGGTCCAACCGCGGAACGCCCGGGTGAAATGGGCCGGCTCCGAATAGCCGAGGTCCAACGCGACCGCGGCGATGGAAACTCGGCGCTGCCGCAACAGGCTCTCCGCCTCGGCCCTGAGGACCGACCGGGCGACCTGCTCGAACGTGATGCCGCGAAGCACAAGCCGGCGCTGCAGCGTGCGCGCCGACATGCCGAGCCGCTGCGCCACCGGCGCCAGCGCCGGCCGCCCCGCCAGAAGCTCCAGCCGGATCAGATGCTCCACCAGACCCACCAGATCATCGGGGATGGTCTCCCGCCCCGCGGGCTCCACCCGCTGCGGCCTCGGTGCGGGGTTCTCCGCAAGGAGATGCGCCTCGGGAAAGCTCACAAGGGCGCGGGCGCTGCGGCCAAGATCCGTGCGCAGCACATCCTCGACCGCCGTCCGGCCAGGGAGGGGCGGCCCGGCCACCGCCGCCCGCAGTGGGGTGAAGCGCGGGCCGATGAACCGGCGCAGCAGATCGAGCATGTAGCCGAGGGCGAGGCATTCGTTGAACTGGCGCCCTTCGTCGGAGCGGTCGGTGACGCCATAGGTCCAGTGGGCGATCCCGTCTTCGGCCCAGAGTTCGATTCGCGTCGAGGATTGCAGCAGGGTGCCCATCATGCCGTTGGCGCGGGCGATGGCCACGTCGAGCCGGTCGGCGCCGAGAACGTGGTCGGCGAGGGCGCCGAGGCCGGGGATGCCGGCTTCCACCGACAGCCGCGCCCCCAGCGCCGAATCGCCGATCTCCCGCGCCGCGCAGGCGATGAGGCGCAACTGGTCGCGCAGGAGGATCAGCCGCTCGGGATGGTCCACCAGCCGCAGCGGGAGTTCGGCGGCGCGGAACACCTTCGCGGGTGAGCCGCCCGCGCGCTCCACCACCTCTGCGACCCGCCCCATGGAGCGGGCCTTGGTGAGGCCCCATCCGGTCATCCGCGTCTCGTCCTGTCGCGAAATGGCAAGAACCGCCGCCGGCCCCGCGCCATCCTCGCGGCTGACGGGCGGCACAACCGCCCGCGCAGCTTCAGGGATGGAACGCAACATGAGCAAATCTTCTGAAATCGAGGCGCCGGAAGCGGTTCAGGCTGCCCTTCGCACAGCCGTTGGTGCGGTGCAGGCGGAGGTACGGGCGGGCGCAGTGCTCCACCTGCCGGCCCATGACGCCCAATGGCTGGCGACTGGAATATCCGTCACGCGGGGCGAGACGGTCACACTCGTGTCTTCGGGCATCGCCTGGCTCTCCCGCGCTTTCGACCTGTTCGTCACCGGCGGTCTGTCGCTCTGGTACCGCATCGGCGGCGGCCCCATCGGCAAGGTGGGAGGCGACACCTTCAGCTTCACCGCCGAGCGGGACGGGCCGCTCGAGCTGATCTGCCACCTGGCGGGGCAGTGGATCGACGAAAGCGGGCGCTTCGATCCCGCCTCGACCCTGGAGGATGGTGGCCTTTGCGTCGCGGCGCTGGTCTGGCGCGGCGACCGGGACGCGGGCCTTGCCGCCTTCGCGGCGGTCGATTCCACTGGCCTTGCGGCCCGCGAGGTCGCGCGGATCGCGGCCTTTCGCCCGCTGCCGCCCGGCTGGGCGCCCCTGTGGCGGGTGGGCGCCACCTCCATTTTCTGCGAGGCGGTGGACACGGACGCGCCCCCGCGCATCGCCTGCCGCTGCGTCGAGGATGCCGGCATCATCAAATATCCGCTCAGCCTGGAGCTGACCGACGACCTTGCCATCGCCTGGGACTGGCGCATCCAGCGCCTGCCCTCCACGGTCGCCGAGGACATCGCGCCGACCCACGACTATCTCTCCCTCGCGGTGGAGTTCGACACCGGGCAGGACCTGACCTATTTCTGGAGCTCCTCCCTGCCGGTGGGCACCACCTTCCGCTGCCCGCTGCCCTGGTGGGACCAGGTGGAGACCCATATGGCCGTGCGCTCCGGCGCCGAGGGCCTCGGCCAGTGGCTCGGCGAGCGGCAGCCGCTGCTGTCCGACTATCGGCGCTGCGTGGGCGGCGCCGATCCGGCGCGGGTGGTGGGTGTGTGGATCATCGCCCTGAGCGCCTTCCAGCGCGGCACGGGCCTCGCCGATTTCGCCCGCATCCGCCTGGAAGGCGCGGGTGGGCAAACCTGGATCGGGCCGTAGGAGAGAGAGCCTGGACGGCCCCCTCCCGCCTTGCCTTTCCTCCGAAACCTGCTATACGCCCCGCTTCCGTCGCACCCGGCCGGGGGCTGAACGGACGGTCTTCTTTTGCCGCGGCCCACCCCACGGGTTTGGCCAAGGCGTCGGAAGACAGGGCGAAAGTCCGTCGTCCCGTGTCCCCGCCTTCCGAGCTTCGCGCCTTTCCGAAAGGCAAGAAGGGCTTGGCGCCGGTGGACGGAAGAGTGAAACCGAAAGGCAGTGAACACATGCCGCTCTACGAGCACGTGTTCCTCGCGCGCCAGGACGTCACGGCGCAGCAGGTCGAGGAACTCACCACCCGGTTCAAGGGTGTCATCGAGGCGAATGGCGGCTCGGTCGGTAAGACCGAGTACTGGGGCGTGAAGTCCCTCACCTATCGCATCAACAAGAACCGCAAGGCCCACTTCACCCTTCTGAACATCGACGCCCCCGCGGCGGCGGTGCAGGAGCTGGAGCGCCAGCAGCGCATCGACGAGGACGTCCTGCGCATCCTCACCCTGCGCGTCGAGGAGCACGAGGAGGGTCCCTCCGCCATGCTCCAGAAGCGTGACCGGGACGACCGTGGCGAGCGCGGAGAGCGTGGCGACCGCGGTGATCGTGGCGACCGCTTCGGCGGCCGCGAGGATCGGCCGCGCCGTCCGCGTCCGACCGATGAAGTGCAGGCCGAGGAGGGCAACTGATGGCTTTCGCATCGTCCGGTGGTGCCGGCGCCGGCGGCGGTCAGCGCCGTCCCTTCTTCCGCCGTCGCAAGACCTGCCCCTTCTCCGGCCCGAACGCGCCGAAGATCGACTACAAGGATGTGCGTCTCCTGCAGCGCTACATCTCCGAGCGCGGCAAGATCGTGCCCTCGCGCATCACGGCGGTCTCCGCCAAGAAGCAGCGCGAGCTCTCCGCCGCCATCAAGCGCGCGCGGTTCCTGGGCCTGCTGCCCTTCGTGATCCGCTGATCGCCTGATCCGCTGATTTTGGGCGCCCCCTTCGGGAGGGCGCCCTTCCTTTAGCGACGCGCTTCGGGGAATGACCCCCGGAGCGTTTGCTGGGGCGGAAAATCCGCCTCTAACCGCACCCGCGGGACAGCTTGTCGAGATGGTGTACCTTCTTCTCACAGGCGTGGCTGCCGGCCTCGCATCTGCCCTTCTTGCCGCCGGAGCCGCGGCGGGATCGGCGCTGGCCGTGCCCCTGTTCTATCTCTCGCCCCTGCCGGTGATGATCGCCGGCCTCGCCTTCTCGCCGCTCTCGGCGCTGGTGGCGGTTCTCGTGGGCGGGGCGGGGATCGGCCTCGCCTTCGGCGGCAGCCTCGTCCTCACCTACGCGGTCAGCATCGGCGGACCGGCCTTCGCCTTGTCCTATGCGGCCATGCTCGCACGGCCCGATCCGGCCGGCCGCGACGGGCTGGTGTGGTTCCCGGTGGGTGGGCTGGTGCTGCTCTCCGCCGCCGTCTCGACCCTCGCCGTCATCATCGCCTTGTTCGCCGTCGCCGGTGACTACGAGAGCTATCGCCGCACGGTGGTGGCCATGTTCGTGGTGATGTACGAGGCGTTCGTCTCGGGTCAGATGCTGCCCGACAAGCCACAGGCCGATGTCAAGGTCCTGGGCGCTGCCTTCGCGCACATGTTGCCTGCCATGGTGGCGGTGGCGGCCATGGTCTCGCAGCTCGTCTGCCTCTATCTCGCGGCCCGCGCCGCGCTGATCTCCGGCCGCCTCAGGCGTCCGTGGCCGACTTTGTCGGCCTTCCGCCTGCCGCCCGTCACCTCGCTGGTGCTGGCGGTGGCGATCGCCTTGTCCATGGCCGGGGCGATGCTGGGGCTGTCCGCCTCCGCCGCGGCCGCGACGCTGGTGTGCGCCTACGCGCTGGCGGGCTTCGCCGTGGTCCATGCGGTGACCATCGGCCACTCGGCCCGCTTCCTCATCCTCGCCGGGCTGTGGCTCACCGCCGCCGCGCTCAGCTGGCCGATCCTCGCCATGGCGCTGCTCGGCTTCGCCGACGCCATGTTCGACTTCCGCTCGCGCATGGGCTCCGGGCAAAGCCCGCCCGCCGCGAACGACCGCTGAAAAACACCGTAAATCCAACGATCAGAGACAGGAGAACCAAAATGGACGTCATTCTTCTCGAGCGCGTCGCCAAGCTCGGCCAGATGGGCGAAGTGGTGAAGGTGAAGGACGGCTTCGGCCGCAACTACCTGCTGCCGAACGGCAAGGCCCTGCGCGCCACCAAGGCGAACAAGGAGCGGTTCGAGACCATGAAGATCGAGCTCGAGGCCCGCAACCTGGAGCGCCGCAAGGACGCCGAGGCGGTGGCCGAGAAGCTCGCCGGCCAGGCCGTCATCATGATCCGTCAGGCGGGCGAGAGCGGCCAGCTCTACGGCTCGGTCTCCACCCGCGACATCGCCGAGGGCTTCACCGCCAACGGCTTCAGCCTCGACCGCGGCCAGATCGTGATGAACCACCCCATCAAGACCCTGGGTCTGCATGTGGTGCCGGTGAGCCTGCACCCCGAGGTCGAGGTGACCGTGCAGGTCAACGTCGCCCGCAACGCGGAAGAGGCCGAGCGTCAGGCCCGCGGCGAGGACGTGCGCACCGCCCGTGACGAGGACGCCGAGATCGAGGCCGAGCTCGCCATCGAGCGCGCCGCCGTGGCCGCCGAGATCGCTGCCGAGGAAGGCGAGGAAGCCTGATTCTGGCCTGAGGCCTGCGGCGCCGGCACCCCGGCGCCGGTTGCAAGCTTTGAACACGGCGTCCCGGCCTCACCGCCGGGGCGCCGTTTTCGTTTGGGGGTTCCGCCCTCGCGTCCCGGACGCATGCAGCGAAAGCAGAATGCGAGCCGGGACGCAGCGCATGAGACCGCCGAAGGCGCTTCCTTGCCCAACGCCCTCAGGTTTTGCCCGCTGCGCGGAACCCTTGCGCTGGCCCCCGGATCAGCGCTCCGGCTTGCGCCGTCGCTTGTCCGGGGAACCACCCTCGCGTCCCGGACGCATGCAGCGCAGCGGAATGCGAGCCGGGACCCAGCGCAAGAGACCGCCGAAGGCGCTTCCTGCCCCCAACGCCCTTAGGCTTTGCCCGCTGCGCGGAACCCTTGCGCTGGACCCCGGATCAGCGCTCCGGCTGCGCCGTCGCTTGTCCGGGGAACGGCGGATTCCGTCTCCCGCAGGAATCCTCTAAACTCCCGCCGTTTCATCGCCGCCGGCCCGACCGGCCCCCATATTTCAATCCTTGGAGCTGCCCGCCATGGCGCGCGCCCGTACCGCCTATCTCAACCGGGCCGATGTGCCCGACCGTGCCGCGCTTCAGGCGGCGCTCGATGCCTTCAAGCTCAAGCTGGTGCTGGATGACGGCTATGTGCCGCTTTTAACCTCCGGCTACCTGCCCTGCACCCTCCACGGCGAGGATGCCGGCTTCACCCTGCGCTTCCGCGCGGTGGGGGAGGATGGCGGCAAATCTCCGGCCCTCGCCCCGGTGCTGGGCGCGCGGGACGTGGCCGCCGACATCAAGTGGAGCGGCGACATCCGCGAGGAGGTGAGCGCCATGGCGGTGCTCGCCGCCCTCGCCGGCTCATTCGGCGCCGTGGTGCACGACCCGGAGAAGGACGCGCTCATCGCGGCGAAGACGCTCCTCGCCCGCGCCAAAGAGGGTGCCGAGGAGCTGTAGGCCTGAGTGCGCTTCGCTTCAGTGCGCGACGCTCTTGGACATCAGGTTGATGACGATGACGCCGGCGATGATGAGCCCGAGGCCGATCAGCGCCGGCAGGTCCAGCTTCTGGCCGTAATAGATCCAGGCGAATCCGGTGACGAGCACGATGCCGACGCCGGACCAGATGGCATAGGCGATGCCCACCGGCAGCGTGCGCAGGGTGAGCGACAGGCAGAAGAAGGCGATGCAATAGCCCACCACCACGATCACCGAGGGGCCGAACTTGGTGAAGCCTTCCGCCTGCTTCAGCGCCGAGGTGGCGATGACCTCGGCAACGATGGCGATGAGAAGATAGACGTAGCTCATGTGACCCTGCCCCCCGCCGCGGTCGCCCGCAGCCCCATGCCAGAAGAGGCGCCGGCCCGGCTGCTGTCAACGCGGGGAAATTCCGCAGCGCCCGCCGGCCAGCCTTTCCGTTGGAGGTGCCGTCATCGCCCGGCTATCCTCCCTCCTCTTCCTCCTCCCAGCATGACGGCCACCGTGACCGATCCTTTCACCCCCCGCGATCCTGCCTATGAGACCAAGGTGCGCGACAGCTTCGCCCGCCAGCCCTTCATGACCCTCATCGGCGCCACCCTCGGCGCGGTGGCGCCGGGGCGGGTGGAGATCGTGCTGCCCCATGCGGAAAAGGTGACGCAGCAGCACGGCTATTTCCACGGCGGCTCCATCGGTGCCATCGCCGACACCGCCGGCGGCTATGCCGCCTACAGCCTGTTCCCGCCGGATTCGACCGTGCTGACGGTGGAGTACAAGATCAACATCATGGCCCCCGGCAAGGGCGAGCGGCTCGTGGCCGTGGGCGAGGTGACGCGGGCGGGGCGGACCCTCACGGTGGCGAAGATCGAGGTCTACGCCGAGGCCGGCGGCACCCGCACCCACTGCGCCACCGCCACCCAGACCCTCATGTGCCTCGCCGGCCGCGCAGACGCACGCGTCTGATGCTGTTCGCCGCCCCCCTGCTGCCGGGCCGCCTCGTGCGGCGCTACAAGCGCTTCCTCGCCGACGTGGTGCTGGACGACGGCACAGAGACCACCGCGCATGTGGCCAATTCCGGTGCAATGCTGGGGCTCGATACCCCCGGCAGCCGCGTGCTCCTCTCCCGCTCCCTCAACCCCGCCCGCAAGCTGGCCCTGAGCTGGGAGCTGGTGGAGGCCGATTTCGGCGCCGGGCCGGAATGGGTGGGGGTGAACACCATGCACCCCAATCTGCTGGTGGCCGAGGCCATCGCCGCCGGCCAGGTGCCCGCCCTCGCCGGCTACGCCCGGATGCGGCGGGAGGTGAAATACGGCAAGGCCAGCCGCGTCGACATCAAGCTGGAAGACGACGCCCGCCCCGACTGCTTCGTGGAGGTGAAGAACGTCCACCTCATGCGCGCCCCCGGCAAGGCCGAGTTCCCCGACTGCGTGACCGCCCGCGGCGCCAAGCACCTCGATGAGCTGGCCGGCGAGGTGGCGGCCGGGCGGCGGGCGGTGATGGTCTATATCAGCCAGATCGGTTCGGCCGGTTCCATCGCCCTCGCCCGCGATCTCGACCCCGGCTACGGGCGCGCCTTCGACCGGGCGCGGGACGCCGGGGTGGAGGCGATCGGCCTCGCCTGCCGGATCACGGCGAACGGTATTAACGTAGAGCGAACCGTGCCCATGCTGGGATGAGGTGTCGATTCGAGAGCTGACACCATTGGACAGGCCCCGAACCCCGGGCGAAAACGTGGTGAAACCCGATTCGGAAACCTGGGGTGAATCGCCGATGGCCGTCCCGTTCAGCCTCTCCCGCCGCGGAACCCTGAAGCTCGCCGCGACCCTCGCCGGCGCCCTTGCGGCGGACTCCCTGCTGCCCGCCATCGCCGCCGACGATCCCGACCTTTCGGAAATTAAAGCCCTGAAACCAGGCACTTACGTCTGGTATCCCGAGCGTTCGCCGGACGGCTTCGTGGCCATCGTGGTGAACCTGTCGGACCAGCTCTGCTTCGTCTACCGAAACGGTGTCCGGATAGGGGCCTCCACGGTCTCGACCGGCAAGGACGGGCACGAAACCCCTACCGGGGTATTCACGATCCTGGGCAAGGACGTGGACCACCATTCCTCGCTTTATAACGACGCATCAATGCCTTACACGGAGCGCCTGACATGGTCGGGCGTGGCGCTGCACGCGGGCGGCCTCCCTGGATACCCCTCCTCCCACGGCTGCGTTCACCTGCCGCTGGCCTTCTCCAAGCTGGTCTTCGGCATCACCCACCTGGGCACCCCGGTCATCATCGCCGACCGCCATTCGGCGCCAGAAGATGTTTTGCATCCGGGACTTATCATGAGCGAGGGTCTGGAGCAGCAGCTCGCGACCTCCGCCACCGGCGAAGGCGCCCCCCAGGACGCCACCGCCGCCCCGGAGCCCATCTCCATGGTGGTGAGCCGGGCCGACAGCTCCATCACCGTCCTCAAGGGCGCACAGACCGCAGTGCAGGGTCCCGTGAGCATCCGCGATCCGCAGAACCCCTTGGGAAACCTCGTCTATGTGCTCATGAGCAAAGACGGAGCCGCGCCCCGCTGGAGCGCCGTTTCCTATGAGGGCAACGGCGTCGTGGCCGGTCTGGCGCAGGATGCGCTGGCCCGGATCAGCGTCGATCCCTCCATCAACAAGCAGGTGGCCGCGCTGGTGACGCCGGGCACGACCTTGTTCCTCACCGACCTGCCCGCCCACCCCGGCACCCGGAGCGACGGCGGATTCGTCGTGATGGCCCAGAAGGTTACGAGCTGATGCGTCGGCTCGCCGCCGCGGCAATCCTCGCCGTCCTCGGCTCCGCTGCCTGTGCCCAGCCGACGGCCAAGCCCGCAGCCCCGGTGCCGGCCAAGGAGCTGTTCGGCCGCGCCGCCCAGCCCGCCCCCATGGCCGCGCGCAGCATCGGTTTCTATTCCAAGGGCTGCCTCGCCGGCGCCCAGGCCTTGCCCGTCAACGGTCCGAACTGGCAGGTCATGCGCCTGTCCCGCAACCGCAACTGGGGCCACCCGGACCTCGTCGCCTTCCTCGAACGCTTCTCGGCGAAGGTGCCGCAAGTGTCTGGCTGGCAAGGCATTCTCGTCGGCGATATGGCCCAGCCACGCGGCGGCCCCATGCTCACCGGCCATGCCTCCCACCAGATCGGCCTCGACGCCGACATCTGGCTCACCCCCAGCCCCGGCCGCGAACTCACCCGCGAGGAACGGGAAAAGCTCTCCGCCTCCATGATGGTCCGCGCCGACCGCAAGGACATCGATCCCGCCAACTGGCGCCCGGACACCTGGAAGGTGATCCGCGCCGCCGCCGTCGAGCCGCGGGTGGAGCGCATTTTCGTCAACGCCGCCATCAAGAAGGCGCTGTGCCGGGAGGCGACGGGCGACCGGTCCTTCCTCGCCAAGGTGCGGCCTTATTGGGGGCACGACTACCACATGCACATCCGCCTCACCTGCCCGGCCTCCAGCCCCGACTGCCGGCCGCAGGAGGCCCCGCCGACGGGGGATGGCTGCGGATCGGAGCTGGATTGGTGGTTCACCGACGCCGTGCTGCACCCCAAGCCGGAGAAGGAACCCTCTAAGCCCAAGCCGCCCCTCACCCTCGCCGATCTGCCCGACGCCTGCGCCGCCGTGCTCGACGCACGCTGACGACGGCCGGCCTCGCGCGAACGTGCTTGGCCGGGGAGCCGGCCTCTGGCTGGTGCCGCTCCGTTCCCCGGCGCATCATACCGGCGCAGGCCGAAACGGCCGCAGCATCATGGGAGGGCGCAATGCTGAAACGTCTTGGTGTTGGTGCAATCGTCCTGTTTGCGGGCCTGAGCCCGGCGGCGGCCGAGAAATGGGATCTTTCGACCATGACCTGCCAGCAGTTCCTGCAGGCGGACAAGGATACGATCACCATCATCCTCACGTGGCTCGATGCCTACTACAAGGACGACGACGCGCCGCCGGTGATCGACACGGACAAGTTCGTGAAGAATGCCGAAAAACTTGCCGGATTCTGCGCGTCCTCGCCGAGCCTCGGTCTCATCACGGCGGCCGACAAGGTGTTCGACTGATCCCGGAACCCGCCGCCTTAGTCCCGTCTTGAAGAGCTGTCCGCAATTCCGGCCGCCCCGGCCCACGGGACGGCGAGAGGGAGGTTCATGTGTCCGATCTGTCTGATCTTTTTCCCGGATTTGCCTCGCACTACGTGGATACGAAGGCCGGCCGCATCTTCCTGCGGCAGGGGGGAACGGGTGCTCCCCTGCTCCTGCTCCACGGTTTCCCCCAGAGCCACGTGATGTGGCACCGCGTGGCGCCGAAGCTCGCCGAGCAGCACACCCTCATCATCCCCGATTTGCCCGGCTACGGCTGGAGCGCGGCGCCGGAGGGCGGGGCCGATCATTTCCCCTATTCCAAGCGCGCCATGGCAGCCGCCATGGTGGAGGTGATGGAAAGCCTCGGCTTCGCCCATTTCTCCGTCATGGGCCATGACCGCGGCGCGCGGGCCGCCTACCGGCTGGGGCTGGACCATCCCGGCCGGCTCGACCGGCTGGTGCTGCTCGACATCGTGCCCACCTACGTGATGTGGCACCGCATGGACCGGGCGCGCGCGCTGCAGGTCTATCACTGGGCGATGCTGGCCCAGCCGAAGCCCCTCCCCGAGAAGCTGGTGGGTGGCAATCCCGCATGGTTCCTTGACTGGACCATGGCGAGCTGGACGGCGCACAAGGACCTTTCGGCTTTCGATCCGCGCGCCATGGCGGCCTATCGTGCGGCGATTTCCTCGCCCGACCGGCTGCACGCCATGTGCGAGGACTACCGGGCCGGGGCCACCATCGACCTCGCCCATGACGAGGCGGACATCGCCGCGGGTCGAACCCTCTCCTGCCCGACGCTCGCGCTGTGGGGCGCCGCCGGAATCCCGAGCCGTGGCGCCAGCCCACTGGAGGCCTGGAAGGCGTTTGCGCCGCAGGTGGAAGGACAGGCCATCGAGGCCGGCCATTTCGTGGCGGAGGAAGCCCCGAAGGCGATGCTCGATGTGGCGATGCCGTTCCTGGCGCAGGGACGGCCCTAGACCGACTACCGGCGTTCCTGGAAGAACGCCCGCAACACCTCGGCCGCCTGCCGCTCGGCGATGCCGCCATAGACCTCCGGCGCATGGTGGCAGGTGGGCTGGGAGAAGAAGCGGGGACCGTGCTCCACGGCGCCACCCTTGGGATCGGGCGCGCCGAAATAGAGCCGGCGGATGCGCGCGAAGGACAGCGCCGCCGCGCACATGGCGCAGGGTTCCAGCGTCACGTAGAGGTCGCAGTTCATCAGACGTTCGGTCTTGAGCTGCGCGCCCGCCGCGCGGACCACCAGCATTTCCGCATGGGCGGTGGGATCGTTCAGCTCGCGCGTGCGGTTGCCATTGCGGGCGACAACCTCCGACCCGCGCACGAGAACCGCGCCGACCGGAACCTCGCCCCGCTCGGCTGCCGCGCGCGCTTCGTTGAGCGCCATCTGCATGAAGGTTCCCGACATGGTGCCTTTAACCGCCCCTGATCTCGCCCAGCCCATCGCCGCGCTCGCCGCGCAGCCTGCGCTGTGCTAACTCCCCCTCATGCCGCGCACATCACCGCCCCGCAAGGACAAGAACCGCGTTCCGCGCCAGAAGCGCGAACTCCCCGCCGCCCCTCAGAAGGAGGCAGAGCGCGTCGCCAAGGTCGTCGCCCGCGCCGGCCTCGGCTCGCGCCGCGAGATCGAGGAATGGATCGAGGCCGGCCGCGTGGCGGTCAACGGCGAGGTGCTCACCAGCCCTGCCGTCACCGTCACGCCCGCTGACGCCATCACCATCGACGGGGAGCCACTCCCCGAGCGGGAGCGCACCCGCCTCTTCCTTTACCACAAGCCCAAGGGCGTCGTGACCACCAACCGCGACCCGGAAGGCCGCACGACGCTGTTCGAGATCCTGCCCAAGGGCCTGCCGCGCCTCGTCAGCGTGGGCCGGCTGGACCTCAATTCCGAGGGCCTGCTGCTGCTCACCAATGACGGCGGTCTCGCCCGCGTGCTGGAATTGCCCGAGACCGGATGGCTCCGCCGCTACCGCGTGCGCGCCAACGGCGAGATCGATCAGGCCAAGCTCGACACGCTCATCAAGGGCATCACCGTGGATGGCGTCGAGTACGGCCCCATCGAAGCTGAGCTCGACCGTGTGCAGGGCGCCAACGCCTGGATCACGGTCTCGCTCCGCGAGGGCAAGAACCGCGAGATCCGCAACGTGCTCGGCGCGCTCGGCCTCGCGGTGAACCGACTGATCCGCGTCTCCTACGGTCCGTTCCAGCTGGGCGAGATCCCCGAGGGCAGCGTCGAGGAAGTGCGCACCCGCGTGCTGCGCGACCAGATCGGAGCTGACCTTGCCACTGCCGCCGGTGCGGATTTCACCGGTCTGTTGGTGGAGCGGGAGATTGAAGAAATCCCCGTGCGTCCCGCCTACCGTCCCGCGGGACGCCGGCAGGCCGAGGCCGACAAGGCCGGCGGGCGGAAAGTGCCATCTCGCCGCGCCAGCCGCGAGCGGGAGGAGTTCGACGCGCCGGTAGAGGATGTCATCCGCCCCGCCGCGCCGCGCGTGCGCCGTCGCGCCAGCGAGGAGCACGGCACCGAGCGCGTGGGCACCGTCGCCGACCGCAAGGGCCGCTCCGTGAAGGTCGAGCGTGTCCGCGCGCCCAAGGACGAGGCGCCGCGCCGCGCCCGTCCGGCAGCGGGCGAAGGCGAGGGACGTCCCTTCCGTCGCAGCCGGGACGAAGGAGCCGCCGAGCGGCCGCGCCGCGAGGGGCGCCCCTCCTTCCGCGATGACGCGCCGCGTGGACGCGGCCCGCGCGAGGAAAAGGAAGATTTCCGCCGCCGCCCCACCCGCTCCGGGGGCGGCGACGAGCGGCCGCGCCGCTATGAGGATGACGGCGGCTTCAAGCGCTCCGGCCCCCGCCGCGAAGGCGACCGC
>NZ_JAYRPE010000057.1:0-65992 GCF_041911315.1 Xanthobacter sp. | reverse complement strand
GTCGCGGCGCACGGGTGGCGCGCTGCTCGGCGACCGGGCGCGGATGAAGACCGACCCCGACGACCGCGGCGTGTTCGTGCGCTCCATGGCGGCGCGCGACCGGCTCGGCGGACTTTCGGATGATTCGGTCGCCGCCGTGGTGCTGCTGCGCGCGGTCTATGATCTGGTGATCGTCGAGACCGTGGGCGTCGGCCAGTCGGAGGCCGACATCTCCCTTGTCGCCGACACGGTGGTGCTGTGCATCCAGCCGGCCTCGGGCGACAGCCTTCAGTTCATGAAGGCGGGCGTGATGGAACTGCCCGACATCATCGTCGTCACCAAGGCCGACATGACCGAGGTCGCCCGCCGCGCCGCCTCCGAGGTGGCTGGGGCCTTGTCGCTGGCGGGCTCCGCCTCCGCCGGGTGGACGGTTCCTGTGATCCGCCTGTCGGCGGCGACCGGGGAGGGGCTCGACGCCTTCGAGGCGGCGGTCGCGGCGCACGGCGCCTTTCTCGACGCGGGAGACCGGCGCGCAGCCCAGCGCGCGACGCAGGAAGACAAGTGGGTGGAGGAGGCGGTGCGCGTCCGCTTCGGCACCCATGGCCTTGCGCGGGCGCGCAAATTCCAGCTGCGGGGGCAGGGCCCGTTCGCCCGCGAAGCGGAGCTGGCGCTGAAATTAACCTCCAGGCAAGACTGATCGGACAATGCTCTTGCGTGTCGCCGGCCGGCAACGGTCCGGCGCCCTATTGGGGACATGAAGTCTCGGCAAGGGCTGGCGTATGGGAATTTGTCGGGATCGATGGCCGAGAGCCGGTCGGGCTTTGTCGCCGCTTCTCGTCGCCACCGCCTTCATCGTCGCAACGCCTTGCGGGGCGGGGGCTGACGACGTCTCGGGCCGGGCGCCGAAAGGCGTGGCATCGGGTTCAGGTCTCGGCCTCTGGCCGGGCTCCGCGCGGGCGCTGAAGCTCGCCACGCTCGATCTGCCGCAGCCGGTCGGTACCGGCCTGCCGGAGGTTCCGAAGGAGGCGATGGCCGAGGCTGCGAAGCCGGCGCGCCGTGTTGTCGCACCCGGCACCATCGTCACCGCCTCCCTCGCGCCGGTCTCTGAAGACAGTGCGCGCGCTGCCGCGGTTGCCGCAATCGCGGGCCAGCCGGTGCTGAATGGGACGCGGGACGAGATCGGCACCGGGCCGGAGCCGTCGGACCTCGTCTCGCCCGCCCTTGCGTCTTCCACCCAGTCTTCCTCCGATTCGGCCGATGACGACGCCTTCGCCTTTCCCCCGCCGCTGGTGCTCTCGGATCGCGAGACGGTCGAGCCTCCGCGCCACCTCGACCTGTCGGGCGCCTATCTGGAATTGGCCCTCGACATCCTTCTGGAACTGCCGCTGATCCAGGACGCCGCCCGCGTTGCCGCAGCGGAGGACGTTCCCGCGGATCTGGAGCAGGCCCGCCGTGCGGCCGAGACGCTGGCGCGCGAGGACGCGCCGGAGGAGGCCCTCGGGGAGTTCGGTGGCGGCAGCACGCTCGTGGGCCCGGTGCCGCATCAGGATCCGGTGGCGGTGTTCAGCCGCGATCCGGTGCTGTTTCCGGCCCTTGCCTTCCAGTATGCCGCGCTCGCTGAGCACGGCTATGTGCCCCATCCGGCGCCGCACGCCGAGGGCGAGGCGACCCTGGTCTCACCGGACAGCACCGTGGAGCTGGAGACGCCGCCCAGCGACGGCATCTGGCCCTCGCCCGCGCAGCGGCTGGAGCTCGGCGGCGAGAAGCTGGCGCGGGCCCAGAAGTGCCTGGCGGAAGCCATTTATTTCGAAAGCCGCGGCGAGCCCAAGCGCGGCCAGATCGCGGTGGCGCAGGTCATCGTGAACCGCGTGTTCTCCGGCTACTACCCGGCGGATGTGTGCGGCGCGGTCTACCAGAACGCCCACAAGCACCTTGCCTGCCAGTTCACCTTCGCCTGCGACGATGTGCCGGACGTGGTGCGCGAGCCGGACATGTGGGTGCAGGCTAAGGAAATCGCCGCCGAGATGCTGGACGGAAAGCTGTGGCTCGCCTCCATCGGCCGCGCCACGCACTATCACGCCTACTGGGTGCATCCGAGCTGGGTGCGGGAGATGCGCAAGCTGGACAAGATCGGCGTGCACACCTTCTACCGCCCGCGTCGCTGGGGCGACAGTTACTGAGTCTTTCGACGCCCTACGGCGCCTGAGCGACGCAACATCCCAAGCCCGCGCGGCGCCTGAGAGAAGCGACGCTTAGGCGTGGCCAGCGTCGCTGGAGAGCATGCCGGGCACGATGCCGAGCTTGCGCAGGGCACTATCGTATTTCGTCTCCACCCCTGCGCCGAAGATGAGGTCCGGGTCGGCCGGGCAGTTCAGCCAGCCGTTGGCCTGGATCTCGGTCTCGAGCTGGCCCGGCGCCCAGCCGGCATAGCCGAGTGCCAGCACCGCGCTGCGCGGTCCGCGCCCGCCGGCGATGGCCTTCAGGATATCCAGCGTCGCGGTGAGGCAGATGCCGTCATCGATGGTCAGCGTGGAATTCTCGACGAAATAATCCGCCGAATGCAGCACGAAACCGCGTCCCGTCTCCACCGGCCCGCCGCGCAGCACTTTGACGGTGCCGGCGCTTTTCGGCAGCAGGATGCGCTCGGCGGCAGGAACCACATCCAGCTGCACGAGGAGGTCGGTGAAGTCGATATGGCTCGCCGGCTGGTTCACCACGATGCCCATGGCTCCTTCCGGAGAGTGGGCGCACATGTAGACGAGGGTGCGGGCGAACTGCTCGTCGCGCATGGTCGGCATGGCGATGAGCATCTGCCCATCGAGGAAACCCGACCCTCCGCCTTCGATCGTATGGTTCTGGCTCGCAGTCATGGAGAAAGGGTACCGCCGTTCGGGCGTCTTGGAAATGCGGATTGCATCGCAGGTCGCCGCGAAGCCTCATCGCAAGGCTGCGAGTTCCGCGACGGGTCACACGCTTGTGCACGCGATTGGTGAGCGGAAGGGCTTTGCGGCGCAGCCGCGAGCGGGTACCCGCTAGGCCCATGACATCGACCCCTCAGCGCGCCCTGGGCGCTTGGCCGGCGGTCCGGCCCGCCTTCCCATTGTCGTCTCGTGGCGTGTTCGCCCGCGCACTTCTCGCCGGCGCCATGCTTGCTGCTCTCTCGCCGGCCTCGTGGGCTGCGAGCGCGCCTCCGGTGAAGGTGCCGGGCGCGGATGTGGTCCTGATGGCGGGCGCCGTCTCCGGCACGACGGCGGATGCGGGCATCGAGCTGAAGCTCGCCCCCGGCTGGAAGACCTACTGGCGCTATCCCGGCGACAGCGGCGTGCCGCCGACGCTGGACTGGAGCGGTTCGGAGAACATCGCCCGGGTGGAGATGGAATGGCCCGCGCCCAAGCGCTTCGCCGACGGGGGCGGGGGCTTTTCCATCGGCTACAAGGGGGCGGTCCTGTTCCCCCTGAAGGTGGAGCTGAAGGACAAGGACAAGCCGGCGCGGCTCGCCCTCGCGTTCGATTTCGCGGTGTGCGAGGCCCTGTGCATGCCCGCCCGCGCCGACCTCGCCATCGCGCTGGGTGGCGACGCCGGCGCCGAGGCGTCCCGTATCTTGGCTGCCCGCGCGGCCCTGCCGGTGGAGCGTCCGCTGGGCGTTGCCGAGCCGACATCGGTGCAGAAGGTCGAACTGGATGCGAGCGCCGAACCGCCGCGTCTCGTGATCGAGGTCAGGGCCCAGAATCCCAAGGCGGATCTGTTCGCCGAGGGGCCGGACCGCTGGGCCCTGCCGCTGCCGCAGAAGACCATGCTGCCGGACGGCGCCGCACGGTTCGATCTGCCCCTCGACGGCATTCCCGCCGGCACCGATCCGTCCGGCACGCCGCTCACGCTGACCCTCGTGGACGGCCCGAAGGCGATCGTGACAACGGTGCCTGTTCCGAAGCTGCCGCCACGCTGAGCTGGGCCGCTCCGGCCCGCAGCCAGCGCTTTTCTCCCCGTCAAAAGCCCGTATTGTCGGCGCGGGCGCAAACGCCCAAGACTGTGGAGAAGACGATGCCCATTTCGGTCGGCGACAAACTGCCCAACGCCACCTTCCGTGTTCCCACCGAGGACGGCCCCGTGCCGAAGACCACCGACGAAATCTTCAAGGGCAAGAAGGTGGTGCTGTTCGCGGTGCCCGGTGCCTTCACCCCCACCTGCCACAAGAACCACCTGCCGGGCTATGTGCACGAGGCCGACGCCATCAAGGCGAAGGGCGTGGATGCCATCGCCGTGGTGTCGGTGAACGATCCCTTCGTCATGGGCGCCTGGGAAAAGGCCTCCGGTTCCGACGGCAAGATCGTGTTCCTGGCGGACCCTGACGCGTCCTTCGCGGCCGCGCTCGACCTCACCTTCGACGGCTCGGCCGCCGGCCTCGGCGTGCGCTCCAAGCGCTATTCGATGGTGGTCGAGGACGGCGTGGTGAAGACGCTCAACGTGGAGGACGTGCCCTCCAAGGCCGACGCCTCCGGCGCCACCGCGCTGCTCGCCCAGCTCTGATCCTTCTTACCGACTGACGGATGCCGGGCACGCCCGGCCTCCGCGCCCCGGACCCTCCTCAGGAGGGCCGGCCTCGCGCGGTTTTCGCGCGCGCTCTCAGGCGATGATGTCGGGGAACAATTCGTCCTCGATCTGGCCGATGCGGTCCTTCAGCTGCAGCTTGCGCTTCTTGAGCCGCTGGATCTGCAGGATGTCCGATCCCGACACGCTGGTCAGCGCCTCGATCGCCGCATCGAGATCCCGATGCTCCTGCTTCAGGCGTTCCAGGTGGACCTTGAGATCCCGTTCCTCGTCGCTCGTCATGCCCGGTCCTGTCACCGGCGCGCAGGTCCGCCGCCCGCTCGCCCCATTTGGAATGACTATGGCACGGGTATGCCGCGCCGCAAGATGGGAGGTCGCCGGAGGTGGCGGAAAGGCGGTCGACTCTTCGCCGGCTCCGTGACAGACTGATGTCGTGTTGCAGACAGGGAGTGGCTAAGAATGTCCATCCAGTCGCACCTTCAGGAACTGAAGCGGCGTCACGCGGCCATCGAGCAGGAGCTCAACCGCGAAATGAACAGCCCCGCATCGGATCCTCTTCGTGTCGCAGAGCTGAAGCGCAAGAAGCTGGTTCTCAAGGACCAGATGTCGAAGCTGAATCCGACTTCCACCGTACATTGATGGCTTGCGAGATGTGTGCGTCGCCCGCGTGAGGTGTGGCGCCGCGCACATCTCTTTGTCCTGTGAGACGGGCGGCGCAAAGCGGCGTTCCGCGCGAACGGCCTTTGCGTTCCGGACCCAAGGGCTTTAATCCGGCCCCATGGCTCCTCCGCTCGTTCTCCTCCAGGACATCCATCTGCGCTTCGGCGCCACCCCTCTGCTCGACGGCGCGGAGCTTTCCGTGTCGGCGGGCGAGCGGGTGTGCCTTGTCGGTCGCAACGGCTCGGGCAAGTCCACGCTGCTGAAGGTGGCGGCGGGGCTCATCGAGCCGGACTCCGGCACGCGCTTCTTCCAGCCCGGAACCACCGTGCGCTACCTGCCGCAGGAGCCGGACTTTTCCGGCTATGCGACGACGCTCGCCTATGTGGAAGCCGGTCTCGGACCGGGCGACGATGCCTATCGCGCCCAATATCTCCTCACCGAGCTGGGCCTGACAGGACAGGAAGACCCCGCTCACCTCTCCGGCGGCGAGGCCCGCCGGGCCGCTCTGGCGCGCGTGATCGCGCCGGAGCCGGATGTGCTGATGCTGGACGAGCCGACCAACCATCTCGATCTGCCGGCCATCGAATGGCTGGAAAGCGAGCTGAAGGGGCTGAAGTCGGCCATGGTGCTCATCAGCCATGACCGGCGCTTCCTCGAAACCCTCTCGCGCGCCACCGTCTGGCTCGACCGCGGCCAGACCCGGCGGCTGGAGCAGGGCTTCGGCGCGTTCGAAGCCTGGCGCGACGAGGTGCTGGAACAGGAAGAGACCGAGCGCCACAAGCTCGACCGCAAGATCGTCGCGGAGCTGGACTGGTTGCGCTACGGCGTCACCGCCCGGCGCAAGCGCAATGTGCGCCGGCTGGGCCTGCTGCATTCCATGCGCAAGGATCGCCGCGATGAGCGCCGCGCGGTCGGCAACGTCAAGCTGGCGGTGAGCGAGGCGGAGGCGTCCGGCAAGCTCGTCATCGAAGCGAAGCACATCGCCAAGGCCTTCGGCGCGCGGGAGGTGGTGAAGGATTTCTCCACCCGCATCCTGCGCGGCGACCGCATCGGCATCATCGGCCCCAACGGCGCCGGCAAGACTACCCTCATCAAGCTGCTCACCGGCGAGCTTGCCCCCGATTCGGGCACGGTAAAGCTCGGCACCAATCTGGAAGTCGCCAGCCTCGACCAGAAGCGCGCGGCGCTCGATCCCGGCACCACCCTGCGCGATGCGTTGACCGGCGGCGGCTCGGACCAGGTGCAGGTGGGCGGCGTGCCCAAGCACGTGATGGGCTATCTGAAGGACTTCCTCTTCACCCCCGAGCAGGCCAACGCGCCGCTCTCGGTGCTCTCCGGCGGCGAGCGCGGCCGGCTGATGCTGGCGCGCGCGCTGGCGCTGCCCTCCAACGTGCTGGTGCTGGACGAGCCGACAAACGACCTCGACCTCGAAACCCTCGACCTTCTGCAGGAGATGGTGGCCGACTATCCCGGCACCGTCATCCTCGTCAGCCACGATCGTGACTTCCTGGACCGTACCGTCTCCAGCGTCATCATGGCGGAGGGGGACGGGATGTTCCGCGAATATGCCGGCGGCTATTCGGACATGCTGTCCCAGCGCGGCAGGGGCGTGGAGGCACGGGACAAGGGCGCGCCCGCGTCGAAGGCCAAGGCGGGCGAGCCGAAGCCCGAGGCCGGCAAGGGGGCAACTGCCGCCGGGGCGAAGCGACGGCTCTCCTTCCATGAGCAGCACGCGCTGAAGACGCTGCCCAAGACCATGGACGACCTGCGCGCCAAGCTGGAGAAGCTCGCCGCCGAAATCGCCGACCCTGCGCTCTATGCCCGCGACCCGGCGCGCTTCGACAAGGCCTCGGCGGCGCTGGCGGAGACGCAGGCGGCCCTCGATGCAGCGGAAGAGGAATGGCTGCGCCTCGAAATCCTGAAAGAGGAACTCGAAGGGTAGGCCGGCTCAGGGGCGGCGCCGCATCAGCACGGTGCTCTCGAAATCGATGACCAGATCCCCGTGCTGGTTCGTTCCTGTATTGTAGGTGCGCAGGAAGCCCCATTGGGGCCGGGACTTGATGTTGATCTTGTCCCGCACCTCGGTGGCGAACGAGATGGTATCTCCCGCATAGACCGGCTTCAGCCAGCGCAGCTTGGTGAAGCCGGAGGCTGGGCCGAAGGAGCCGCCGCCCGGCACGCCTTCCTCGCCGGGCTTCGAGGCTTCCTTGGGCAGCGCCATGTTGGAGGCGACGAAGCACTTCATCCACATGGCGGCCGTGTGCCAGCCGGACGCGACCAGCGCGCCGAACGGACTGCGCCGCGCCGCCTCCGGGTCCACATGGAACGGCTGGGGATCATAGAGCCGGGCGAAGGCCAGCATTTCCGGCTCGGTGAAGGTGTGGTTGCCCAGCGCGGCGGTGGCGCCCGCCTCGACCTCCTCGAAATACATCATGCGAGGCGCGCTCCCGGGTTGCGGCGGCCGACCATGACCACGCAGGTCTGATCCAACGCCGCGCTCTTGTCGGCTTTCAGAAGCTCGAAGCGGAAGGTCACGAGGCCCATGTCCGGATTGCTCCTGGAGGTGCGGCTCTCCAGCACCGTGCGGCGGAGCGTCAGGACATCTTCGGGGAAAACGGGGGCGAGCCACTTGTTCTCGGGAACGCCGGGCGAGCCCATGCTGGCGGTGCGCAGGAGGAAGCCGTCGCAGACGAGCCGCATCATGATGGCGCACGAATGCCAGCCGGAGGCCGCCAGCCCGCCAAGCAGGGACACTTTGCCCGCCGCCGCATCGAGATGCATGGGCTGGGGATCGAACTCGCGGGCGAAGGCGAGGATCTCCTCCTCCGTCACCTTGTGCGAGCCGAACGTCTTCACCTCACCGATGATGAAATCTTCGAAGAAGATGTCGGGCAAGGCGGCCTCCCTGTCGTTGGAGGCCGATGGAAGGCGAGGATGACGCAAACGTCAAGCTGGGCGTGGGGATATCGGCGCATCAGGCCAGAAGGTGGCCTTGTCGCTCCCCACCAGAACGTCGCGGATGTTCTGGGTGACCGGAAACCCATAGCCGCCTTCGCGACCGGGTGAATAGAGCAGGCCGTCGTCGTGATACTCGGACACATAGAGGTTCACGCCGACGCACATCATGGAGAGGATGAGCGCCTGCAGCGCATCGTATCCATGGACGACCATGCTCTTGGTGCGGTCCGGCCAGTCGCTCTCGAAGCGGCAGCCCCAGGACTCGCCGAAGTCCTCCACGAGGTGTTCGGGCTGGTGAAGGCGAATCTCCACCGGCGTGTCGCCGGTCTCTCCCCTGATGAAAAGGGTGTGCGTGAGGATCACCATGGCGGGGCTCCGCGAGGGACTGAAATCAGAAGCTTATCTTGTCGACGCCGATGAGCAGGTCACGCAGGTTGTTCGGGACCGGGAAACCGTAGCCGTCCTCCTTGTCGTAGGCTCGCAAACTGCCGTCCTCATGATACGGGCTTGTGTAGATCTGGGCGCCGATCATCTGCAGCGTGATGACCAGCGCCTGCAGCGCATCTTCGCCCACGCCATAGCGAACCATTCGGCTCTCGGGCCAGTCGATTTCGAAACTGCATGTCCATGACCCATCCGTCAGGTGAGGCTGATACAGGCGGATTTCGATGGGAACATTGTCCGATGGCCCATTAAGATGTAGAATATGGGTCATAATAAGCATTATAAATTTCAAAAAATTGTCCCTAGCATCTAAACGCGGTTTCGTACGCGGGTATATCAATCGGGATTATAAATAAATCTTGTCAGCGCCGACCAATAGGTCGCGGACGTTTCGGGCGATGGGAAAGCCATAGCCCTCTTCGTTGTCATAGGCGCGAAGGGCTCCATCGTGATGATAGGTGCTCGTATAGATCTGGATTCCGATCATCTGCAAAGATATCACCAGCGCCTGCAATGCATCTAGGCCGGCGCCGGACATGGTCTTGGTGCCCTCCGGCCAGTCGATTTCGAAAGTGCAGGCCCAGCAGCCGTCCTTGGGTTCTGGCCTGTAAATACGGATTGCGATCGGAATTTCGCCTTCAGGGCGATTGAGATAAAGCGTGTGAGTCAGAATTAACATTTTTATTCTCTCAGAATGGGAGAGGAGGAATCGGTTTTCCGGCTAAACAGAAAGCATATCGCAGGGATGCTTGACCGTGGCATGCTGGATTCTTGATGGCCGTGCAGTACGCCGTGTCTCTCTTGTTCAAGCGTTCGCATTCCGCTTCTGCCGCGGGCGAAATGCGCCGCGCCGCCATCGACACACGTCGCTCCGCACCGGTGGGTTTGGGCCCGGTGCTGCCGTCGCTGCCTCCGGCCCATCGCCCGCCACCCGGCTGGCCGCTGGGGATACGCGGCTGGCTGGGATCATAGCTGCCCTTCAATGCGAGCTTGAGTCGCCATGCTGCGACGTCGAGGTTCAGCCGCCGCGTGAGGCGGCGCAATCGGTCGAGGGCATCCAATTCTGCATCTGTCTGCGACACAGCCGCTCTCCTCCGTCAATCCGAAGGAGACGATATAGGAATATATTCCGATGTGCAACTGCAGCGTGCTAACAGTGGCGCGACTCTCGCGCGTCCGGCGCCAGATGCCTCAGCTCGAAGCGCATCACCTCGGTCCCATCCTCCCGCCGGGCGCTGCCGGTGCGGTGGTAGATGGTCCAGCCGGGGCGGCTGGTGCTGGGGCGGGCGTCGAGGATTTCGGTGAAGAAGGTAATGGTGTCGCCGACGCGGACCGGGGCGAGCCATTTGAGGTCGATGAGACCGAAGCCGACGCCGACAGGTGCGATCACCGCCGCGTGGTCGGGGGGCAGGGCTTCAACCGCCGCGCCATGGGCGCGCACGAACAGGCCCATCCATGTTGAGACCGTGTGCCAGCCCGAGGCGATGAGGGTGCCGAAGGGGGAGGCGGCGGCCGCCTCCGCATCCACATGGAAGGGCTGGGGATCGTAGGCGCGGGCGAAGCGCACGATCTCCTCCGCCGTGAAGGTGAAGCGGCCGAGTAACTGCGGCCCGGCCCCGACCATCACGGAGCCTCAGTTGGCGAAGCGGAAGTGCAGCACGTCGCCGTCGGCGACCACGTAGTCCTTGCCTTCCAGGCGGAAGCGGCCGCCCTCGCGGGCGCCGGCCTCGCCCTTGAACTTCACGTAGTCATCGAAGGCGACGGTCTCGGCGCGGATGAAGCCCTTTTCGAAATCCGTATGGATCACGCCCGCCGCCGCGGGGGCCTTGGTGCCCGCGGTGATGGTCCAGGCGCGCGCCTCCTTCGGACCCACGGTGAAGTAGGTGAGGAGCTGGAGCAACTCGTAGCCGGCGCGGATGACGCGGTTGAGGCCCGGCTCGTCGAGATCGATGGCCTCCAGATATTCCTTCTGCTCGTCCGGGGGCAGCACCGCGATCTCGCTCTCGATCTTGGCCGAGACGACAACGGCCTTGGCGCCTTCCTCGGCGGCGCGCTTGAACACTTCCGCCGAGAGGGCATTGCCCTCCTTGGCCGAGCCTTCCTCGACGTTGCACACGTAAAGCACGGGCTTGGCGGAGAGCAGGCCCAGCTGGTTGAAGAGCTTGCGCTCCTCCGGCTTCACCTCGGCGAGGCGGGCGGGCTTGCCCTCGCGCAGCAGGACCAGGGCACGCATGACGAGGTCCAGGGTTTCCTTGGCCTCCTTGTCGGTGCCGCCCTTGGCCTTCTTCTCCAGCGCCGTGAGGCGCTTTTCCAGGCTCTCGAGATCGGCGAGCATCAGCTCGGTCTCGATGGTCTCGATGTCGTTGACCGGGGCGATCTTGCCTTCCACATGGGTCACGTCCCCATCCTCGAAGCAGCGCACCACATGGGCGATGGCGTCGCACTCGCGGATGTTGGCGAGGAACTGATTGCCGAGCCCCTCGCCCTTGGAGGCGCCGCGCACCAGGCCGGCGATGTCCACGAAGGTGAGGCGGGTGGGGATGATGGCGCCCGAGCCGGCGATCTCCGCCAGCGTATCGAGGCGCGGATCGGGCACCGCCACGTCACCCACGTTCGGCTCGATGGTGCAGAACGGATAGTTCGCCGCCTGCGCCGCCGCCGTCTGGGTGAGCGCGTTGAAGAGGGTGGACTTGCCCACGTTGGGAAGCCCGACGATGCCGCATTTGAAGCCCATGGACCGCTCAGGAGTTGCACCCGCCCGCCGGTGCGGCTGCAGGATGGAGATAAGGATCAGGCCGCGCTGCGGCCGTTGGGGATCGCATAGCCCTTCGGGCCTCGGGTGCGCAACCCGCCCGGCCAGGGGCGCATGGGCCGAGGCGCGGCCTCAGCCCTTCTCGCCGACCCTTTTCTGCTCGCCGAAGCCCTGGGCTTCGAGGAAGAGGTGGGTGCGGTTCTGGAATTCGTCGGGGCGCTGCTTCACGAGCAACTCGGCGAAATCGGCGCAAGCGTCGCTTACGGCATCGACCCAGCCCTTTTCGGACTTGGCGAAGTCGTTGAGCACATAGGCATGCACCAGCGCCTTGTCGCCGGGATGGCCGATGCCGAGGCGGATGCGCCAGTAGTCGTTGCCGCACTGGGCGGTGATGGACCTGAGCCCGTTGTGGCCGGCATTGCCGCCGCCCTTCTTGATCCGCACCTTGGCGGGGGGCAGGTCCAGCTCGTCGTGGAAGACGAAGATGTGGTCGAGGGGGATCTTGTAGAAACGCTGGGCCTCGGCGACGGCCCGGCCGCTCTCGTTCATGAAGGTCTCGGGAAAGAGCGCGATGACCTTCTCGCCGGCAATCTCGCCTTCGGCGGCCGCGGACTGGAAGCGGCGGCGCAGCGGGCCGAGGCGATGGCGGCGGCAGATGGTGTCGAGCGCCATGAAGCCGACATTGTGCCGGTTGCCGGCATATTTCGGGCCGGGATTGCCGAGCCCTGCGAACAGGAACATGAGGCGGATCTCCGGCCCGGAAAACGGGGCGCCGCAGCTTCAGGAAGCGCGGCGCCCGGGATGGTCAGCGATCCGCTCAGGCCTTGGGCTCTTCCGCCGCCGGCTCCTCTTCGCCGCCCACGGGGGCGACGATGGTGGCGAGGGTGTCGTCGCCTTGGCCGACCCAGGTCACGCCCGCGGGGAGCTTCTGGGAGGACAGGTGGAACGCGTCACCATAGGCGGCGCCGGTGAGGTCGACCTCGATGGCTTCCGGGATGGATTCGGCCGGGCATTCCAGCTCGACGGTGTGGGCGACCACGTTCAGGGTGCCGCCGGACTTGAGCGCCGGGGAGGCCTCCTGCTTCACGAAGTGCACAGGCACTTCCACCGTCACGGTCGCGCCCTTGGAGACGCGCAGGAAGTCCACGTGAACGGGGAAGTCCTTCACCACGTCCAGCTGGTAGTCACGCGGGATGACGCGGTGCTTGGTGCCGTCCACGTCCACCTCGAACAGGGTGGTGAGGAAGTGGCCAGCATAGATGATCTTGTTGATCTCGATGAAGTCGAGCGAGATCGTGATGGGGTCCTGCTTCTCGCCGTAGATTACGGCGGGCACACGCCCGGCGCGGCGCTCGGCACGGGCGGCCCCCTTGCCGGCCCGCGGGCGCGCCACAGCCTTCAGTTCCTTGATGGCAGTCATGGCACTTGTCCTGATTTCGAGTTTCCATCGCCGCATCCGTATGGACGCGCGATTTCGCCCTGCGGCACGCCTCCAGGGGGGCGCATGCCGAAAGCGAAGGCGCGCTTATAGCGGCGGAGCCCCGCCGATGCAAGGAAGCGGCGCGGTAAAAGGGGGTATCAGCGCGGCGTCGCGGACTGGCAGGCGCCGGGCTTGCCCACCGGCGTGCCTTGGCCGAACCAGTTGCCGCACTTGTCGCAGCCGGAAACGGCGATGGCCAGCGCGGCGACGGCGGCGAGACGGATGGCGACGCGCATGACTTCTCCTCGGGAACCCGCGGCAGATTAGGCGATCCACCGGGGAAGGGAAGGGGCCGCGCCGCCGCGGCCCCGATGCGCGTCCTTCCCGGCCTCAGTAGACGATGACGTGCCGCACCACTTCGCCACGGTCGAGGCGGTCGAAATTCTCGTTGATGGTGTCGAGCGGCCCGGTGGAGGAGAGCAGGCGGTTCACCGGCAGCTTGCCGCGCTTGTAGAGCGCCATGAAGCGCGGGATGTCGCGCGGGGGCACGCAACTGCCCATGTAGCTGCCCTTGATGGTGCGCTCCTCGGCGACGAGGTGCACCGGCGGCAGGGAGATGCGGGCGTTGGGATTGGCGAGGCCGCCCGTGGTGGTGGTGCCGCCCCGGCGGGTGATCTTGTAGGCCAGCTCGAAGGCGGGCGCAGAGCCGGCCATCTCGATGGCGTGGTCCACGCCGCCGCGCGTCGCTTCCTTCACCGCCTCCACGATGTCCGGGTCGCTGGCGAGGAAGGTGTCGGTCGCGCCGATCTGGCGGGCGAGGTCGAGCTTCTGGGGAGACAAGTCCAGAGCGACGATCTGGTCGGCACCCGCCGCCACCGCGCCCATCACCGCCGAGAGGCCGACGCCGCCGAGGCCGACCACCGCGACGCTCTGGCCCGGGCGCACGCCCGCGGTGTTCACCACCGTGCCGACGCCGGTCATCACCGCGCAGCCGAACAGGGCGGCGTCGATGAGCGACATCTCCTTGTCGATCTTGATGATGGAGCGGCGCGAGACCACCGCATACTCGCCGTAACCGGCGATGCCGCACAAATGGTAGGCTTCGGTACCGTCATCGCATGTCAGCCGCCGACCGCCGCCGAGCAAGGTGCCGGCACCGTTCGCCGCCTGGCCCGGCCCGCACAACTGGGCGCGGCCTTCCATGCAGGACGGGCAGGTGCCGCAGGTGGGCACGAAGCTCATCACCACATGGTCGCCGACGCTGAGATCGTCCACGCCCGGACCGGTCTCTACCACCACGCCCGCCGCCTCGTGGCCGAGCACCATGGGAAGCTGGCGCGGCCGGTCCCCGTTGATGACGGACAGATCAGAATGGCACAGCCCCGCCGCCGCCACCTTGATGAGCACCTCGCCGGCCTGGGGCGGCGCGAGCTGAACCGTTTCAATGGAGAGCGGGCGCGTGTCCGCATAGGGCTTGTTGACCGGAGACGTGCGCAGGACGGCGGCGCGGATCTGCATCTTTTCCTCCCGATGCTGTTACCGCGTTTTCGGATGCCGCGGGGCAGAGCGTCAAGCGCGGGAGACTGCGCATTTCGCAGGGGGAGCGAGCCGTCTCCCGCTCTGGACGCATGGGGCGTGAGCGGGAAGGCGGAGGGGCGTCCGTCAGGCCGCTTCGGCCGCCATGCCGGACAGCAGCAGGTCGGCGGTTTGGCCGGCGAGCAGGGCGACGTTGGCGTCCTTGGTGATCATGGCGGCGACGATGGCGCCGTCGATCAGGACACCCAATTGGTGGGCCGCGCCGTTGGGGTCGCGTGCGCCGGCTTCGGCGGCAAGGCGGGTGATGGTTTCCAGCACCACCTTCTTGTGGGCGAGGGCGATCTGGCGCATGCGGTCATCCGCCTTGTCGTGCTCGGCCACCGCGTTGATGAAGGGGCAGCCGAAGAAGCGGGCGTCGCCGAACCATTCGCGGAGCACGGGGAAGATGCGGCGCAGGCGCACCTGCGCGGTTGCCTCGCCTTTCAGCAGTTCGCCGAGAAACCAGTCGCGCCACGCCGCGCCCTCGCGCTCCAGCACCGCTTCCACCAGCCGCTCCTTGGAGCCGAACGACTTGTAGAGGGTCGCCTTGGCCGTTGCCGCCTCGGCAACCACGGCGTCCACGCCCACCGCATTGATGCCGTGCTGGCAGAACAGGCGCGTCGCGGCCTGAAGGATGCGCTCGCGGGCCTTCGGCTCCGCCTCGCCCGCGTCCGGGGCGGCGTGGGGATTGGCCTTGGGGCGGCTTGCCTTCGTTTGCTGCATCGCTTCTCACCAATGTGCTGCTTTCGCGTGCACTCAGACAGACCTGTCTGTTTTCTACAGGCACGAACCGTGCCGGACAAGCCGCGTCCACTTTTCCCACAGTTCCTTATTTCTCATAAGGAAACGCAGGTCTCCTCCAGTCCGTCGCTGCCTTTGGCGGATCTGGCATGGCGCGTGCATAAGACAGACCGGTCTGTCTACACGACCCAAGGAGATCCTGATGACTGCGCCCCAGACCGCACTGACCGGCTGCCTCGCGCCAGAAGCGACCACGGGCTGCCTTGCGCCCATCGACAAGGAAGGCCTCGCCAAGCTGATCGCGGCCGGCAAGGCGGACCCCAAGGTCATCAAAACCCTGAAGTGCAAGACCGTCGCCGAAGGCCGCTTCCGTCACGCGAACTACATCCGCAATCTCGAGCCCTACATCGTTGACGAGCCCCCGGGCCTGCTCGGCGACGACACGGCGCCGAACCCCTCCGAAGCGTCGCTTGCCGCGCTCGGCTCCTGCCTCGCCGTCGGCCTCCACGCCAATGCGGTGCATCGCGGCTGGACCGTCCGCAAGCTGGAGCTCCAGCTGGAAGGCGACCTCAACATCACCGCCGTGTGGGGTACCGGCGACGTCAGCGAGAAGCCGGTCGGCTTCACCGACGTGCGCGTGAAGGTCGACATGGAGTGCGACGGCGTGCCGAAGGAGGAGGTCGAGGCGCTCATCTCCCACGTCACCAAGTGGTCGCCCGTGGCCAACACCTTCGTGCGTCCGGTGAACCTGGAGGTGGCGCTGGGCTGACCGGCGCCGACCAGCCGGCCGCCTTCGGCCGCATCCCTGCCCGGCAACGGCCGGGCAGGCTCCCGCCCTCTTCCCGTTGAGGATCGCCATGTCGTTGCCTGTGTCGCACGTCGCCGTCACTGCCTTGTCGCCGCATGACCCTGCTGCGGTCGATCTCGATGCCGGCATCGCCCTCGACGAGATCGGCAAGATCGCGCGGACCGATCTGTCCGCCTGGGCGCGGGCCATCGACGAGGGCACCTATCCCGCAACGCTGCTGCATCGGTTCGCCGACGCCGGAGCCTTCCGCCTGCATCTGTCTCAAGGCCACCGGCTGGGCAATGCCATCGAGGGCATGTCGCGCATGTCCGAGGTCTGCGCCGCCACGGGCTTCATGGCCTGGTGCCAGAACACGCTGGTCTGGTACCTCATCAATTCCGAGAACGAGGCGCCCCGCGCCAAATATCTCGCCGCCGTCGCCACCGGACATGTGCTCGGCGGTACCGCTTTGTCCAACCCCATGAAGTCCTTCTTCGGCATCGAGGCGCTGAAGCTGAAGGGCACGCGGGTGGAGGGCGGCTACAAGGTGAAGGGCATCCTGCCCTGGGTCTCCAACCTCGGCCCCGACCATTTCTTCGGCTGCATCTTCGCCGTGGACGGCGCCGCGCCTGTTATGGCGATCATCGACTGCGCCGAGCCGGCCGTGACGCTGAAGCCCTGCGAGCCGTTCCTCGGCATGGACGGCACCGGCACCTACGCCGTGCAGGTGCGCGACCTGTTCATTCCCGACGAGATGGTGCTGGCCCACGACGCCATGTCGTTCGTGAAGAAGATGCGGGCCGGGTTCATCCTGCTCCAGGCCGGCATGGCCTTCGGCCTCATCCGTGACTGCATCGCCATGATGCGCGAGGTGGAGGAGCCCCTCGGTCACGTGAACCGCTATCTCGACGTCCAGCCCGACCAGCTTTGCGAGACGCTGGCGGCCATGGAAGCGGAGGTGAACACCCTCGCCGAAACGCCGTTCGACGAGAGCCCGGACTACTGGCGCCGCGTCGTCTCCGCCCGCCTGCTCGCCGGCGAGAAGAGCGTCGAAGCCGCCCACAACGCCATGCTCCACTGCGGCGCCCGCGGCTATGTGCGCGCCTCCCGCTGCCAGCGGCGCCTGCGCGAGGCCTATTTCGTCGCCATCGTCACGCCGGCCACCAAGCAGCTGAAGCTGATGCTGGACCAGATGCCGGCCTGATGCCGGCCGCCCGTTTCAAAACATGAGGGGCAAAAGCCCCCGGTGCCTTCCGAAAGAGTGTCCTCCCGACCCGCAAGAGGGGATCACCATGAGCGCAATCCTGATTTCGCCGTCCGATCTGTCGACCCTCATCCTGTCTGAACCCACCGTGGTCATCGATACCCGCGACCCCGGGAGCTACGCCGCCGGGCACATTCCCGGGGCGGTGAACCTGCACGAGATCTTCACCTTCCTCGCCACCTCGACCCCCGAGGGCTACGCCGAGCTTCGGCAGAAGTTCGCCGACGCCTTCGGCAAGGCCGGCCTCTCCGGCACCGAGACGGCGGTGATCTACGAGCAGTCCATGAATTCCGGCTTCGGCCAGTCCTGCCGCGGCTATTTCCTGCTCACCTTCCTCGGCTATCCCAAGGTGAAGGTGCTGCATGGCGGGTTCGCCGCCTGGACGGCCGCGGGCCTTCCCGTTTCCACCGACGTGCCCGAACCCAAGGCCACCACTTTCCCGGTGGACCCGGCGGCCGGGGAACTCATCATCGATGCCGCGGCCATGCTGAAGGCAGTGGAAGACCCGGCCGTCGCCAAGCTCGACGTGCGCGACGTGGACGAGTGGATCGGCGAAAGCTCCTCGCCCTATGGCAAGGACTTCTGCCCCCGCAAGGGCCGCATCCCCGGCGCCAAGTGGATCGAGTGGTACCGCATGATGAAGCCGACCGCCGAAGGGCCGCGCTTCAAGTCGTCCGCCGAGATCCTCGCCGAGTGCGCCACCGTGGGCATTTCGCCCGAAACCCCGGTCTATCTCTACTGCTTCAAAGGGGCGCGGGCCTCCAACACCTTCCTCGCGCTGAAAGAGGCGGGGGTGAAGGACGTGAAGATGTATTTTGGCTCATGGAACGAGTGGTCGCGCGATCCGTCCCTGCCCATCGAGGAGGGGCACCCGGCCGCGGCCCTCGGCTGAACCGAGCCAAAGGAGCCCCGCCGTGCCCGAGATCATCTGCTATTTCAGCCCCCAGTCCGGTTATGCCTATCTGGGGCACGGCCGCCTGCGCGAGATCGCGCGCGCGGCGGGCGCCGACATCCTGTGGCGTCCCGTCGACATCCTGAAGGTCTTCGCCGAGGGTGGGTCCACCGCTCCGGCGAAGCAGTCGCCCCAGCGCAACGCCTATCGCAAGCAGGACATCGTGCGCTGGGCCAAGGTGCGCGGCATCTCCATCAATACCGAGCCGAAGTTCTGGCCCACGGATACGCTTCCCGCGTGTCGTCTCATCGCGGCGGCGCAGCTCGAGGGCATCGACCCCGCCGACCTCATCGGCGCCTGCCTTTCCGCCGTATGGGCGCGGGACATCCAGATTTCCGAGCGGGACAGTCTCGTCCGCCTCGCCAATGAGGTGGGGCTCGATGGTGAGAAGCTCGCCACCCTCTCCGACAGCGTGGAGGTTGCCGACAAGATCGCGCGCAACACTGCCGCGGCCATCGAGGCCGGCGTGTTCGGTTCTCCCACCTATTTCGTGAACGGCCAGATGTATTTCGGCCAGGACCGGCTGCTGTTCGTCGCCGCCGCGCTGGGCGTCGCGCAGGAACCGGTGGCGCAGGAGCATCTGTCGTGAGCGCGCCGCTCGTCATCATCGGCGCCGGGCAGGCGGCGGCGCAGGCCGTCACCTCGCTCAAGGCCGAGGGCTATGGCAAGCCCATCATCGTCATCGGCGACGAGCCCTATCTGCCCTACCAGCGCCCGCCGCTCTCCAAGGCCTATCTCGGCGGCGAGATGACCGAGGACCGGCTGGAGCTGAAGGCGCCCGCCTTCTACGCCGAGGCCGGCGCCGACATGCGCCTCTCCACCCGCGTCGCCCGCATCTTGCCCGTGGGCAAGGAGGTGGAGCTTTCCGATGGCGCCCGCCTCACCTACGGCGCGCTGCTGATCGCCACCGGCACCCGCGCCCGCACGCTGCCCGTGCCGGGGGCGGAACTGCCGGGCGTGTTTTCCATCCGCAGCATCGACGATGTGAAGCACTTCCGCGCCGCTGCGCTTGCGGGCGCGCGGCTGGTCATCATCGGGGGCGGCTATATCGGCCTGGAGACGGCGGCCAAGGCGAAGACGCTGGGGCTCGATGTCACCGTGGTGGAAGGCGCGCCGCGTCTTCTCGCCCGCGTCGCCTGCACCACCATCTTCGATTTCGCTCGTGACCTGCACGAGGGCCACGGCGTCACCATCCTCACCGGCACCGGTGTCGCCCGCATTCTGGGCACGGATGGCGTCACAGGCGTGGAACTCGCTGACGGACGGGTGCTGCCGGCCGATCTCGTGCTCTCGGCCGTGGGCGCGGTACCCAATGGCGAAATCGCCGCCGATGCCGGCCTCGTCATGGAGAACGGCATCCGGGTGGACGAGGCGACCCGCACCAGCGTGCCCGACATCTATGCTGCCGGAGACGTGGCCAATTTCCCGAGCAAGCTCTACGGCCGGCGGGTTCGCCTCGAATCCGTGCAGAATGCGATCGATCAGGCCAAGGTTGCCGCAAAAGCAATCAGCGGTGGGGCGGTTGCATACGATCCGATCCCCTGGTTCTGGTCCGATCAGTATGATGTGAAGCTGCAGATCGCCGGCCTTCTCGACGGGCACGACCGCACCGAATGCGAGGGCGACGTCGCCGCCGGACGCTTCTGCGTCAGGTACTTCGCGGGGGATCGCCTCGTCGCGGTCGCCTCCGTCAACGATCCGAAAAGCCACATGCTGGCGCGCAAGGCGCTCGCCACCCCGCCGCCCATCCCCGTTCCCGGGTGAGCGTGGCACGGGCATTGCCCTATCCCAGCGTCACGTTTGTCCGGTCCATCGCAAGCCCTCATGGAGAGCCCTGATGTCGATGTTTTCCAACCCGTTCTCGCTGAAGTCCACGCTGCGCCGCTGCCTGTGCGGGCGGCACGCGAGCGCGGAGGAACATGCGGCGGCGGAGCGGGCTGCGACGCTCTCCGATGAGGCGCGCTACAAGGAGGTGGTCGCCTCCGGCCTCATGCGGGCGCTGTTCCCGAACGACCTGAAGCGCCGCGCCTTCCTCAAGGCCGTGGGCACCTCCACCGCGGCGGCGGCCCTCGCCACCTTCTTCCCGCTGGATGTCGCCACCGAGGCCTTCGCCCAGACCGGCAAGCCGGAGAAGACCGACCTCAAGGTCGGCTTCATTCCCATCACCTGCGCCACGCCCATCATCATGGCCCATCCCATGGGCTTCTATACCAAGCACGGCCTGAACGTGGAGGTGGTGAAGACGGCCGGCTGGGCGGTGGTGCGCGACAAGACCATCAACAAGGAATACGACGCCGCCCACATGCTGGCGCCCATGCCGCTGGCCATCTCGCAGGGGCTTGGCTCGAACCCGATCCCGTTCGTCGCGGCGGCCATCGAGAATATCAACGGCCAGTCCTTCACGCTGGGCATCAAGCACAAGGACAAGATGGATGTGAAGTCGTGGAAGGGGATGAAGCTCGCCATTCCCTACGACTTCTCCATGCACAACTATCTGCTGCGCTACCTGCTGGCCGAGAACGGCATCGATCCGGATACCGACGTTCAGCTGCGCGTGGTGCCGCCGCCGGAGATGGTGGCGAACCTCAGGGCAGAGAACATCGACGGCTTCCTCGCCCCGGACAACGTGGCCCAGCGCGCGGTGTTCGACGGCGTCGGCTTCATCCACTCCTTGTCCAAGACCATGTGGGACGGGCACCCCTGCTGTTCCTTCGCGGCCAGCAAGGAATTCATCTCCACCATGCCGAATACTTACGCGGCACTGCTGCGGGCCATCGTGGATGCCACCGGCTATGCCTCCAAGGCCGAGAACCGCAAGGCCATCGCCGAGGCCATCGCGCCGGCCGCCTATCTCAACGCGCCGCCGATCGTGCTGGAGCAGGTGCTGGTGGGCAAGTACGCCGACGGGCTCGGCAACATCAAGGACGATCCCAAGCGCGTCGATTTCGATCCCTTCCCGTGGGATTCCTTCGCGGTGTGGATGCTGACCCAGATGAAGCGCTGGGGGCAGGTGAAGGGTGACGTGGACTACACCAAGGTCGCCAACGAGGTCTTCCTCGCCACCGACGCCGCGAAGGTGATGAAGGAGATGGGCCTCACCCCGCCCGCCACCACGATGAAGTCGTTCTCGGTGATGGGGAAGGTGTTCGATCCGGCAAAGCCCGCGGAATACGTCAATTCCTTCGCCATCAAGCGGAGCTGAGGGGATGAAGAGCCTCGGCGTGCGCGCCGGCCTCCTCTCGGTGCTGATGTTCGTCGCCTTCTGCGCGCTATGGCAGATCGCCGTCACCCCGAGCGCGAGTTCGGGGCCGGCGCTCGATCCCGAATATGCCAAGCTGATGGGCATCGCCACGGAGGGCGCCAAGTCTGCCATGCCGGGGCCGCTCGATGTGGCGGGCAAGCTCTGGGACAACCTGAAGCGGCCGTTCTACGACAACGGCCCGAACGACAAGGGCCTCGGCCTCCAGCTCCTCTACTCCATCGGCCGGGTGTTCATCGGCTATGGATTGGCGGTGCTGGTGGCGGTGCCCATCGGCTTCCTCATCGGCATGTCGCCGCTGGCCTACCGGGCGCTCGATCCCTTCATCCAGGTGCTCAAGCCCATCTCGCCCTTGGCCTGGATGCCGCTCGCCCTCTACACCATCAAGGATTCCTCCCTCTCGGCCATCTTCGTCATCTTCATCTGCTCGGTCTGGCCCATGCTCATCAACACCGCCTTCGGTGTCGGGGCGGTGCGCAAGGAGTGGCTGAACGTGGCGCGCACGCTGGAGGTGGGGCCGTGGCGGCGAGCCTTCACAGTGATCCTGCCGGCGGCGGCGCCCACCATCCTCACCGGCATGCGCATCTCCATCGGCATCGCCTGGCTGGTCATCGTGGCGGCGGAGATGCTCGTGGGCGGAACCGGCATCGGCTACTTCGTCTGGAACGAGTGGAACAACCTCTCCATCGCCAATGTGATCGTGGGGATCCTGCTCATCGGCGTCGTCGGCATGGCGCTCGACCTCATTCTCGCGCGCCTGCAGAAGCGCGTGACGTTTCCGGAGTGAGGGCCATGGCGAACCCCAGGACCGAGAGCGATCCCAAATTCATCTCCATCGAGGGCATCGCCCGGCGCTACCCGGCGGCGGGTGGCGGCTCCACCACCATCTTCGAGGATCTCTGGCTTCCCGTGGCGCGGGGCGAGTTCGTCTGCATCATCGGCCATTCCGGCTGCGGCAAGACGAGCGTGCTCAATATCCTCGCCGGGCTTGAGGAGCCTTCGGACGGCGTGGTGGTGGTGGACGGGCAGGCCATTTCCGGCCCGAGCCTCGACCGCGCGGTGATCTTCCAGGGTCATGCGCTGCTCCCCTGGAAGAGCGTCATCGGCAATGTGGGCTATGCCGTCTCTTCCCGTTGGCGCAAGGCGGGTCGGGCGGAGGTGGAGGCGCGGGCGCGCCGCTTCATCGATCTCGTCGGCCTCAAGGGCAACGAGCTGAAGCGGCCGGCCGAACTCTCCGGCGGCATGCGCCAGCGTGTGGGCATCGCCCGCGCGCTCTCCATCGAGCCGAAGATCCTGCTCATGGACGAGCCCTTCTCCGCGCTCGACGCGCTCACCCGCGGCACGTTGCAGGACGAGGTGCGGCGCATCTGCAAGTCCACCGGCCAGACCGTCGTCATGATCACGCACGACGTGGACGAGGCCATCTACCTCGCCGACAAGATCGTGCTGATGACCAATGGCCCGGAGGCGATGATCGCCGAGGTGGTCGAGAACCCGCTGCCCATGGAGCGTGCCCGCGACAGCATCCATCGCGAAGAGGATTACTACGCGGTGCGCAACCACCTCGTGGACTTCCTCGTCTCCCGCAGCCGGACCTTCAAGACGGAGATGCCGGCGGGCTACGACCGCCGCCACCCGCCCGTGGTGCGTCTCGGTCGCCAGCCGCAGCCCGAGCCGGCGCCGGCCAACACCATTCCCTTCCCCGCCATCGCCCATGCGCGGGACTGACGGACCTTCGACCGAACTCAAGCGGAGACCATAAGAAAATGAAGCGCGAGCAACTGACCGAGAAGCTTCTCGACATCAAGCGCGAGAAGGGTTGGACCTGGAAATACATCTGCGACGAGATCGGCGGCATGTCGCCGGTGCTCGTCGTCGGCGCGCTGCTGGGCCAGATGAAGCTGGTGAAGCCGCTGGCGAAGAAGGCCGCCGATCTGTTCGGCCTTTCCGAGGTGGAAGAGCGGATGCTGAACGAGGTGCCCATGCGCGGCGCCGGCACGCCCATGCCGCCCACCGATCCGCTGATCTATCGCTTCTACGAGCTGGTGATGGTCAACGGCCCGGCCTGGAAGGCGCTGATTGAGGAGGAGTTCGGCGACGGCATCATGTCCGCCATCGACTTCAACATGGAGATGGTGCGCGAGCCGAACCCCAAGGGCGACCGGGTGCAGATCACCATGTCCGGCAAATTCCTGCCCTACAAATATTACGGCAACGAGCAGGGCATCCCGGACTACGGCTTCAAGGAAAGCTGAGCCGGCCCTCCGCCGCGTGGCCAAAGAAAAACCCCGCCGGGCGACCGGCGGGGTTTTTTGTTTCGGTAGAGAAGCGCAGGCCTATTCGTTGAACAGTGCCGGCTGCTCGGGCGCAGGGGCCTCGGCGGCAGCCTCGGCTCCCTCGCCGGCCCGGGTGCGGAAGCGGCGGCGACGCGGACGCGGGGCGTCTGCGCCCTCGGCGACCTCTGCACCCTCCTCGCGGGGCGTTTCCGCAGCCGCCTTGGGCTCAGCCTTCTCCGCCTTGGCCACGGCCTTCGGTTCGGCCTTCGGCTCCGCCTTGGGTTCGCGGGGCTCGGCCTTAGGCTCGCTCTTCACTTCGACCTTGGGCTCGGGGCGCTCCTTGGGAACGGCCGGTGCGCCGGTGATGAAGGACGGCAGGCCGAGATCCTGCTCCTCGACGCGGGGGGCGCGCGGCGGACGGGGCTGCTCGACCTCCTCATTGCGCGGCGCGCGATGCGGACGCGGCTGATCGCCATCGTCGCTGCGGGGCGCGCGGGCCGCGCGGGGCACGAAGCCTTCGCCATTGTCGTCGCGGTTGCGGCGGCGGAACTCGCGCGGCTCGCGCTGTTCTCTCGGCTCGCGCTGTTCCCGCGGGTCACGTTGTTCCCGCTGGTCGCGGGGCTCGCGCTGCTCCCGGGGCTCGCGCTGCTCCCGGGGCTCGCGCTGCTCCCGGGGGTCCCGATTCTCGCGGTTGTCGCGGGCCTCGCGCGGCTGGTAGCTCTCGTCGTCATCCCGATTGCGACGGAAATTGCCCTGCCGATTGTCGCGCTGGCCACGGTCATCCCGCTGACCACGATCATCTCGCTGACCACGATCATCTCGCTGACCCCGGTCATCCCGGTAGCCCCGATCTTCACGTTGGCCGCGATCTTCGCGCGGACCCCGATCATCCCGATTTTCGCGCGACTGGTAGGGTTGCTCGCCGCGGCCATAGGGCTGCTCGTTGCGGCCGTAAGGCTGGGGTGCGTCGAGGGAGGACATGTCGTCCATGTCCTCGTCGTCGCCTTCCTCGTCGCGGCCGAAGCCGTTCACCGGGGCGAACTGGCCCTGCAGCGAGGCGATGAGGCGAAGATAGTGTTCCGCATGCTGGAAATAGTTCTCAGCCGCCACGTGGTCGCCGGAGGACTGGGCGTCGCGGGCGAGCTGCTGATACTTTTCCGCAATGTGGTGGGCTGTCCCGCGCACCTTCACATCCGGGCCGTTCGACTCATACACCCGCGTCAAAGGGTTTGAGCTGCGCCGGTTGTTGTTGCGGCCGCGCATGCGCTTCTGCTGACCATTTCTCATATGGATCGATCTCTACTCGCCCGGCGTTCACGCCGCCGTCTGCGCCCGGCCGCATCGCGCCGGTACAATCCGCATATCCCGCCGGGCTTCCCGCACCGGCGGCGCGCGTCTCATGAAACGAACCTTCGGAACTCCACCCCATTGGAATGGGTGCCGTGGAACGCTGCTCCGTCCGCAGGACAAGACCGTCAGATCCGCGGAAGCCGCCTGCGCCGGCGTCCGCGCTGGACCAAAGCGAAAGTCGTCAAGAAGTCAGGATCAGTCCGATCATCGAGCCCCGTTCCGTGCCCCCCAGCACGGGCGCCAATACACGAGATGCCGCAACCCAAGACGACATCGCCGAAGACGACATCACCCAAGATGCCACCGCCTAAGATGTCACCGACATTCCGTGGGCCGCGCGTATTCAGCACCGTGAAACGATCCAACCGCAGGACGCTCGCATGAGCAGCGCCATCGCGCGCTCCACGCTCTCGCATCCCCAGCGACCGAAACATCCGTTTGAGATTTCGGAAGCCCGCATCAGCCCTCTGGACCAATGCTCCGGTTCGATTCCTGCGACTGACACTAGCCATTTCCCTCAAAGGTTCCAAGCCTTTTTTCATCGGCCGGTGGGTGTGCGGCGCCGGGCCACCGGGCGTAAAGGGCGCGCGGGATGCCTCCGAGGTCGGCGCGCGCCGGGCCGAGAAGCCCAAGCCCTGCCGCTTGAACGAGGGCGGCGACGGCGGGTTCCTGCCCCGCGCCGAGTTCGAGAACAGCCGCGCCGCCGGGCTTCAGCAGGCGCGGCAGATCGGCGGCGATGATGCGATAGGCCGCCAGCCCGTCGGCCCCCGCAACCAGCGCCAGCCGGGGATCGTGGAGGCGTACGTCGACGGCAAGTCCCGCCATCTCATCCTCGGTGATGTAGGGCGGGTTGGAGACGACGAGGTCGAAGCCGCCGGCAAGTGCGGTGCCCCAGTCGGCGACAAGAACAGACGCGCGGCCGGCGAGGCCGTTCGCTTCGAGGTTGTCCCGGGCCGTCCGGGCCGCGTTCTCCGAGCGGTCCACGGCGATGCCCGTTGCGGCCGGCCGCTCCGAAAGCAGGGCCGCGAGGATGGCGCCCGTGCCCGTGCCGAGGTCGAGGATGCGCAGCGGCGCGGCACGGTCGGGAAAGAGGGACAGCGCCGCCTCCACCAAAGTTTCCGTGTCCGGTCGCGGCACCAGCGTGTCCGGGGAAAGGCGGAAGGTGAGGCTCCAGAACTCCTTGTGGCCGAAGATGCGGGCCACAGGCTCCCCCGCGAGCCGCCGGGCGAGGAGCGCCTCGGTGGCGGCGAGGATATCGGGCGCGGCGGGGGCGGCGCCGTGGCTGAGAAGCTCGCCCGGCGGGCATCCGAGGGCATGGGCCAGCAGCAGCCGTGCATCCAGCTCCGGCGTCTCCATGCCACCGGCGGCGAGGCGCGCGGTCATCAGCCGGCGCAACTGGGCGATGGTCAGGTCGGCCGCGGGCGTGTCGCCGGGGCCGGGCACGGCTCAGGCCTCCTCGGCGGCTGCGAGCAGGGCGGCCTGGTGCTCGGTCAGCAGCGGTTCGATGATGTCGTCGAGCGCGGTGCCGGCGATCACCTCCTCCAGCTTGTAGAGGGTGAGGTTGATGCGATGGTCGGTCACGCGGCCCTGCGGGAAATTGTAGGTGCGGATCCGCTCGGAACGGTCGCCGGAGCCGACCTGTCCCTTGCGGTCAGCGGCGCGGCCGGCCTCCTTGCGCTGGCGCTCCTCGTCCAGCAGGCGGGAGCGCAGCAGCGCCATGGCGCGGGCCTTGTTGCGATGCTGGGAGCGCTCGTCCTGCACCGCCACCACCGTGTTGGTGGGGATGTGGGTGATGCGCACCGCCGATTCGGTCTTGTTCACATGCTGGCCGCCGGCGCCCTGGGCCCGGAACACGTCGATCCGGAGGTCGGATTCGTTGATGTCCACGTCCACATCCTCCGCCTCCGGCAGGACGGCGACGGTGGCGGCGGAGGTATGGATGCGCCCGCCCGCCTCGGTGGCCGGCACCCTTTGGACCCGGTGGACGCCGCTCTCGAACTTCAGCCGGGCATAGGCGCCCTTGCCGTGGACGGCGGCGACGATTTCCTTGTAGCCGCCCATGGTGCCCTCGCTCTCGGACAGCACCTCCACGCTCCAGCCTTTGTCGGCGGCGTAGCGCGTATACATGCGGTAGAGGTCGCCCGCGAACAGCGCCGCCTCGTCGCCGCCCGTGCCGGCGCGCACCTCCAGAATGATGCCGCGCTCGTCCATGGCGTCCTTGGGCAGGAGCGCGAGGCGCACGGCGGTGGTCAGCTCGGTAATCCGCGTATCCAGCCGCTCCACCTCGGCCTCGGCCAAGGTGCGCATCTCCGGGTCGCCGGCCGAATCGGCGAGCAGCTCCCGGGCGCCCTCCAGGTCACGTTCCGCGCCACGCAGGGCCAGCACCTGCTCCACCACGGGGGAGAGATCGGAGAACTCACGGCCGAGGCGGACGAACTCCTCCCCCTCCACCCCATGCGAGAGGGCGGCCTCGATCTCGGCATGCCGGGCGACCAGCTGGTCGAGTTTGGCGAGGGGCAGGGTGTTCATAAGGGGCTGACGGATCCGGACGGTTTGGGGAAAAGGGGCAAGAGAAAAGGGCAAGAGCAGAGGCGCGGCAGCGCGCCCGCTAGAGCGGCAGGCCGCAGTCCCGCGCGAACTTGGTCAGCATGGCCCGCGGATCGGCTGTGCCGGTACGGTCCTCGAGCAAGGGCAGCAGCACCTTGCGGGCGGCGGAGACGTCGGTCTCGAGCAGCATCGCCTTGACCGGCCCCATGGCCGCCGGGGAGACCGACAGGGAGCGGTAGCCCAGGGCGGCGAGGGCCACCGCCTCCAGCGGCCGGGAGGCCAGTTCGCCGCACAACGTCACGGGCTTGCCATGGCGGAGGCCCGCCTCCGCCACCAGGCGGAAGGCCCGAAGCGCCGGGGGAGAGAGCGGATCGAAGCGGTCGGCGACCCGCACGTTGGCGCGGTCGGCCGCATAGAGGAACTGCACGAGGTCATTGGAGCCCACCGAGAGGAAATCGGCGCGCGACAGGATCTCGTCCAGCTGGAAGAGCAGGGACGGCACTTCCACCATGGCGCCCACCTGGACCCGATCCGGCAGGGCGTGGCCGTGACGGCGCAGGTGAGTCAGCTCCCGCTCCACCATGGCCCGCGCCCGGTCGAATTCATCCACCGCGGCGACCATGGGGAACATCACGCGCAGCTCCCGCCCCGCGCCGGCGCGCAGCAGGGCACGCATCTGGCTGCGCAGCAGGCCCGGCCGATCCAGCCCGAGGCGGATGGCGCGCCAGCCGAGGGCCGGATTCTCCTCCTCCACCGTGCGCATGTAGGGCAGCACCTTGTCGCCGCCGATATCGAGGGTGCGGAAGGTGACGGGGCGGTCGCCCGCGGCGTCCAGCACGGCGCGGTAGAGCTTCAGCTGTTCGGAGATGCGCGGGAAGGCCGACGCGATCATGAACTGTAGCTCGGTGCGGAATAGGCCGATGCCCGCCGCGCCGGTCTCGGCGATGTGGGGCAGGTCCACCAGCAGGCCGGCATTGAGGTTCAGGTCCACATGCACGCCGTCCTTCGTCACGGATGGGCGGGTGCGAAGCGCGGCATACTGGGCCTGCCGGCGGGCGCGGAAGCGCACCTTCTCGGCATAGGCCTCCTCGACGTCGCCGGGCGGGCGCAGATGGACCTCGCCGTTCTGGCCGTCGACGATGACCGGATCGCCCTGGTCGGCGAGGCCGGCGGCATTCTCCACCTGACCCACGGCGGCGATGCCGAGGGCGCGGGCGACGATGGTGACGTGGCTGGTGGTTCCGCCTTCCTCCAGCACGAGGCCGCGAATGCTGGTGCGATCGTAATCCAGCAGCGCCGCCGGGCTCATGTTACGGGCGACGAGAATGGCGTTTTCGGGCAGCGCCTCCCGCTCCATGCCGCGGGACCGTCCGGTCAGCTCGCGCAGGAGCCGGTTGGCGAGGTCGTCGAGATCGTGCAGGCGCTCGCGCAGATAGGGGTCGGAGGCGCGCATCATGCGGGCGCGGGTATCCGACTGCACCCGCTCCACTGCGCCCTCGGCGGTGAGGCCGGAGAGGACGGCCTCGCGCATCTTGTGCATCCAGCCCCGGTCGTGGGCGAACATGCGGTAGGCTTCGAGGATGTCGCGATGCTCGCCGGCCTTGGAGAGGCCGTCGTCCTCCAGCATCAGGTCGATGGAGTGGCGCAGCTTGCCGATGGCGGCATCGAGCCGGGCGGTTTCCTTCACCACGTCGTCGGCGATGACGTTGGTCACCCGGATGCGCGGCTCGTGCAGCACCACATGGCCAAGGCCAAGCCCGTCGGCGAGGGCGACGCCCTTGAGATGCAGCGGCCGGCGCACGGCGGGTTCGGCGCCGGGCTTGGCCAGCGCCGTCAGTTCGCCCGAGGCGATCATCTCCGCCAGCACCATGGCGGTGGTCTGAAGGGCCTCGATCTCCTCTTCCGTATAGGTGCGGCGGGCGCGGTTCTGCACCACCAGCACGCCCAGCGTGTTGCCGCCGCGCAGGATCGGCACGCCGAGGAAGGAGTTGTAGATCTCTTCGCCCGTCTCCGGGCGGTAGGAGAATTCGGGGTGGGACTGGGCGTCCAGCAAGGCGAGCGATTCGGCCTCGCGCGCCACATGGCCGACGAGGCCCTCATCCACGCTCATGACGGTCAGATGAACCGCATCCCGGTTCAGGCCTTCCGTAGCGTACAGCTCAAGGGTCTGATCGACGCGCAGCACGTAGACCGAGCAGACTTCCGCCACCATGTTGGCGGCGATCAGCACAACGATCTTGTCGAGGCGGTCCTGCGCGCTGACCGGCTCCGCCATCACCTCACGGAGACGCCGGAGCAGCACGCGCGGACCGCCGAGCGCGCCACGCATCGGCCGCATCCTTAAAAATGAGCGGGTTCAGTAACCCCGCGAGGCTATCCAACGGATGGCGCGCCCCCGCAGGGCTACCGTCAACGGTTCCGCCCTCAGCTGTCCAGCCCGTATAGCGAATGGAGAGTCCGGACCGCAAGTTCGGTATAGGCCGCATCTATCAGGAAGGAGATCTTGATCTCCGACGTGGTGATGGCGCGGATGTTGATACCACGGCCCGCCAGCGCCTCGAACGCCTTGGCGGCGACGCCGGCGTGGGAGCGCATGCCGATGCCGATGACCGACACCTTGGTCACGTCCCCGGCGCCTTCGATCGCCTGGAAGGCGATGGAATCGCGGGCTCGCTCGATCACCGCCTTGGCGCGCTCGAAATCGGCCGTGGGGACGGTGAAGGTGATGTCGGTATAGCCGTCCGCGGACACGTTCTGGACGATCATGTCCACATTGATGTGCGCGTCCGCCAGCGGACCGAACACGGCGGCGGCGATGCCGGGCTTGTCGGCGACGCGGCGGATGGAGACCTGGGCCTCGTCCTTGGAGAAGGCGATGCCCGTGACCACCTGCGATTCCATCTGGCTTGCCACGATTTCCTCCTCGTCGCAGATGAGCGTTCCGGCCTTCTCGACCTCGCGCATCTCCGGCGCGTCGGGGTCCACAAGGCTCGAGCGCACGAAGGTGCGCACATTATGCACCATGGCGAGCTCCACCGAGCGCACCTGCAGCACCTTGGCGCCCAGCGAGGCCATTTCCAGCATTTCCTCGAAGGCGATGCGGTCGAGGCGGCGGGCCTTGGGCACCACACGCGGGTCGGTCGTGTAGACGCCGTCCACGTCGGTATAGATGTCGCACCGCTCGGCCTTCAGCGCCGCGGCCACCGCCACCGCCGAGGTGTCCGAGCCGCCGCGGCCGAGCGTCGTGATCCGCCCCGTGGGCAGGTGGATGCCCTGGAAGCCGGCGATCACCGCCACCTCGCCGCCCTCGATGGAGGTGGCCAGACGGTCGGCGTCGATGTCCATGATGCGGGCGGAGCCGTGGGCGTTGTCGGTGGAGATGGGGATCTGCCACCCCTGCCAGGACCGGGCGGAAACGCCCATTTCCTGCAGCGCGATGGCGAGCAGGCCGCTGGTCACCTGCTCGCCGGAGGCCACCACCGCGTCATATTCGCGCGCGTCGTAGAGCGAGGAGGCATCCTTGCACCAAGCGACCAGTTCGTTGGTCTTGCCGGACATGGCGGAGACCACGACGGCCACCTTGTAGCCGGCCTCCACCTCGCGCTTGACGTGGCGCGCCACGTTGCGGATGCGCTCGATATTGGCGACCGATGTGCCGCCGAACTTCATGACAAGCCGAGCCATCGCTCGTGCCTTTCTTCGCCAGATATCCTTGGGGTTGCACGCGTGCGGCGCCGATCACGGCGGCCGGCTTCAGCTCCGCATCATTTTCGCCGGCTGAGCCGGGCACGCGATGCCTGGGGTGCGGAGGTGGCCGAGCGGAACATCCCTTAAGTCCTTGCGCGCGGGGTTTTCGAGGTCGCGCAGCTGTTGGGGCGCCTCCATAGCGGCAACGGCGGGCCGGGGCAACCGCTCTGCGCAAAGCCGGAAAACCCGCTTGCGGCGCGGGGAGGGCACAGGCATCAACCGTCTGTCCCACCGGAGCCCCGCCCATGACCGAAGACGCCTTCGCGCTCGACCCCCGCCTCGCCGCGGATGGACCGGCCGTGGGGGACCTGCCGTTGTGTCATGTGCGGCTGGTGGAGGACCGGCGCTTCTTCTGGGTTTCCCTCACGCCCCGCCGGGCGAGCATGTCCGAGGTTTTCGACCTCGATGCCGACGACCGCCTGACGCTCATGGAGGAGGTCGCCCTCGTCTCGCGGGCGCTGAAGGACATCGCGGCCTGCGCCAAGCTGAACATCGCGGCGCTTGGCAACATGGTACCGCAACTCCACGTGCATATCATCGCCCGCAATCCCGGCGACGCGGCCTGGCCGGGCGTGGTGTTCGGTGCCGGCGCCCGCGAGCCGATGGGCGATCTGGAGCGCCAATCCCGCCTCGATGCCCTGCGCGGGCGGCTCAATGTGCACAGCCCAGCCCTGCCGGTGGGATAGCCTTGCCTCGGCCCCGGCTGCGTGCGACGGTCGCCATCAATTCGCAGCCTGCCGCCTGCCGGGGTCGTCTGGTCCATGTCCTTCATTTCCCGCCCCGATCTCGGCGTCTGGCCGACCCTTGGTTATGTGGACAGCCCGCTTGACCGCGCCTGCCACCTGCGTGCCGGTGCCGCCGATCTCCTCGATCATCCAGCCGCCCGCTTCTACCTGCTCGGCGGGGAACTGGTCGCGCTGAAGGGCGCGGGGCCGGTCTTCGATCCCCTGTTCGACCGGGCGGAAGCCGAGGCGCGCGGGCGCGGCGAGCCCCTGTTTCTGGGCATCGAGAGCGACGGCGCGCCGCGCTTTGCCAAGGGGTTCGATCCTGCCCTTAGGGAGGCGCTGGAGGGCGAGGGGCTCACGGTCCCCGACCTGCGCACCATCGCCGTCAGCGGCCTGATCGCACCGCATCACCTCGGGCCCGTCGCCTGCGGCAAGGCGTTGCGCGCCTGGCATACGCGGCACGGCTTCTGCGCCAATTGCGGCGCCGCCTCGCGTATCGTGGACGCCGGCTGGCGGCGGGATTGCCCCTCCTGCGGCGCCCAGCATTTCCCGCGCACCGATCCTGTCGTCATCATGCTCACTGCCCGCGGCGACCGCTGCCTGCTCGGCCGGCAGCCCCATTTCGCCCCCGGCATGTGGTCGACCCTCGCCGGCTTCGTGGAACCCGGCGAGACCATCGAGGACGCCGTGCGCCGCGAGACTTTGGAGGAGGCGGGCGTCCGGACGGGGGAGGTTCGCTACTTCGCGACCCAGCCGTGGCCCTTTCCCATGTCGCTGATGATCGGCTGTATCGCGCAGGCGACGAGCGAGGACCTCGTCATCGACCGCAACGAGCTGGAGGATGCCCGCTGGTTCGGCCGGGACGAGGTGACGCTGATGCTCACCCGCACGCATCCCGACGGGCTGTTCGTGCCGCCGCCCATCGCCATCGCGCACCATCTGATCCGCAGTTTCATCGAGGGCGGGCATGCTTGAACCGGCGGCGCCCGATGGTGCTCCACGCCCGGCGCGCCTTGCCCGTCTGACGCATCTGCTCGACCGTTTCTTTCCTGATTCCCGCCGCGGCACGCGGACCGGGCGCCGGCCGCCCTCCCTCGTCTACGGGCTGGATGACCATGTGCCGCCCGCTGCGCTGATCCCGCTCGCCGCCCAGCACGCCATGCTGGCCGTGACCTTCCTGATCTACCCGGTGCTCGCCGCCACCGAGGCCAAGCTGCCCGCCGACCAGATCTCGGCGATGGTCTCGGCCTGCGCCATGAGCATCGGGGTGGCCACCATCATCCAGTGCATGCGCACCCGCTTCGGCTCGGGCTATCTCGCCGTGCACATCCCTGCGCCCGGAGCGATTCCGCTGGCGGTGCAGGCGCTGGCGCTGGGCGGGCTGGGGCTGATGGCGACGACGACGCTCCTCGTCGGCATCGCGCAATTGTTCATCGCCCGGCTGGTGCGACCGCTGCGCGTGCTGCTGCCGCCGGAAGTCTGCGGCGTCGCGGTGAGCATGCTCGGCGTGTCGCTCGCAAGCCCGGCGCTCAGGCGGGCGCTCGGGCTCGACCATGGCCCCATGGTGGAGGAGAATGCCGTTCTCTCCAGCCTCGCGACGGTGGGCATCATCGTCGCCATCACCGTGTTTGCGCCGCGGCGGCTGAAGCTTTTCGCGGTGTTCGCGGGGGCGAGCATCGGCTGGATCGTCGCCCTCTCGCTCGGGGCCGGGCGCCCTGAAGCGCCTGAAGCCATTGCCGCGGCGCCGCTCCTCGCCTTGCCGACCCTGACCCTGCCGTCCTTCCAGTTCGCCCCGGCGCTGTTTCCGTTGATGGCGTTGCTGGTGGTGATGAACCTCGTGGACGTGCTCTCCGTCACGGTGTCGCTCGAAAAGATGAACGATGCCGACTGGCGCCGCGCCCACATGCCGGCGGCGCAACGGGCGGTGACGGCCTGCGGCATCGGCAACATCCTGAACGGGCTCACCTCGGGCTTCCAGTCGGGGCTCTCGTCTTCCTCGGTGGGCCTCGCCTTCGCCACCCAGTCCACGGCGCGCGTCATCGGCTTCACCGCCGGCATCATGATCTTCGCCATCGCCTTCGTGCCCAAGGCGATCGTGGCGCTCACCCTCATTCCCTCGCCGGTGATCGGCGGGATCCTGCTCTACACCTCCGCCTATCTGGTGGTGGCGGGTATGGACCTCGTGACCTCCCGCCGCCTCAGCGAGCGGCGGGTGTTCGTGGTCGGGCTCTCGGTGCTGGCCGGGCTTTCGGTGGCGCTTTTGCCCATCACCCGCCAGCTTCCGCTGATGCTGCAACCCTTGTTCTCGACGCCGCTGACGGTCGGGGCGCTCAGCGCCATTCTGCTCAACCTGCTGTTCCGCATCGGCATCGCGCAGGAGGCGGTGGAGGAAGTGCCGGAGGGTGCCCACGCCTTCCCCTTCGTGCGGGATTTCCTCGAAAATCAGGGGGATAACTGGGGTGCCCGGCGCGATGTGATCGCCGCCGCCATCCCCACGGTGGCCCAGGCGCTCGAACTGGTGGCCGACAGCGGCATTGCCGAAGGTCCCATCGAACTGCGCGCGCGGTTCGACGAAAGCCACCTCGATGTCTCGGTCGTCTATGACGGCATCGTCATGGAAGCCCCGAAGGAGCGACCCTCACCAGAGGCGCTTCTGGGCGACGCCCAGGAGCAGGCCTCCTTCGCGGCCTATATGCTCACCCATCTGTCCGACCACGTGAGCTTCGGCCGCACCGCCGGTCGCGCCCGCATCATGGTGCGGTTCGATCATTAGGCGTTGCCTTCGCTCCGGCACCGCCGCGGGCTGGGATGATGCCTTCGCTCAGGCGCCGCGGGCTTCCGGGCGAGGCTCAGATCGCCGGATCTGAGTCCCCGAATCGCGCCCGGTAGGGATGCGCGGGATAGACGCCCAGGATCCGCATCTCTCTGGAGAAAAAGGCCAATTCTTCCAGCGCCAGCTTCACGGAGCGATCGTCCGGATGGCCTTCCACATCGGCATAGAACTGGGTGGCGGTGAACTGGCCGTCGAGCTGGTAGGACTCCAGCTTGGTCATGTTCACCCCGTTGGTGGCGAAGCCGCCCATGGCCTTGTAGAGCGCCGCCGGGACGTTGCGGACGCGGAAGACGAAGGTGGTAATGACCGGCCCGCGCCCTGCCGGAGCCCAGTCGGCACCACGGCTGAGGATGATGAAGCGGGTGGTGTTGTGGGCTTCGTCCTCGATATTCTCGGCGAGGATATCGAGGCCGTAGATGTCCGCCGCCAGGCGGGAGGCGATGGCGGCGCGGGTCACGTCGTTCGCCTCGGCGATCTCACGGGCGGAACCTGCTGTATCTGCACCGATAATCGGCGTCAGCGACAGGGTGCGGATGGCCTTGCGGCACTGGCCGAGCGCCATCACGTGGCTCTGCACGGTCTTCAGCGTGGAGAGGGTCGCGCCCTTCACCGCCATGAGCTGGTGGGAGAGGGGGAGGAAGTACTCACCGACGATGGACAGACTCGACTGCGGCATCAGGTGATGGATGTCCGCGACCCGTCCCGCCACTGAATTCTCTATGGGAATCATGGCATAAGCCGCCGCCCCGTTCTCCACGGTGGCGAATGCGTCCTCGAAGGTGGGGCAGGGGACGGCTTCGAAGTCGGGGAAGACCTCGCGGCAGGCGATGTGGGAGTTGGCGCCGGGCTCGCCCTGGAACGTGATACGTCGGCTCATGGGCATGCTCATTTTTCCTGCGCGAGAAGGGCCCGTGCCCTTTCCAGATGGGACGGGGTATCGACCCCCAGCGGCACCGCGTCAACCACCGCCACGTCGATCCGCATGCCGGCCTCAAGTGCCCGCAATTGTTCGAGTTTCTCCCGCTTCTCCAGGGGGGAGGGCGGCAGGGAGACGAAGCGTTCCAGGGCCGCCCGGCGATAGGCGTAGAGACCGATGTGGTGGTATAATGGTCCCTCCCCGAAGGGGGCGGTGGCGCGGGTGAAATAGAGCGCGCGCAGCAGTCCCGGCGCCAGCGGCGAGCCCACCACCTTGACCACGTTGGGGTCGGTGCGCTCCTCGGCAAGGGTGATTTCGGCGGCCAATGTCGCGATGTCAGCCGAGGTTGCCAGTAGGGGAATCAGTGCCGTTCGGATGGTGTTTGGTAGAATCGTCGGCAGGTCGCCCTGCACATTGACCACGATCTCCACCTCGCCCGCCGGATCGAGGGTGGTGAGCGCCTCGAAGATGCGATCCGAGCCGGAGGGGTGGTCGGCCCGGGTCATCACCGCCTCGAGGCCGGCGGCAGTCACGGCGGCGGCGATCTCCGGGGCGTCGGTGGCGACCGCCACCCGGCCGATGCCGGCTGCGACCGCGCGCCGCGCCACCTCGACGATCATGGGGCGGCCGCCCACGTCGGCGAGCGGCTTGCCGGGCAGGCGCGTCGCGGCCATGCGGGCGGGGATGAGCACGAGCACGCGCCCGGCCGGATGCCCGGTGGGGGCTGGGGCGGGGGAAGGGGTGTCGGCCGGCATGAGCGGGGGTCCTCGGCGGGGTCCGGAAGGCCGCTCCGGGACAGACGCGGGGAGTGGCATTGGGGCGCGCCTTATACGGGTTGCTTCGACCGGTTCAAAGTGCTTAGTGTCGCCGACGGTTCGTGGGGCTCCCCCGCGCGCCATTCATCGACATGCTTGGGGCCGGGCAGCGCGCCGTTTCGGTGCAGCGCCCGGTGGGACACAGGACCTCCGAGGGGCGTAGCGCCGATGGACAGTTTTGAATTGAACAAGATCGCGGGTGCAGTTCTGGGCACGCTCACGCTGACCCTCGGCCTTGGGATCGTGTCCGAAATCCTGTTCACCCCCGAGGCGCCGGCCAAGCCCGGCTTCGAGATCGCGGTGCAGGAAGGCGCAGCTGCTGCCGGTGCGCCCAAGGCGGCGGCCGAGGTTCCGATCGAGCAGCTCTTCGCCACCGCTTCCATCGAGAAGGGTGCGGCCGCGGCCAAGAAGTGCGCCGCCTGCCATAACTTCCAGGAAGGCGCCGGCGCCAAGGTCGGCCCCGACCTCTACGGCATCGTCGGTCGTCCGGTGGCTTCCGCCTCGGGCTTCGCCTATTCCGCGGCCATGAAGGCCAAGGGCGGCGACTGGACGCCTCTGGCGCTCAACACCTTCCTCACCAATCCCAAGGCAGCCGTGCCCGGCACCGCCATGGCCTTCGCCGGCATCGGCAAGGAAGCCGAGCGCGCGGACCTGATCGCGTACCTGAACTCGCTGTCCCACGATCCCAAGCCCCTGCCCACCGCAGCGGCGGCGGCCCCGGCAGCGGCTCCTGCCGCCGCCCCCGCTGCGGCGCCCGCCGGGCACAAGTGATCTGAGGGCTGGGCTCGGGGCGTCTGCTCCGGCCTGATCCTGCTCTGACGATTGAAGCCCTCTCCCGCTTGCGGGGGAGGGCTTTTTCTTTTGCGGCGTGACGCTCTCCCTCCTGCTGTCACCCCGTCATGCCCGGGCTCGTCCCGGGCATCCACGTCGGGCCGCTGGGACGATGCCCGAAAGGTGTTCCCAGCCGAGCCACGTGGATGGCCGGGACAAGCCCGGCCATGACGGCGGTGAGGGGTGGATAGGGTCAGACGAGCGGCCGACGGGCGTCCCCCGCATGGCCCATCCGGCGCGCTACCGTCCGCTATCGCGCCGTCGCCCGGCCATGACGGCGGTGACGGCAGCAGGGCTTGCCGAAGCTTAAGGTCCGATCCAATTTCTGCCCATGCGCGGGGGCTGGGTTTATATCCTCACCAACCGTCCGAACGGCACGCTCTATGTCGGCGTGACGAACGACCTGGTGCGTCGCATTTTCGAACATCGTGAGGGGGAGATCGACGGCTTCACCAAGCGTCACCGCCTGACCCAGCTGATCTACTTCGAGCGCCACGACGAGATTGCGCGGGCCATCCAGCGCGAGAAGACGATGAAGCATTGGCCGCGCGCCTGGAAGGTCGGCCTCGTGCTGGAGATGAACCCGGAATGGCGAGACCTGTACGACGAGATCGCGTCCTGAGTTGTCGCCGTCATGCCGGGACAAGCCCGGCCATGACGGAGGGGGGATAGCTGCGCCGGCCGAACGCGGACAGGTGCATGCCCGCCTTCCGCTTTCCGTTGCGGCGCCTTCCGTTATCGCACCGTCATGCCCGGGCTTGTCCCGGGCATCCACGTCGGGCCGATGGGACGGCGCTCGGAAGGTGTTCCCAGCCGGGCCACGTGGATGGCCGGGACAAGCCCGGCCATGACGGCGGTGAGGGGTGGACTTGGCAGTGACCTCGGGGGGGGGCGCCATTTCACGCCATTGTCATCCCCGGCGCTTTTGCCCGGGCCGGAAGCCTTCCGCATGGGGAGCGCTCCAAGGAGCCGCTTTCCGGCTGCCCTCAAGGCTTCCCTGGCGTTCGATGTGCAGGTCGCCCCGTCCCCGCGCCTGCCTCTCCCCCTTGTCGCCGCCATGTTTCTGCCGTCGCGGCGGGTGCCATAATCGGCTATTCCCGGATCAAAGCGCGATCCAACCGGAGTTGCCGATGCTTGCGTCCCTCGCCCGCCGCCTTGCCCTCGCCGCCGCGCTGAGCCTCGCCTTCGGGGCGCCCGGCCGCAGCGCGGAGGACGCGAAACCGGCGCCGGACCCGGCCGCAGCCTCTTCCTCCACCACCGCCGCGCCGGCGGCCACGCCCGCAGCGCCCGTGTTCAGGCACGGCCTGTCGCTGATGGGCGAGCCCGCCTATCCCGCCGGCTTTCCCCATTTCAAATATGTGAATCCCGCCGCACCCAAGGGCGGCCTGCTGCGCCTCGCCGAGGACGGCACGTTCGACACCTTCAATTTCGTGGTGCCGCGCGGCACGCCCGCGGCGGGCATCAATCTGATCTACGACACGCTCATGGTCGCCGCCTCCGACGAGGTGGCGAGCGAGTACGGGCTGATCGCGGAAGGGGTGAGCTACCCGGCGGATTTCTCCTCCGTCACCTATCGCATCCGCGCCGACGCGCGCTGGCATGACGGCAAGCCCATCACCCCCGAGGACGTGGTGTTCTCCTTCGAGGCGCTGACGAAGAACAACCCCAACCAGCGCTTCTATTACAGCCACGTCACCAAAGCCGAGAAGACCGGCGACCGGGACGTGACCTTCACCTTCGACCAGGCCGGCAACCGCGAGCTGCCGCAGATCGTCGGCCAGCTCACCATTCTGCCCAAGCACTGGTGGACCGGCACGGACGCCAACGGCAAGCCGCGCGATATCGCGCAGGGCACGCTGGAGGTGCCGCTGGGCTCGGGCGCCTATCGCATCAAGAGCTTCATCGCCGGCCGCTCCATCACCTACGAGCGGGTGAAGGACTATTGGGCGAAGGACCTCAATGTGAACGTCGGAAAGGATAATTTCGACGAGATGCGCTACGAGTATTTCCGCGACGACACGGTGATGCTCGAAGCCTTCAAGGCCGACCAGTATGATTTCCGCGTGGAATCCTCGGCCAAGAACTGGGCGACCGCCTATGACTTCCCCGCCCGCGCCGATGGCCGCGTGGTGCTGGAGATGTTCGAGAACCGCTCGTCCGGCGTCATGCAAGCCTTCATTCCCAACCTGCGCCGCGACAAGTTCAAGGACCCGCGCGTGCGCCGCGCGCTGAATTACGCGCTCGATTTCGAGGGCATGAACCACACCCTGTTCTTCGGCCAGTACAAGCGCACCAGTTCCTTCTTCTCCGGCACCGAGCTTGCCTCCTCCGGCCTGCCGCAGGGCCGCGAGCTGGAGATCCTCAACACGGTGAAGGACAAGGTGCCGCCGCAGGTGTTCACCACCGCCTACACCAATCCCGAAAGCGGATCGGAGGAGGCGCGGCGGGCGAACCTGCGCGAGGCGGCGCGCCTGTTCAAGGAGGCCGGCTACGAGGTGAAGAACCGCAAGCTGGTGAACGCCAAGGGCGAGCCCTTCACCATCGAGTTCCTGCTCTCCAGCCCGGCCATGGAGCGGGTGGCGGTGTTCTACCGCCCGGCGCTGGAACGCCTCGGCATCGAGGTGTCGATCCGCATGGTGGACACCTCGCAATACATCAACCGCGTGCGCTCGCGCGATTACGACATCATCGTCTCCGGCTGGGGCCAGTCGCTGTCGCCGGGCAACGAGCAGCGCGAGTTCTGGGGCTCGGAGGCGGCCGACCGGGAAGGCTCGCGCAACCTCGCCGGCATCAAGGACCCGGCGGTGGACGCGCTCATCGAGAAGGTCATCTACGCCACCGACCGCGCCGACCTCGTCGCCGCCACCCACGCGCTCGACCGCGTGCTGCTGTGGAACGAATACGTCATCCCCGCCTGGGGGCTGAACTATACCCGCACGGCGCGCTGGGACCGCTTCGCCCATCCCGCGCAACTGCCCACCTATTCCTTCGCCTTCCCCGACATCTGGTGGTTCGACCCGGCCAAGGCGTCGAAGACCGGCGCGGGAGCGGGCAAATGAGCCTCACGCGCCGCGCGCTGCTGGCGTCGTCCTGCGCGCTCCTTGTGCCCGCTCTGGCGCGGGCGCAAGGCGCTTCGCCCGCCCCCTCGGCGGCGGAGTCCGCGGCAGGGGAGGGCGGCACGTCCGCCGCCGCGGTGGAGCGGCACGGCCTCTCCTTCTTCGGCGACCTGAGATATCCGCCGACCTTCACCCACTTCGACTATGTGAACCCGGATGCGCCCAAGGGCGGGCCCTTCTCCCAGCTCGGCCGCGCCACCTATTACAACCAGTCGCTCACCACCTTCGACACGCTGAACCCCTACAACCAGCGGGGCAACGGCGCGCAGGGCATCGAGCTGATCTACGACACCCTGATGGCCGCCGCCGGCGACGAGAAGAGCGCCATGTACGGGCGGCTCGCCTCGTCCGTGGTGATCTCGGACGAGGGGCTGACCTACCGGTTCAAGCTGCGGCGCGAGGCGCGCTTCCACGACGGCACGCCGCTCACTTCGGCGGACGTGGTGGCCACCTTCGAGGCCTTCAAGGCGGAGGGCTACGAGACCATCCGCATGGCCCTGCGCGACGTCACCGCCATCGAGGCGGACGGGCCGAACGAGGTGGTGTTCCGCTTCAAGCCGGGCCGCGCGCGCGACGTTCCCCTCACCGTCGCCGGCCTGCCCATCTTCTCCAAGGCGTTTCTGGCCAAGCACCCGTTCGGCCAGTCGTCGCTGGAGGTGCCCATGGGCTCGGGGCCGTACCGCATCGGCCGCTTCGAGCAGGGGCGCTACATCGAGTACAACCGCGTGCCCACCTATTGGGGTCGCGATTTGCCTGTCATGAAGGGGCGCTTCAACTTCGATCAGGTGCGCTACGAATATTTCCGCGACCGGGTGGCCGGCCTCGAAGGCTTCAAGGCCAAGGTCTATCTCTTCCGCGAGGAGTTCACCGCGCGCGAATGGGCCACCGGCTACGATTTCCCCGCCGTGCGCGAGGGGCGGGTGAAGGTGGAGACGCTGCCGGACGAGAGCTTTTCCGGCGTGCAAGGCTGGTTTCTCAATACCCGCCGTCCGAAATTCTTCGATCGCCGCGTGCGCGAGGCCGTCGGGCTCCTGTTCGATTTCGACTGGACCCGTAAGAACCTGATGTATGACAGCTATACCCGCACCGTCTCCTTCTTCCAGAATTCGGAGATGATGGCGCAGGGCCTGCCCTCGCCGGCGGAGCTGAAGCTGCTCGACCCCTACCGCGACCGCCTGCCCGAGGAGGTGTTCGGCGAACCCTACGTGCCGCCCCAGTCCGACGGCTCGGGCGAGGACCGCAACCTGCGCCGGCAGGCCCTCAACCTCCTCAAGGAGGCGGGCTACAGCGTGCAGCAGGGCAAACTGGTGGATGCCAAGGGCGAGGCCTTCACCATGGAGTTTCTGGACGATGACGGCGGGCTGGAGCGCCACACCGCCCGCTTCATCGGCCATCTGAAGAAGGTGGGCATCGAGGCCACCTTCCGCATCGTGGACCCGGCCCAGTTCCAGCAGCGGCTGCAGAATTTCGACTTCGACCTCGTGGTGCGCCGCTACAGCTTCGCGCCCTATCCCGGCGACGAGCTGCGCGCCTATTTCTCCACCGAGGCGGCGCGCACGCGCGGCTCCTACAATGTGGCTGGTATCGCCGACCCGGCGGTGGACGGCCTCATCAACGCGGCGCTGGCCGCCCCCGACGCGGCCGCCCTCGTCACCGCCTGCCGGGCGCTGGACCGGGTGCTGCGGTCCGGTCGCTACTGGATTCCCCAGTGGTATTCCGGCCAGAACCGCATCGCCTACTGGAACCAGTTCGCCCGCCCGGCGGTGAAGCCGCGCTACGAGCTGGGCGTGCTCGACACCTGGTGGAGCACCGGCCTTGATCCCGCCCGTGGCGGCTGAGGGGCGGTGCCATATGGATGAATCTTCATGTGAAGCGGCAACCTTTTCCCGCCAATATGGTCTAGCCTGAACCGAAGTGCCGCAACGGGACACCTGATGCTCGCTTACATCGTCCGCCGCATCGCCCTCATGGTGCCGACCATTCTCGGCATCATGCTGGTGTCGTTCGTGGTCATCCAGTTCGCCCCCGGCGGGCCGGTGGAGCGCGTGATCGCGCAATTGACCGGCGAGGACGTCTCCGCCACCTCCCGCGTCTCCGGCGGCGGCAGCGATTTCAGCGGGGCGGGCGCGGCGGCGCAGGCCGGGGCGGCGGCGGAGATGTCTTCCAAGTATCGCGGCGCGCAGGGCCTCGACCCGGCCTTTATCAAGGAGCTGGAGAAGCAGTTCGGCTTCGACAAGCCGCCCCACGAGCGCTTCCTGAAGATGATCACGGACTATGCCACCTTCAACTTCGGCAAGTCCTATTTCCGCGACATCTCGGTGCTGGAGCTGATCGGCGAGAAGATGCCCGTCTCCATCTCGCTCGGCCTGTGGATGACGCTCATCACCTATCTCATCTCCATCCCGCTCGGCATCGGCAAGGCCATGCGCGACGGCTCGCGCTTCGATGTGTGGACCTCGGCGGTCATCATCGTCGGCTATGCCATCCCGTCCTTCCTGTTCGCCATCCTGCTCATCATCCTGTTCGCGGGCGGCTCCTTCCTCGATCTCTTTCCGCTGCGCGGCCTCACCTCCGAGAATTTCTGGCAGATGAGCTGGCCCGAGCGCATCGCGGACTATGCGTGGCACCTGGTGCTGCCGCTCACCTCCATGGTGCTCGGCGCCTTCGCCACCATGACGCTGCTCACCAAGAACTCGTTCCTGGAAGAGATCCGCAAGCAGTACGTGACCACGGCGCGCATGAAGGGGCTTTCCGAGAGCCGGGTGCTCTACGGCCATGTGTTCAGGAATGCCATGCTGATCGTCATCGCCGGCTTCCCCAGCGCCTTCATCGCCGCCTTCTTCTCCGGCTCGCTCTTGATCGAGACCATCTTCTCGCTGAACGGCCTCGGCCTGCTGGGCTTCGAAAGCGTGCTCAACCGCGATTATCCCGTCGTGTTCGCCACCCTCTACATCTTCTCGCTGGCGGGGCTCATCGTCGGCCTCATCTCTGACCTCACCTACATGCTGGTCGATCCCCGGATCGACTTCGAGACACGGGAGGTCTGAGCCATGGATGCCGTTCCCGTGCTCCAGCCCGGCGCGCCCACCGATGTGCCCGCCGCCCGCGACACCGCCCACGGCCCGCTGCCGCCGCCCGGCGAGACCAAGCCCAAGAGCCGTTTCGCCCTCTCGCCGCTGAACCGGCGACGGCTGGCGAACTTCCGCGGCAACGGGCGCGGCTACTGGTCGTTCGTGGTCTTCATGGTGCTGTTCGTGCTCAGCCTCGGCGCCGAGTTCATCGCCAACGACAAGCCCATCCTCGTCTCCTATGACGGCGGCTATTACTTCCCCGTCGTAAAGGCCTATCCGGAGACGGCGTTCGGCGGCGATTTCGAGACCGATGCGGACTATCGCGACCCCTTCCTCCAGAAACTGATCGCCGAGAAGGGCGGCTGGATGGTGTGGCCCTTCATCCGCTTCTCCTATTCCACCCACAATCTGGACCTGCCCACCCCCGCGCCGTCGCCGCCCACCTGGATGCTCACCGAGGCCCAGTGCAAGGCGGCGGCGGAGAAGAAGGGCGTGTCCGGCTGTTCGGGCCTCGAAATGAACTGGCTCGGCACGGACGACCAGGGCCGCGACGTGGTCGCCCGCCTCATCTACGGCTTCCGCATCTCCGTGCTGTTCGGCCTCGCGCTGACCATCGTCTCGTCCGTGGTGGGCGTGGGGGCGGGCGCGGTGCAGGGCTATTTCGGCGGCTGGGTGGACCTCCTGTTCCAGCGCTTCATCGAGATCTGGACGGCCATCCCCTCGCTCTATCTCCTGCTCATCATCTCCTCGGTGCTGGTGCCGGGCTTCTGGGTGCTGCTCGGCATCCTCTTGCTCTTCTCATGGGTGTCGCTGGTGGGGCTAGTGCGCGCCGAATTCCTGCGCGCGCGCAATTTCGAATATGTGCAGGCGGCGCGGGCGCTGGGGGTGGGCAACCTCACCATCATGACGCGGCACATGCTGCCCAACGCCATGGTGGCGACGCTCACCATGCTGCCCTTCATCCTGTCATCCTCGGTGATGACGCTGACGGCGCTGGACTTCCTCGGCTTCGGCCTGCCCCCCGGCTCGCCCTCGCTGGGCGAACTGCTCTCCCAGGGCAAGAACAATATCCAGGCCCCCTGGCTCGGCCTCACCGGCTTCTTCACCGTGGCGGTGATGCTGAGCCTCCTCATCTTCATCGGCGAGGCGGTGCGCGATGCCTTCGATCCGCGCAAGACGTTCGGGTGAGGGAGGGGTGTGGTAGAATGAATGCGCGAGGTTGACTGAGATGAATACGATCGTGCGCCAGAACTACCCTGTTGAGAAGCTGCCTGAGGATTTGCAGAAGGTCGGCGAGAAGAGCGACGGCCTGCGGGTCATCGTCGAGGCCGTGCCGGCGCCGGTTTCGGAGGCGAAGCTCCGGGAGCTGCTAGCGCTCGCGCGGAATATCGAGCCGATCGGCGACGACCCGGTGGAGCGAATCCGGCAGTTGCGGGACGAGTGGGACGACTGAACCTGCGATGGCCTTCCGGATCTATTGGGATACCAATGTTTTCGTCAAAGCCTTTGAAGGGCGCGGACCCGCGTCCGAACTTCTGGTCTCTCTCCTGCTCTCCGGATGGGAATCGGGCGTGCCGCCACTGGTCACCAGCGAGCTGACGCACAGCGAGTTGTTGGTGAAGCCGCTGGAACTGCGCCGGGACGACCTCGTTCAAGTCTATGACAACTGGACCATCTCGAACCGTCATATCGAGGTCGTCCCTGTCTTCCGGCAAGTCCTGCACGATGCCGCATTCATCCGCTTCCGTGACAAGACACTGAAGCTCCCCGACGCGATCCATGTTGCCACTGCGCTTGGGATGAAATGCAGCGTGTTCCTCTCTTCGGATCAGCGCATCAAGCCACACGAGGGCTTGGACAGGCTCGAACCGACCGAAGAAAACGTCCGCGCGCTCCTCCAGAAGGTCGCCTCGCATGACCGCTGAACCCCTCCTTTCCGTCCGCGACCTCTCCGTCGCCTTCCGCCGTGGCGATGGCGCGCCGCCGGCGCTGGCGGTGAAAAATGTGTCGTTCGACCTCGCCAAGGGCGAGACGCTGGCGCTGGTCGGCGAATCCGGCTCCGGCAAGTCGGTCACGGCGCTGTCGGTGCTGAAGCTGCTGCCCTATCCCACGGCGAGCCACCCCTCGGGCGAGATCCTGTTCAAGGGGCGCGACCTGCTCACGGTGTCGGAGCGGGAATTGCGCGGCATCCGCGGCAACAACATCACCATGGTGTTCCAGGAGCCCATGAGCTCGCTGAACCCGCTCCACAGCATCGAGCGGCAGGTGGGGGAGATGCTGATCCTCCATCGTGGCATGTCCGCCCATGCCGCCCGCGCCCGCACGCTGGAACTGCTCGCCGAGGTGGGCATCCCCCAGCCCGAGGAGCGGCTTTCCGCCTATCCGCACCAATTGTCCGGCGGCCAGCGCCAGCGCGTGATGATCGCCATGGCGCTCGCCAACGAGCCGGACCTGCTGATCGCCGACGAGCCCACCACGGCCCTGGACGTGACCGTGCAGGCGCAGATCCTGAAGCTCTTGAAGGAGCTTCAGGCGCGGCTCGGCATGGCCATGCTGTTCATCACCCATGACCTCGGCATCGTGCGCAAGATCGCCGACCGGGTGTGCGTGATGCAGAAGGGCGAGATCGTGGAGCAGGGCGGGGCGGAGGAGACCTTCCTCCATCCGAAGCATGCCTACACCCAGGCGCTGCTGAAGGCCGAGCCGAAGCCGGACCCGGCCCCCATCGCCCCCGATGCCCCCTTGGTGGTTGAGGCGAACGACCTCAAGGTCTATTTCCCCATCAAGCGCGGCATCCTGCGCAAGACGGTGGGGCATGTGAAGGCGGTGGACGGGGTGTCCGTCGCCATCCGCCGGGGCGAGACCTTGGGCGTGGTGGGGGAGAGCGGCTCGGGCAAGACCACGCTCGGCCTCGCGCTGCTGCGGCTCATCTCCAGCACCGGGCCCATCGCCTTCCTCGGCAAGCCCATCGACGGTCTCAGCTTCAAGGCCATGCGGCCCTTGCGCTCGGACTTGCAGATCGTGTTCCAGGACCCCTTCGGCGCGCTCTCGCCGCGCATGTCGGTGGCGGAAATCGTGGAGGAGGGGTTGCTGGTGCACCAGCGCCAACTGACCGCCGATCAGCGTGAGGCGCGGGTGGTGGCGGCGCTCGCCGATGTGGGGCTCGATCCCGAGACGCGGCACCGCTATCCCCACGAATTCTCCGGCGGCCAGCGCCAGCGCATCTCCATCGCCCGCGCCATGGCGCTGGAGCCCTCCTTCGTGGTGCTGGACGAGCCGACCAGCGCGCTCGACATGATCGTGCAAGCGCAGATCGTCGACCTGCTGCGCGCGCTCCAGAAGAAGCGCGACCTCACCTTCATGTTCATCTCCCACGATCTGCGCGTGGTCTCGGCGCTGGCGAGCCGCATCCTCGTCATGCGCAACGGCAAGATGGTGGAGGAGGGGCCGGCGCACGACGTGTTCGAACACCCGAGGGAGGACTACACCCGCGCCTTGTTCGCGGCCGCCTTCAATCTCGACGCCACCGGCCACGGCGTGGTGCGCCAGTGACGGTGATGGAAGATCGCCCCGCGCGCGTGGACGTGGAAGGGCCGGAGCTGCTGGCGAAGGGCTTCCGGCCCTATGAGCGCTACCGCCTCGTGCTGCACCACGCGGACGGCACCAGCGACCATCAGGTGCGCGACATCGTGCGCGGTGGGCAGGTGGTGGGCGTGCTGGGTTATGACCCGGAGCGCGACCTCGTGGTGATGATCCGCCAATTCCGCCTGTCCGCGCACCTCTCCAGCAACCGGGGCGATCTGGTGGAGATCGTCGCCGGCATGGTGGAGCCGGGCGAGGCGCTGGAGGACGCGGCCCGGCGCGAGTGCGTGGAGGAGGCGGGCGTCGCGCCCCGCGCTCTGCTCCCCATCCTGACCTTTACGCCCAGCCCCGGCATCACGGACGAGCTGGCCTCCATCTTTCTCGGCGTCCTCGATGCCTCCCGCCTGCCGGAGCGGGCGGGGTCGCGGGAGGAGACGGAGATGACGCAGCCCTTCGCGCTGCCAGTGGACGAGGCCCTCGCCGCCATTGCCGAGGGGCGCTGCCTCAATGGCGTGCTGATCCTCGCCCTCCAATGGCTGGCGCTGAACCGCGCGCGGCTGCCGGAGCTGATCGCGGCGGCGGAGCGGGAGTAGGGGGCGCTGAGACCTGCACCCCGTTGCCGCCCCTCACCGCCGTCATGGCCGGGCTTGTCCCGGCCATCCACGTGGTTGGGCCGGGGACCCGTCTCACAGCGATGTAAATTCGGCCCGACGTGGATGGCCGGGACAAGGCCGGGCATGACGGCGAAGCAAGCGCGCCGATTGGCGACCTATCCCTCACTCACGCATGCGGCTCCAGCCGCGCCAGATCGAACGCCGCCACGTCCCTCAGCAGCTCCACGAAGGCGCGGGAGCCGTATTCGAAGGCGGCTTCGCCCTTCAGCGCGGTGGCGTGGGTGGCGTCGCCCATGGCGCCGTCGGGGCTGAGGTCCTCCGCCAGCCAGCCGAAGCCGACGGGGTGGTTGGCGCGCAGGCGCTGGAATTCGGTTTCCATGGCGATGGAATAGGGCGGGAACGGCCCGGCGTGGCTCATGTCCACCAGCTCGGGGCGGAAGGCGAGCATCAGCGAGGTTTCGATCTCCCCGCCATGGATGCCGTGCGCCCGCTCGTGGTCGGTGAACAGGCCCACGGGGTAGCCGAAGCGGTGCATGGAGCAGGTGACGGCCAGCATCTTGTGGTCCACCCGCAGCGTGCGGGCCACGAGGTCGATCACCGGCACGTTGCCGCCATGGGTGTTCATGAGCACGAGGCGGCGCACCCCGGCGCGGGCGAGGCTGCGGCCCAGCTCCACCCAGGCGGCGATGGCGGTGGCGGGCGAAAGCGTGAGCGTGCCGGCAAACGAGATGTGCTCGTCGGACTTGCCCACCGCCTGCACCGGCAGGAACACTGCGTCCACCTCGCGCGGCACCATGAAGGCGATGCGCTCCACATAGCCCTCGGCGATGAATAGGTCGGTGCCCAGCGGCAGATGCGGGCCATGCTGCTCCACGGCGGCGACGGGCAGGACGGCGACCATGCGGGTCTTGTCCAGCGCTGCGAGTGCCGGTGAGGAAAGTTCAGCCCATTTCAGAAACACCGTCCGCCTCCCGCCCCCTAGCGCGCCAGCCCGCGCCGCCCTACCTCCATGGGAAGGAAAAGGCGCATGATGTCAAGGGTCTGGGGTCAGTAGGACATGCCTCGGCCCAGGGGCTTCCCCTCTCCCCTTGCGGGAGAGGGTGGATCGCGGCTCCGCCGCGAGACGGGTGAGGGAGGACGTCCGCTCGCTGCACCGAGAACGCCCCGTGAACCTCGCCCCGAAACTGATTCGGCCCCCTCCCGTTCCGCGAATGTCCGCGCGCCCCCTTTCGCCATGGCCGTCGCGTCCCGATATGATACAGGACACCCCTCCTTTACGTGGATTGCGCCTGAGCCGATGGACGACGTCACCCGATGGGCCGTGCTGCCGCGCAATCTGAGGGCGCGGGGGGTGAGCGCGGTCCTTGGCCCGACCAATACGGGCAAGACCCACCTCGCCATCGAGCGGATGCTCGGCCATGAGAGCGGCATCATCGGCCTGCCGCTGCGCCTGCTCGCGCGCGAGGTCTACCAGCGCATCGTCGATCGGGTGGGCGCGGAGAACGTTGCCCTCATCACCGGCGAAGAGAAGATCAAGCCGAAAGGCCGCCACGGGACGGGCCCGCGCTACTGGGTCTCCACCGTGGAGGCCATGCCGCGCGATCTCGACGTGGCCTTTGTCGCCATCGACGAGATCCAGCTCGCCACCGACCTCGATCGCGGCCACGTCTTCACCGACCGCATCCTGAACCGGCGCGGCCGGCACGAGACGCTGCTGCTGGGCTCGGCCACCATGCGTCCGCTTGTGGAAAAGCTCATTCCCGGCGTGAACGTGGTGGTGCGCCCGCGCCTTTCCACCCTCACCTTCGCCGGCGAGCGCAAGATTTCCCGCCTGCCGCGCCGCTCGGCCATCGTCGCCTTCTCGGCGGACGAGGTCTATTCCATCGCCGAATTCATCCGCCGCCAGCGGGGCGGGGCGGCGGTGGTGATGGGCGCGCTCTCGCCGCGCACCCGCAACGCCCAGGTGGAGCTCTACCAGTCCGGCGACGTGGACTATCTGGTCGCCACCGACGCCATCGGCATGGGCCTCAATCTCGACGTGGACCACGTGGCCTTCGCCTCGGACCGCAAGTTCGACGGCTGGCAGTATCGCAAGCTCAACCCCTCCGAGATGGCGCAGATCGCCGGGCGCGCCGGCCGCGCGACGCGGGACGGCACGTTCGGCACGACGGGACGTTGTCCACCGCTTGAGGAGGAACTGGTCTCCCGGCTGGAGGAGCATGTGTTCGACACTGCGAAGGTGTTGCAATGGCGCAACGCCGTCGCGGATTTCCAGTCGCCCACCGCGCTCCTCGCCTCCCTTTCGCGCCTGCCGAAGGAGGAGGGGCTGGCCCGCGCGCCCACTGCCGATGACGTTGCGGTGCTTGAAATCATGAGCCGGGACATGGAGGTGACGGGCCGTCTCGACGGCGCCGCCGACGTGGAACGGCTGTGGGATGCCTGCCAAGTGCCGGACTATCGCAAGGTCTCCCCGGGGGCCCATGCGGAGCTGGTGGGCACCCTTTTCGGGCACATAAAGGGGGGTGGTCGCATCCCCGATGAGTGGTTCGCGCGTCAAATCGCCTTGACCGATCGCGCAGAAGGCGACATCGACACGTTGTCGAACCGGATTGCGCAGGTGAGGACCCTCACCTTCGTTGCGAACCGGCCCGACTGGCTCAGGGATCCGGAGCACTGGCAAGGCGTCACGAGAGGGGTCGAGGACAAGCTGTCGGATGCGTTGCACGAAAGGCTAGCCCAGCGTTTCGTGGATCGGCGGACCAGCGTGCTCATGCGGCGCCTGCGAGAGAACACGATGCTCGAAACTGAAATCAGCAAGACCGGTGACGTTACCGTCGAAGGCCACGTCATCGGCCACCTCCACGGCTTCCAGTTCGCCCCCGACCCCGCAGCCGCGGCCGGTGGCGAGGAAGCGAAGGCATTGCGCGCCGCCGCCCAGCAGGCTCTGGCCGGCGAAATCGAGCAGCGCGCCCAGCGCCTGTCGCAGGCGGTGGACGAGGCGTTCGTCCTCACCTTCGACGGCACCATCCGCTGGACGGGCGAGGCGGTGGCCAAGCTCATCCCCGGCGAGGAAGTGCTGAAGCCGCGCTTCAAGATCATCGCCGACGAGCATCTCACCGGCCCGGCCCGCGACCAGGTGGAGGAGCGCCTCACCCTGTGGGTGGCCGCCCATATCGAGAAGCTGCTCGGCGCGCTCACCAAGCTCGGCACCGCCGAGGACATCACCGGCATCGCCCGCGGCATCGCCTTCCAGATCGTCGAGAGCCTCGGCGTGCTGGAGCGCGCCCGTGTCGCTGACGAGGTGAAAGGGCTGGATCAGGCCGCCCGCGCCACGCTGCGCGGCCATGGCGTGCGCTTCGGCGCCCATCACATCTATCTGCCGGCCCTGCTGAAGCCCGCCCCGCGCGCGCTGGCGGCGGAGCTTTACGCGCTGAAGCACGGCGGTCTCGCCCAGAAGGGCCTCGACGAGCTGCCGCACCTCGCCGCTTCCGGTCGCACCTCCATCCCCGTGGACCACGAGGTGCAGAAGGGGCTTTATCGTGCCGTCGGCTTCCGCGTGTGCGGCGAGCGCGCGGTGCGCGTGGACATTCTGGAGCGCCTCGCCGACCTCATCCGTCCGGCGCTGGCGTGGCGGCCCAACTCCCCCGGCCCCAAGCCGGCCGGGGCGGTGGACGGCCGTGGCTTCACCGTCACCGTGGGCATGACCTCGCTGGCCGGCTGCTCGGGGGAGGATTTCGCCTCCATCCTGAAGTCGCTGGGCTATCGCATGGAGCGCCGCCCCCCGCCGCCGCCGGAGGCCGAGGCCCCCGCCGCGGCGCCGGAAGCGGCCCCCGCGGAACTCGCCCCGCTGCCGGAAGGCGCCATCGAGGCCGACCTCCTGTTCGACGCCCCGGCGGAAGCGCCCGCGCCTGCGGACGAGCCTGTCGGCGAAGATGCCGATGCGCCGGCCGAATCGGCGGACGAGGTGCTCATTGAGGCCCCCGCCGAGGATGTGCCCGTCGAGGAAACCCCCGCTGACGTGGTTCTGGCCGACGCGGCCGAGGCCGAGGCCGCCGCCGAGGCGGTCGAGGTGTCGGGCGATCCCACCGCCGCCGAAGTCGCGGCCGAGGTGGAGGCGCCTGCCGCCCCCGGTGGTCCCGAGGCGGTGGAAGGTGTCGCCGTGGTGGCCGAGGCTGCTGCTGCCGATGCCGCTCCCGCCGAGCCCGAGATGATCGAGGTGTGGCGTCCCGGCCGTCCGCCCGGCGCGCCGCGTCGCGAGCGTCCGGCCGGCGAAGGCCGCCGCTTCGGCGATCGTCCCGGTGGTGATCGCGGCGAGCGCGGTGGCGAGAAGGGTGGCGGCCGCGGCGAGCGCCGCGAGGGCCGTCCGCCCCACCGCCGTCCCGAGCATGCCCCCGCCGAGGCCGGTGCGCCCGAGGGCGAGCGCGCGCCGCGTCCGCCGCGCGGCGACCGTCCGCCGTTCCGTGGTCCGCGCGAGAACGAGGGCAATCGCGAGCATCGCGGCCCGCGTCCCGAGCAGCGGGCGGACAACCGCCCCGCCCATCAGGAACGCCGCCGCGAGAAGCCGGCGGACCCCGACAGCCCGTTTGCCGCCCTCGCCGCGCTCAAGGCCCGGCTGGAGGCGGAGAAGAAGGGCAGCTGATCCGTGGCGGATCCAGCGGAGCGGCAGAGGCTCGACCGCTGGATCTGGCATGCCCGCGTGGTGCGCGCCCGTGAGGACGCCGCCGATCTGGTGCGCTCGGGCCATGTGCGGCTCGACGGCGCGCGGGTGACCAGCCCCGGCCACATGGTGCGGGCGGGGCAGGTGCTCACCATCGCCCTCGACCGGCAGGTACGGGTGTTGCGCGTGGTCGCCTTTGCGGAACGCCGGGGAGATGCTACATCCGCCCTCGCGCTTTTCGAAGAAATAACAGAAGCGTGACGGGATTTAGGGGCTGCGGCACGCGCAGTTTTAACGGCCTGCGTCCTGCCGCCGCTTGCGTGGCGCGTGCGCCTGCGCTACCCGAGCCCCTCGAAAGGGATTGACCCATGACCTATGTCGTCACCGAGAACTGCATCCGCTGCAAATACATGGATTGCGTGTCCGTGTGCCCGGTGGACTGTTTCTACGAGGGCGAGAACATGCTCGTCATCCACCCCGACGAGTGCATCGACTGCGGCGTCTGCGAGCCGGAATGCCCGGCCGAGGCCATCAAGCCCGATGCCGAGCCGGGGCTGGAGAAGTGGCTCGCGCTCAACGCCGAATACGCCAAGACCTGGCCCAACATCACCCTGAAGCGCGACGCCCCCGCCGACGCCAAGGAATGGGACGGCAAGCCCGGCAAGGAAGAGCTGTTCTCCCCGGAGCCCGGCCAGGGCGACTGAGCGGGCGCGAGGCGGGACGGCCAGAGTGCGTCCCGATCCTGTCCGGTCGACAGACAATGGGAGCGATACCCGGCCGCGGCCACCACGGTGGTCGCCACGAGTATCGGCCATTGCGGGCGCGCTCTGCGTTGCGATGGTGCTCGTTGTCTTTTTCGAGCTGAACGCCGCTGCGATCCTGCTAGCGTTCCCCGTCCTCGGCTTCCTGGTCGTTGCGACGATCGCGGTTCCGATCCTCTCGTGGAGACGACGCCCCCGTCAGGCGCTGGCCTGCATGCTTGGCGTCTCGGCCGTGCTCGCCACCCTGTTCAGCCTGCCCGCCGTTGGTGCGTCCGCCCAGGCCTTCTGGTTCCGCGCGCACCTACCCCGCTATGAGCGGATGATTGACGAGGCGCGCGCCCGGAACCCGGCATCGCCCGTCCGGCTGGTTCTGGAATGGCGCGACCTGTCCCTGTTCGTGACGGCAACGCTCATTGAAGCGGTCGTCTATGACGAGACCGACGGTGTCCGCACGGACCCCTGCCCCGTGCTTGATCGCGACCATTGCCCTGTCGCGCCGGGCGGTCACGTCAAGGCCCCCAGTATGGACTTGTCCGTCGAGCCCATCGAAGGGCACTTCTATAGGGTCATAATGAGCTGAGCCCCCTCAGGGCAGCGCCTCCAGCCGCTCATATTGCGACAGCACCAGCTTGCCGTCGGCGTCGAGATAGGCGCGGCCGAATTTGGAGGTCTGCAGCCTGTCGGTCTCCTGGTAGATGGTGCCGCCCAGCGGGGGCAAAGCGTTGGGGCGGGCGCAGGGAATGTCGAGCGTCACCTTCTGCCCGACCGAATAGGCCGTGCCGCGCTCCACCAGCTTCACCGTTCCCGTCACCCCGCAGGTGCCGAACGCGCGCGGCGTGATGGTGACCGCCTCCACCTCCAGCACGATGACGCTCTTCGCCCCGTCGCGGGCGGACGCGTAGACCTGCGGCGACATCAACGCCAGCGCCGGCGCCGCTCCGGCCAGGAGCAGCACCGCCGCGATGGCGGCCTTGCGGAGGGGGCGGCGGAGCGCTTGCGGCGCGGACCCCGCGACGCGTCTGTGGTCCGTCCTGTGATCCATGCGCTCCTCCCGCCCTTGTCGCTCGCGCCGCCACCGTCCGATGCGATGCCCGGCTGTTCTTGCAGTCCGTTCTGGAGCGATTTCCGCCCTTTTGCAAAGGCGCCTTTCGCAGGGGAGGGAGCCGGCCGCTCAGCCCGGCGTTGCGGCATCCACCGCCGCCTGATGCTCGGCGGCAAGCCGTGCGTCCAGTTCCGCCACCTTGAGCGCCGCCGGCCGGCCGGTGATGCGCCTGACATAATCGGCGATCACGGGCGTCTCCGGCACAAGCTTGAACATCACGCCCCAGTGGAAGGCATTGCCCCAGAGGATGTCTGCCGCCGTGCAGCGGTCGCCCAGCAGATAGGGCTTCGAGGCCAGCTCGCGCGACACGGTGTCGAGCATGGTGTCGAAGTCGCCATAGGGCGACATGGAGGCCGGGCCGGGGTCGCGCTTCAGGGCGCGGTCCGCGAGGGCGGGCTCGTAGCAGGCCGCGTAATAGACCAGCCAGCGCAGGTACGGCCCACGACCCAGCGCGCCCAAGGCCGGCGCGAAACCGGCCTCGGGGAAAGCGTCGGCGAGATGGATGAAGATCGCCACCTGTTCGGTGACCAGCTCGCCCCGGTGCAGGATGGCCGGCACCTTCCCCATGGGGTTGATGGCGAGATAGGGCGGCTGGCGCTGCTCGCCGGCCTTCATGTTCAGCACATGGAGGCGATAGGGCGCGCCCAGCTCTTCCAGCAGGGTGAGCGCGCAGGAGGCGCGTGTGTTGGGCGAGAAGAACAGGGTGACGGTGTCGTCGGCGGTCATGGAGGCTCCTGTCGTCAGCACGTGTGACGACACCCCTCTAACCGGCCAAGGCTGACATCTTCTGTCAGGTTTGCTAGCACTCTTTCCATGCGCGCCAGCCGCCTCCTGTCGATCCTCATGGTCCTCCAGGCCCGCGGGGCGGTCACCGCCCAGGCCCTCGCGGAGGAGTGCGAGGTCTCGCTGCGCACCATCTACCGCGACATCGACGCCCTGAGCGCGGCCGGCGTGCCGGTCTATGCCGAGCGCGGCGCGGGTGGCGGCTACCGGCTGCTGGAAGGCTATCGCACGCGGCTGAACGGGCTTTCCGCGCAGGAGGCGCAGGCCCTGTTCCTCTCCGGCCTCGGCGGAGCGGCCACTGCGCTGGGCCTCGGCGCCGTGCTCGCGGCGGCGCAGACCAAGGTCACGGCGGGCCTGCCCGCCAACCTGCGCAGCGCCGCCGCCTTGATGCGCACGCGCTTCCACCTCGATGCGCCCGGCTGGTTCCATGCGGCGGAAGAGCCGCCCTTCCTCCAGGCCGTCGCGGCGGCGGCGTGGGAGCAGCATGTCATCGAGATCCGCTACCAATCGTGGCGGGCCGAGAAGCGCCGGCGCGTCGCGCCCTTGGGCATGGTGCTGAAAAGCGGCGCCTGGTACCTCGTCGGCGCGGTGGACGCCAGCGTGCGGACCTATCGCATCAGCCGCATCCGGGAGCTGGAGCCGCTGGCAGAGCGATTCGAGCCGCCGCCCGGCTTCGACCTCGCCACCTGGTGGGGCGAGAGCACGCGGCGGCTGGAAGAGGAGATGTATCCGAACCGGGCGACGGTGCGCCTCTCGCCCCTCGGCCTGCGCCTGCTGGAGCACGTCACCTCCGCCGTCTCGCGGGCCGGCATGGTGGTGGGGGAGCCGGACGCCGAGGGCCATCGGGTGGTCACCCTGCGCGTCGGCTCTTTGTGGGAAGCATCCAGCGAGCTGATGCGCTTCGGCACCGAGGCGGAGGTGCTGGAGCCGCCGGAGCTGCGGGCGCGCATCCGGGAGACGGTGGAGAAGATGGGGCGGCTCTACCCGTCCTGAGCGCGGCGCAGGCTTTCGCCGGCCGAGCCTGCGCGTCCGCGCGCGTCGACGGCCTTCCGGTGGGGGAGGTGTGTCGGTACGGCATCACATCGCCGAAATTGAACAAGCGGAAGCTCTGCCCGGTGGAAACACGATCTTGGCCGTGGTCCTTTTGCGGCGGGATCGGGCGGTATCCTCTCACAGTCTGGCAGGGGACCATCGCCCTTCCAAGGGGCTGCCTTGGGGGGAAACAGCATGATTTCGCGTTCGTCGATTGCCCTTGCCGCTTTGCTTTCATCCGTCTCGTTCGGTGCCCTGGAGACCGCCCAGGCGCACGAATTCTCGAACTTCTACGTGTTCGGCGACAGCCTGAGCGACGCGGGAACCTATTACGTGGTCGTCGACGGCCAGCTCCAGTCGGTGCGGTTCACGGTGAACCCCGGCCAGGTCTGGGACATGCGGGTGGGCGAGCATTACGGGATCGACGTCTCGCCCTATCTCGCCATCGACACTGTGAGTGGCACCAGCACCGTGGTGGGCGGCACCAATTACGCCCAGGGCGGCGCCTGCGTGGATTCGGGCTACAACATTCCCAAGTGCTTCGTCTACCCGAGCAATACCTTGGGCGAGACGCAGCAGCTCGAGACCTATCTCGATTCCACCGGCGGCGTCGCCCGGCCGAACGCGCTCTACTCCATGTGGGCCGGCGCCAACGACATCTTCACCCAGGCCATCCTGCTCAACCTCGGCGCCATCAGCGAGGAGAAGGCCATCGAGCACGTGGTGGCGGCCGCCAACCAGCACGTGGACAACATCCACACGCTCTCGAAGGCCGGCGCGCGGTACATCATCGTGCCGAACCTGCCGGACATCTCCAAGGCGCCCGTCACCAGCGTACTGCCCGAGGGCCCGTTCTTCAGCGCGGCTGTCACCGCCTACAACGCGACCCTCTACAAGGACCTGCGCCACCTCGGCGGCTCGAACATCATCTTTGTGGATGACTATGCGCTGGTGAACGAGGTGATCGCGAACCCGCACATGTACGGCTTCACCAACGTGACCGACAAGGCGTGCCAGCAGGAGTTCTCGCTCACCTGCACCGCCAACACCCTCGTGGCGCCGAATGCCCAGAACGACTACCTCTTCGCCGACATCGTGCATCCGACCCCCGCGGGCCATGCGCTGCTGGCGGAATACATCGAATCCATCATCGATGCGCCCGGCCTCATCGGCATGCTGGCGGAAAGCCCGATCTATGTGGGCCGCGGCATCTACCGCACCCTCGACACCCGCATCGGCACGGGCACACCCAAGGGCTTCCAGCTCTATACCAACATCGATTACAGCACCTACAGTCTCGACCCGACCCGCGACCATTCGGGCTCGGACGGCAGCGCCACGGCCGGCTATGTGGGCCTGGAATACGGCTTCGGCAACGGCATCAGCGTCGGCGCCCTGCTGAGCTATGCCAGCGGCAGCTACAACTTCAGCGCGCTGAGCGGCGGCTACGACGCCGACATGTTCAACGGCACGATCTACGCCAACGCCCGCTTCGGCGGCGCCTTCGCCCAGCTCTCCGGCACCATGGGCTCCATCGACTACAACTCGATCCAGCGCCAGTTCGCGCTCGGCGCGGCGCTGCGCACCGACATGGGCAATACCAGCGGCATCTATTACGGCGCCCGCCTCGCCACCGGCTACGATTTCACCTTCGGCCAGGCGACGCTCACGCCGCTGGCGCAGCTCACCTACCAGCAGGCGACGGTGGACGGCTATGCGGAGACCGCCGGCAATTCCAGCGCCATGTCGTTCGGCAACCAGCTGCGCGAACTGTTCTACGTGACCCTCGGCGGGCAGGCGAGCTATGCCTTCGTGGTGTCCGGCGTCACCATCCGCCCCAATGTGCAGGCGAGCTGGAATTACGACTTCCTGAACCAGGACCGCTCCGTCACCGCCGGCCTTCTCACCGCCCCCGTCACCTTCGCCATGCCGGTCTACCAGCCGGGCCGCACGTGGACCAACCTCGCGGCGGGCCTCACGGTGGAGGCGGCCAACGGCCTGTCGTGCAATTTCACCGTGGGTGAACAGCTCGGCCAGGATCAGGTGTCCAGCGCCTATGTGAACGGCGGCATCGTCTACAAGTTCTGAGGTGCTGGCCCCGCCGGGGCCATCCTCACGGGATCGGGGGGCGGTGCGCGGCGCCGCGCCCCGATGCCGTTTCAACACGGCATTTCATGGCGCGCGATTTGCCCTTATAAGGCGCCCATGCTCGACCAGACGCCCAACGCCGCCCTCGCGGACCTGCCCGATTTTGCCCGCCGGCGCACCTTCGCCATCATCTCCCATCCGGACGCCGGCAAGACCACGCTGACGGAAAAGCTCCTGCTTGCCTCCGGCGCCATCCGCATGGCCGGCCACGTGAAGGCGCGCGGCGAGCGCCGCCGCACCCGGTCCGACTGGATGGAGATCGAGCAGCAGCGCGGCATTTCCGTCACCTCCTCGGTGATGACGTTCGAGCGCGACGGTATCGTCTTCAACCTGCTCGACACGCCCGGCCACTCGGACTTCTCCGAGGATACCTACCGCACCCTCTCGGCCGTGGACGCGGCGGTGATGGTGATCGACGCCGCCAAGGGCATCGAGAGCCAGACCCGCAAGCTGTTCGAGGTCTGCCGCCTGCGCGACATCCCCATCTTCACCTTCGTCAACAAGGTGGACCGGGAAAGCCTCGACCCCATCGCGCTGATGGATGAGGTCTCCTCCACCCTCGCCCTCGATCTCACCCCGCTCACCTGGCCCATCGGCATGGGCGTGGATTTCCGCGGCCTCATCGACATCGCCAACAAGCGCGCCTTGCTCGCCACCGAGCGCGGCGGCCCGCTGGTGCGCGAGGTGCCGTTCGAGACGCCGGAGGACCTCATCGGCCTCGACGGCGTGGAGGAGCGCATCCTCAACGAGGCGGTGGAGAGCCTGACCCTGGCTTTGGGCGTGCTGCCGCCGTTCGATCTTGCCGCCTTCCGCGAAGGCCATCTCTCGCCGGTCTATTTCGGCTCGGCGCTGAAGGAGGCGGGCGTGGCCGAACTGCTGTTCGGCCTCGGCTCCGTCGGCCCCAGCCCGCTGCCGCGCTCCGCCGCCGGCGATCGCACCGTGGAGCCGGCGGAGGATCTCGTCTCCGGCTTCGTCTTCAAGGTGCAGGCCAACATGGACCCGAACCACCGGGACCGCGTGGCCTTCGTGCGCCTGTGCTCCGGCCGCTTCAAGCGCGGCATGAAGCTGTTCAACCCGCGCGAGAAGCGCAACATGGCCATCGCCAACCCCATCTTCTTCTTCGCCCAGGAGCGCGAGACGGTGGACGAGGCGGTGGCCGGCGACATCATCGGCATTCCCAACCACGGCATGCTGCGGGTGGGCGACACCCTCTCCGAGGGCGAGAGCATCAAGTTCGAGGGCCTGCCGGACTTCGCCCCGGAAATCCTGCGCCGCGTGCTGCTCTCCGACCCCATGAAGGCCAAGCAGCTGCAGAAAGCGCTGCAGGACATGGCGGAAGAGGGCGTGGTGCAGGTCTTGAAGCCCGTCTCCGATCCCGCGCCCATCGTCGGCGTGGTGGGCACCCTCCAGCTCGACGTGCTCGCCGCGCGGCTGGAGAAGGAATACGGCGTGCCCATCCGCTACGAGACCACCTCCTTCGTCACCGCCCGCTGGATCGTCGGCGAGCGGGCCGAGGTGGACCGCTTCCTGGAACTCAACCGCTCCTCCACCGCGCGTGATCGCGACGAGGCGCCGGTCTATCTCGCCCGCAGCCAGTGGGTGCTGGACCGCGCCATCGAGGAATACCCCAAGCTGAAGTTCGTGGCCGTCAAGGAACGCGCCTGACCCCCTTTTCCTGACCTGAGCCGGGGCGCACTGGACGCGGCCCCCGATGCCGCCCAACTGGAGGACCCGATGGCCGACGCCACCCGCCTTGCCGAGCTTTCCACCATCATCGACGACGCCTTCGAGAAGCGCGCCGAGATCGGCTTTTCCACCACCGGCACCGTGCGCGACGCGGTGAACGAGGCCCTGACCCTCCTCGACAGCGGCGCCGCCCGCGTGGCGGAGCAGGGCGCCAACGGCGCCTGGACGGTGAACCAGTGGCTCAAGAAAGCCGTGCTGCTCTCCTTCCGCCTCAACGACATGGAAGCCATTCCCGGCGGTCCCGGCGGCGCCCACTGGTGGGACAAGGTGCCCTCCAAGTTCGCCACCTGGGGTGAGGCCGAGTTCCGCGCCGCCGGCTTCCGCGCCGTGCCCGGCGCCATCGTGCGCCGCTCCGCCTTCATCGCCCCCAACGTGGTGCTGATGCCCTCCTTCGTGAATCTCGGCGCCCATGTGGGCGAGGGCACCATGGTGGACACTTGGGCCACCGTCGGCTCCTGCGCGCAGATCGGCAAGAACGTGCATCTCTCCGGCGGCGTCGGCATCGGCGGCGTGCTGGAGCCGCTCCAGGCCGGCCCTGTCATCATCGAGGACGACTGCTTCATCGGCGCCCGCTCCGAAGTGGTGGAGGGCGTGGTGGTGCGCCGCGGCTCCGTGCTCTCCATGGGCGTGTTCATCTCCGCCTCCACCAAGATCATCGACCGGCAGACCGGCGAGGTGTTCATCGGCGAGGTGCCGGCCTATTCGGTGGTGGTGCCCGGCGCGCTCCCCGGCAAGCCGCTGCCGGACGGCACGCCCGGCCCCTCGCTCTATTGCGCGGTGATCGTGAAGCGGGTGGACGCGCAGACCCGCTCCAAGACCTCCATCAACGACCTCCTGCGCGACTGAGAGCGCGCCGGCCGGGGAGGGGCTGCGGAGGGGTTTCCCCGGTGGCCTGCCGGCGCCGCGGGGCGAGGAATGCGACCTGTTGGCAAGGCGGAGATTCCGGCTTGCCAACCAAGGCCGAGCCGCTATATTCCGCCGCCTCGCCCGGATGCGACGCCCTCGCGGCACGCTCCCTTCCCCGAGCCATCTTGGAGACGACCGGCGAGACCCGGCCCCGCCCCTGCGGCGATGGCTGGAAACAGGGGCGACAGGATTGCGGGCCTTCAACCAGCCCGCCACAAGATCGTAACCCCGGTGTTCCGCATGTGCCTTGGCGCATCCGGTGTTCCGCATGTGCCTTGGCGCATGCGGCTGAAGAGGTGGCCGAGGGATTGAAGGCGCACAGATCGCCTTCGGCGGCCATCCCTGAGTGAAGTTCTGCGTGCGCCCTGCGCATGCGGCTGGAGAGGTGGCCGAGTGGTTGAAGGCGCACGCCTGGAACGCGTGTATACGGGAAACCGTATCGAGGGTTCGAATCCCTCTCTCTCCGCCAGTCTATCTGCCTAACATATTGATATAACGGCGGTTTAGGTCCGGCATGGCTGGGTAACCCCACCCCCAACCCCACCTCGTGCAGTTCCTTCCCATGCAGGGTCCCGTCACTGCCCGCACCATGGGTAGCCAAGCCTCGCCTCGGCCGGTCCTCTACCGGCTGTCCCTACCGCCCCTCTTCTCTCTCTCTCTCTCTCTTTTGCCAGTTAATCCAGTTATCCAGAATCTAGAAATTCATTGGATTATCAAATAGATACATCTGGATTGGTTCAATCCAGCAATCGGGCTGTACGCCAGATAAAAGCGCGGCCCCGCCTTACTGAGCCGAGCGGCCTTCCCATTTTGGGAAATTTCCTTGATTTTCCCAAACTGGGAAGGCATTATCCCCTTCCATGAGGATCATCGCCCGCAGCACCCTCGTCGCATTCTGGGAACGTCATCCCGAGACACGGGCGCCTCTGGAGCACTGGGAGCAGGTGGCGAAGGCGACCCGATGGGCGTCGATCGCCGACGTGCTCGCCACCTTCTCTAAGGCCAAGGCGCTGAATGGCGAGCGGGTGCGGTTCGAAATCCATGGCGGCGACTACCGCCTGATAGTCGCCTTTAACTTCGGCCTGGGGATCGCGTTCGTGAAGTTCATCGGTACCCACGCCGAGTACGACCGGATCGATGCCCTGACCGTGTCGCTGTTCTGAGGAGGTCTTGCATGGAAATCCATCCGATCCACACCGAGGCGGACCATGCGGCGGCCCTTGCGGAGATCGAGCGCCTGTTCGATGCCGCACCCGGCTCGCCCGAGGCCGATCGGCTCGATATTCTCGCCACCCTCGTGGAGCGCTACGAGGATGCCCGCTGGCCTGTTCCGGAAGGCGATCCGGTGGACATCATTCGCTTCATGATGGAGCAGCGCGGGGAGGGGCAGGCCGGCCTTGCCCGACTCTTCGGCTCCGCTTCACGTGCGTCGGAGATCATCAACCGCAAGCGGGCGCTCACCATGGAGATGGTGCGGCAGCTCAACCGCGAATGGGGCATCCCGGCAGAGCTGCTGATCCGGCCATATGAGCTGGCGGCTTGAGGGACTTCCCACCTTGGTGTGGTGAAAGGCGCTCCCGACCATAAGTTTTAACAAGAGCACCGCGCAGGCGCGGCGATGCGCGATGCATCGCCCGTTCGGCCATGGCGGTTTCGATCGCTGCGGCGACTTCAACATTCTCCAACAGGCGAGGCCCTTGGGCGTGTGCCGTCTTGGCGCAGTAGCCAACCCCGAGGCGCCCCCGACATGTCTGGTTTTGACTGATTATGGGCTTCCCTGACTTTCGGAATTCTCAGGAGGTCGGCAGCCTTCACCCTAGCATCGCCTAGCATGCGAGCGGCCTGCCCATCGCCTCCCAGGCGACCGTTCAACATCAACAAACCTAAACAAGGCCGGCATCCTCAAATAGCGGTCGACCCATTAGCATCTATTAGCATCCGCCCATCTCAGCCGTCGCAAGAGGGCAGGCCACGGCTATGCAAAAGATCGGTCGCCCAGCACATTTCTGAGGCCACCCTGCACATCATCCATTGGCCGGCTGCGCAAAAATCGCCGGATTTACGAAAAAATCCTTGCTCGGTCGGCCCCGCTTTTTCGGAGCCAATATTGGCTGAAGAATGCCTGCCTCTACCAGTTCGGCACAGGCCGCATCCATGGCGGAGCTTTCGCGAAGTGGTGCTCCTACAGTGTAACGCGCTTTCGATGCGTTGAACGTCGAAAGGCGCTTCTCGCGGATGTGTCGTGCAAGTATGGCGGCGTGCGTTTCGGCGACGGGGATAGATGCGTCGCCGAACACCCTTTCCGCCATGGGCAGAAAGTAGGTTTGAAGCATCTCGCACGCGGTGACCACAGCAGCTTCGCCGATGTTCGCCGGCTCTTCCCACGGCGCTTGTGGATCGGCGCCCCACCAGAGATGCGTGAGCACGCAGGAAAGCCGCAGCGCATGGCCACGCGCCTTGCCGAGGGCGCTCTTCATGAGTGGAGACGCCTTGCTCTCCCGCACCTTGATCGCCTGGGCGAACCGCTCCAATACTGCGAGCGCCGGCTCTTCGAGCGGCAGCATGACGGGGCTGTCCGGCATCGGCGGCGGGTTGGACTGCATGTGAAGCCGACAACAGCGGCTCACGACACGTTCAGCAGGCCCTCGATCGAAGGTTTCACGGGCGATACGGAAACCGGCAACCGGGTCAGGCCAGCTCCAAAGAAATCGTGCCACAAAGCCATCGTCCGCACCCTTGAGCAGCTCGGCAGCCTTGTCAGGCTGCAATGCGCCGATGATGCCAATCGACAGGTGCGGCACGCGAATGGGATCGCCGCTTTTCACGCGATCCACCGTGAAGTTGCGGCCGCCGTTCGCTTCAAGGAAGAACTGACGATCGCTTCCGCCTCCGCCGCTGTACCTGCCAAAGCTCGCGAAGAGGCCTGCCAGCTCGTCGCGGTGAAGGATTAGGCCGGCAGGATTTTCTGCCGATAGGGTGGCGAGGCGCTCGACCGTGCTGTCGCGGACCACGATGCGCTTCAGGAAAGGCTTCACGGGCTCGCGGAAGCCCTCTGGCAAAGCCACGGGGATTGCTGTGGCAAGCTCCGGGTTTGCCCGCAACGCCTCGCGAGCGGCGCTCTTGTGAGCGGCCATGATAGCGTCTGCGGCGAGCTTCTCTTCCTCGTACTCGCGCAGGCGCTGGCGGTAGTCGGCATCGAGCGAGGCCTCCTCTGCGTTCACCAACGACATGACCGCCGATGAAGCCGGGCTCTTTCCCGATGAGGGGTCGCCAACCAGCGCTGCGAAGAGTGCGGGCGGCTCGGTCCACTCTGTGCCGGCGAAGGGGCGACGGCGGTTTCCGAGAAGGCCCCCGACCAACGCCAAGAGCGAGACGGACACGTAGTCGATCGGCGCGCACGTCGCACGGGCTTGAGCTTCGGCCCAACGCGCGACGTGGGGGCCAAGCCATTCAGGATGAAATGTCGGAGGCGTGCGGCGGCCTTCTCGCAAAAGAGAAAGGTCGGGCACTTCCCACGTCGCGGCTATGCCCTCCGGCTCGATCACCTCGCCCGTCGCCGCGTCATGGATCGTGCCATCGGCCGACACGGCCAACTCGCGATTGAGTTCCACGGCCGCCGCCGCGATCTCCTCGTCCCGCTGGAATTCCTCCGGCACCTGACGTGGCTGGGCCATGCCGCCTTTGCGCGCGGAGGAGATGGTGCGTAGCACCGATCTGCGACCGTCATCCTTCACGAGCCCGCATGCCTCTGCCGCCTGCACGAGCGCGCCATGAGCCACGTCCGCAGCAATCCACCCTGCAGCGACGAGCTGGAAGACGGCGAATGCGGAGGTGTTGAGCTGATTGTTCCGGCCGCCCTGCCCGCATTGCACCAGCGCCCTGATCTCGGCGTCGAATGCGCTCTCCACCCACGCGCGAAGACGAGGATGGCCCATGTCGAGCGTGCGGACGGCGCCGGGGGTGATTTCCTTTGAGGGCTTCGGCGCCGGCTCCGCCTTCTGCGGCAAGGGCTCAGGGGTGATTTCCTCGTGCTTTCCGGTGAGGATTGCGTGCAGCCAGTCCGGCAGCTCGGGGGCATGCAGAATGTCGAGCGGATCACCGTCCGGGAAGAGATATACCCCGTCATCACGCGTGGCGTCGGGGGCGATCACATAGCCGCCATCTCCGCGCACATCGATCGTGCACTCGCTCTTGGGCGGCAGCGAACCCCGGCTGTTGCCCAGCGCTTCGCCTGAGCGCTGGCGGAAATAGTAGTGCCGGCCGCCCGAGGGCGTGTCCACCATGGGGCATTCGGGCACGCCACCATGCTGCTCTGCGATCCGCTCGAAGGCGGCGATGCCCTCGGCGCCGTCCGCGTCCATCACGATCAGGCCGACCGCGCCCAGGTGAATGCCGGGCATGGCGTCGGGATGGGCCGCCCACCACCGCTGCACCCGGTCGGTCTGGCCGGGTCGGGCCGACTTCCATGGCGTGCCATGGATCGGCTGCTTGGTGTCATCGCACGGGAAAACCGCAAGTGAGGGCGCCAGCGCCAAGGCGAGCTTGGAGTTGGTTTGGATCGTGGCCGGATCGAAAGGTGGGTGGAGAACGCAGCCCATCATGCCACCACGCATTGAGATTGGCGGAAGCGGAGATGTGAGCGCGCCTTCTGCCTCTTGAGCGCGACGGCGCGGGCCGCCTTGTCGAATTGCGCCGCGATCTGGTCGAGTTCAGGCTTGCGGGGACGTGCCCATCGCAGCATCTGCTCGACGCTGATGCGCGCGCGGCCGAGGACAACGAATTCCTCACACCAGCGCTCGTTCCAAAAGTCGAATGCGGAGAGGTGGCGAAAACCGGGCAGCACGTAGTTCCGGCTAGCGAACACGCCTAGGATTTGCGCGGTCCGTTCATCGTCCGCAACGCCAACATCACGGTGGATTAGGAGCGGGGAGGAATGATGCTGAAATCCTCCGGTACCCCGGATGGGGGTGATGCGCTCGTGGACCGTCCACTGCTCGAACCCAAGGTCGAGCATGATGCCAATGCGCCGTGAGTGTTCAGTATGATCGAGGGTTTCAACGTCAATAAAATTGACATCGGAATAGTCCGTTCGATC
>NZ_JAYRPE010000056.1:0-17910 GCF_041911315.1 Xanthobacter sp. | reverse complement strand
GCGCGTGGACCAGCACCTGCGCATCGGCATCCGCGCGCTGGAAATGCTGCGCGCCGAAGCGCTCGCCCACCTCGGAAAGCTGCCTGTCGCCGAGAGCCGGCGCCCGGATCTCGCGAATTGTGCGCGCCTCTTCCTCGGCCGCGATACGCGAGAGGATGGTGTTGGCCGCCGCCCGCGCCCGCTTGCGCGAGCCGGGAAGGGCGAACAGATCGGCTAGCACCGGCCCGCGCTCGTGCATATGGAAGCCGACGATGACGTTCTCCAGAACGCTCATCTCCTGGAAGATCTGGAGGTTCTGGAAGGTGCGCGACATGCCGCGCACCGCCAGCAGGTCGGGCCGCAGGCCGGTCACGTCCTCGCCGTCGAGGCGCACCTTGCCGGATTTGGGCAGATAGACGCCGGAGATCATGTTGAAGAGCGTGGTCTTGCCCGCCCCGTTGGGGCCGATGACCGAGACGATCTTGCCCTGATCCAGCGCGAAGGACACGTCGTTGACCGCCGTGACGCCGCCGAAGGAGATGCCGAGGCCTTCCACTTGCAAAAGGCTCATTCCCCCCTCCCCCGCAGCAGGCGCCGGGCGCTGGGGATGAGCCCCGCCGGCAGGAAGATCATCACCCCCATCATCACGAGGCCCAGCACCACGTGCTCGTAATCCTGCAGCACGGTGAGCACCTGCGGCAGCAGGGTGAGCAGCGCCGCGCCGAAGATGCCGCCCAGCACCGAGCCCGCCCCGCCCAGCACCGCCATGGTGACAAGCTCGATGGAGTGCATGAAGCCCGCCACATCGGGCGTGATGAGCCGGTTCTGCAAGGCCAGCAGGGAGCCGGCGACGGAGGCATAGACGGCGGAGATGACGAAGGCGTTCAGCTTCGCCTTCGCGATGTCGATGCCCGCCGTGCGCGCCGCCACCTCCGAGCCGTGCAGCGCCCGCAGCGCCCGGCCGGTGGGGCTTTCGCGCAGGTTCAGCGCGAGCCACGCGCCGATGAACAGCACGAGGCCGCAGAAGGCGTACCAGAATTGCGGGTTGGTGAGTTCGATACCCACCTGCTCCAGCAGCGCGCGCAGGCCGGGATCGGGCACCTTGATGCCGTCCGGCCCGCCCGTCAGCCAGCCTTCATTGGCGAGCACCATGGACACCAGCACGCCGAAGCCTAGCGTCGCCACCGCGAGGTAATAGCCCTTCAGCTTCAGGATGGGCCGGCCCACGACATAGGCGATGGCGCCGGAAATCGCCGCGCCGGCCACCACCGCCAGCGCCGGAGGCAGGCCGAAATGCGCCGGCAGCAGCGCACAGGCATAGCCACCGATGCCGAGGAAGCCGGCATGGCCGAGGCTGATCTGGCCGGCATAGCCGGTGAGGATGACGATGCCCACCACCGCGATGGAATTGACGAAGACCAGCGAGCCGACGCGGTAGTAATAGTTCGACGGGAAGAAGAAGGGACTGGCGATCATCAGCACCGCCAGCACCAGCAGGGTGGACTGCTTCGGGGAGAGCCGCATGGTCACACGCGCTCCACCGGATTGCTGCCGTAGAGGCCGCGCGGGAAGGCGAACAGCACGGCGAGGATGACGAAGAAGGCCACCGCATCCTTATAGTGGGAGGAGATGTAGCCCGCCGTCAGCGCCTCCATGAGGCCGAGCAGCAGCCCGCCCGCCAGCGCCCCCTTGGGGTTGCCCATGCCGCCCAGCATGGCGGCGGCGAAGCCCTTCAGCGCCAGCGAGATGCCGATCTCGAAGCTGGTGGGCAGGATGGGGGTGATGAGCACGCCCGCCAGCGCGCCGATGGCGGCGGAGAGGGCGAAGGACAGCGTCATCACGAAGCGCGTGTTGATGCCCACGAGCTGCGCCGCGAGGCGATTGTTGGAGGTGGCGAGCACCGCGCGGCCGGTGAGCGTGCGGGTGAAGAACAGCCACAGCGCCACGAAGATGGCCACCGCCCCCGCCACCACCCACAGGCTCTGCGGCAGCACGGTGGCGCCCAGCACATGGATGGGATCGTCGCCGGAGAAGGAGGGCAGCCGGTGGGTGCCCTTGTCGAGCACGATCTGGGTGACGCCCCGGATGAAGATGGAGGCGCCGATGGTGATGATGATGAGCGACACCACGGGCGCGCCGCGCGCCGGCTCGATGGCGAAGGTGTTCAGCGCCACGCCGATGGCCGCCGTGAGCGCGATGGCGATGAGCGCCGCGAGCGGCAAGGGCAGCCCGGCGGCGACGCCGGCGACGCTGATCATGCCGCCCAGCATCACGAACTCGCCCTGGGCGAAGTTCACCACGTCGGAGGCGTTGTAGATGATGGTGAAGCCGAGGGCGACGAGGGCATAGACCGCGCCCACCGTGACCCCGGACACCAGGAATTGCAGCAGATCGGACATGCGCTCGCTCCCCGCGGGCGGTTCGAGACGGCGCCGGGTGGATACCGGCAGGCCGCCTCACGCTGTGTGGAAGGGGTGCCGCGCCGTGCCGCCGGGTGCGGCGCATCCGGCGGGGGCGGCTTGTCTTTGGTGAGGGAGCCCACGGCCGCCCCTGACGGCGGCCGTGGACCGGTGGCGGAAGACCGGCGGACCGAAGGACCGGGCAGGCCCCTCTACTTCACCAGCTTCCAGCCGCCGTTGCTGATTTCCAGCATGCGGAAGGCGGAGAGATCGAGGCCGAGATGATCAGTCTTCGCGTAATTGTAGGTGCCGGTGGTGCCGACGAGGCCCGTGGTGCCCTCGATGGCATCGCGGATGGCGGCGGGCTTGGCGGACGGCGCCTTGGCCAGCGCCTCGGTGAGGATGCGCATGGCGTCATGGGCATAGCCGCCGAAGGTGGAGACCGGCGCGCCGCCGGCCGCCTTCTCGAAGCTCGCCTTGTAGGCCAGCACCACATTCTTCTGCGGGTCCTTGGGGTCGAGCAGCTCGCCCACGAGCAGCGCGGTGCCGGGCAGGCGCACGCCCTCGGCATTCTTGGCGCCGGACAGCTCGATGAAGGCGTTGGAAGCGACGCCGTGGGACTGGTAGAGCGGCAGGGTGATGCCCAGCTGCGCATAGTTGCGGGTGATGGTGGCCGGCCCCTGGCCGAAGCCGGTGTTGAGCACCGCCTGGATGCCCGGCTTGTTGCGGATGTTGGTGAGCTGCGGGGTCATGTCCGCATCCTTCGGGCCATAGGTCTCGTCGGCGACGATCTCGATGCCGGAGGTCTTGGCCACCGCGATGCACTGGGTGCGCATGGAGGCGCCGAAGCCGTCGGTGCCGGAGATGAGGCCGATCTTCGTCAGGCCGCGCGACTTCATGTCGTCGAAGATCTTCTGGCACGCCATGCGGTCGGTGTGCGGGGTCTTGAAGGTGAAGGGCTTCACCGGATCGATGATCTCGATGGCGCCGGCCAGCGAGATGAAGGGCACCTTGCTCTCCTCCGCCACGGCGAGGATGGCGAGCGAGGTGCCGGTGGTGGTGCCGCCGACCATGGCGACGACGCCGTCGTCTTCCACGAGGCGGGTGGCGAAGGTCTTGGCCTTGGAGGGGTCGCCGCCGTCGTCATAGAGAACGAGCTTGGCCTTCTCGCCCTTGATGCCGCCCTTGGCGTTCAGCTCCTCCACCATCATGCGGATGGTCTTGGCCTCGGGATCGCCGAGGGAGGAGGCCGGTCCCGTCTCGGAGACCACGGCGCCGATCTTGATGTCGGCGAGGGCGGTGGTGGTCGCGGCGGTGGTGGCGGCGGTGGCCATGAGGGCCAGCGCGAGGGCGCCCGTGACAATGCTCTTCATGTGTCCTCCCCAGAATTGATGGGTGACGCCGCCGAGCCGTCGCCACCGCGGACAAGCCTGAGGAGACAAGCCTGCGGGAGAAAGCGAGGGGGCATCACGCTTCGATCTATTATCGTTAGATCGTTCGGTCTTTTTAATTCAGATCCGTTCGCATTTCCACCAGAATCTTGAGCACTTCAACGCAACGTCAGCCGGGCGGAAATTTTTGGGTCTTTCAGGGCGTTAAGCGCGCCTTTGGGCGGTCTCTCAGCGGCGGACGCGGAAAGAATTTGCGTCGGCCGGTCGCAGGACGCCGCTTGACATGGCTCAAGGAACGCGAGAATACTTAGATCGATCGTTCGATGAATTATCCGACAATCCAACGTCGCATCAGGGGTGGACCGCCATGCCGCACGCCGCCGTGTCCGAGGCCGCACAGGCCCACGACTATCGCGCGCTCATCGAGCCCGCGCGCATCAACAGCCGTCTTTATTATGATCCCGCCATCTTCCAGGAAGAGCTGGAGAAGATCTGGTACAAGACCTGGGTCTATGTGGGCCATACCAGCGAAATTCCCAACAAGAACGATTACGTCACCAAGTCCATCGGCCCCATGCCGGTGCTGATGGTGCGGGACCGGGAAGGCGAGGTCCGCCTCCTGCTCAACAAGTGCCCCCATCGCGGCAACCAGCTGTGCGCCTACCAGAAGGGCAACCGCACCAGCTTCACCTGTCCCTATCACTCCTGGACCTTCTCCAACACCGGCGACCTCATGGGCTATGCCCTGCCGGAGGGCTATGAGGGCCAGAGCAAGGCGGGGCTGAACCTCGGCAAGGTGCCGCGCATCTCCATCTATCGCGGCTTCGTCTTCGGCTCCATGGCGGCCGAGGGCATCTCGCTGGAAGAGCATCTCGGCGGCGCCAAGGCGGCCCTCGACCAGCTGCTCGACAACTCGCCCACCGGCGAGCTGGAGCTGACGGCGGGCTTCCTCCAGCACCGCACCAAGGCCAACTGGAAGTTCATGCTGGAGAACGAGACGGACGGCTACCACCCCGGCTTCGTCCACGGCTCGGTGTTCCAGGTGACCAGCTCCGGCATCGGCAGCCTCTACGGCGCGGATTCGACTGCCCTCACCCGCGACTATGGCAACGGCCACACCGAGTTCGACCTGCGCCCCGAATGGCGCAAGCACGACAAGCCGCTCCAGTGGTTCGGCACCACGCCGGAGCGTCTGCCCGACTATGTGAAGAGCATGAACGCGGCCTACGGCGAGGAGCGGGCGCGCGAGATCATGATCGACGGCTCGCCCCACGTCATGATCTTCCCGAACCTCTTCATCGCCGAGATCCAGATCTTCGTGCTCCAGCCGGTGGCGGTGGACGAGACCATCCAGCATGTCACCGCCGTGCAGTTCAAGGGCGCGCCGGACATCAACCGCCGCCTGCGCCAGCAGACCATGGGCTCGGTGGGCCCCGCCGGCCTGCTGCTCGCCGACGATACCGAGATGTACGAGCGCAACCATCGCGGCGCGCAGATCCTCGATCCCGAATGGCTGGTGCTCTCTCGCGGCCTGCACCGCGAGCGCCTCGACGAGAACGGCTTCCGCATCGCCCATTCCACCGACGAGACGCCGCAGCGCGGCATCTGGCGCCACTATCTGAACCTGATGACGGAGGCCCGCTGATGACCGCCCTCGCCCATTCCTTCGCGGACGCCTCCGCCCCCGACCTCGGCAAGCTCGAGCCGGCGACGCTCAACCATCAGGTGGCACAGTTCCTCTATCTGGAGGCCCGCCTCGCCGACACCCACGATTACGACGGGTGGGAGGCGCTCTGGACCGACGACGCCATCTACTGGGTCCCGGCCAATGGCGATGACACCGACCCCGAGAAGGAAATGTCGGTGCTCTACGACAACCGCTCGCGCATCGGCGTGCGCATCCGCCAGCTCAAGACCGGCCGTCGCCACACCCAGACGCCGCGCTCGGAGCTGGCCCGCGTGATCTCCAACATCGAGATCGCCGAGGTGCGCGGCCCCGAGGTGGACGTGCGCGCCAACGTCCTCATCTACGAGGACAATTTGCGCGGCGACACCCTCTGGGCGGCGCGCAACACCTACCGCCTGCGCATGACGGACGACGGCTTCCGCCTGGTGCGCAAGAAGATCTGCCTCGTGAACAACAACAAGCCGATCTACACGCTGTCGTTCCTGGTGTGAGCGGCGGCCCCCTCGCGCCGTCATGCCCGGCCTTGTGCCGGGCATCCACGTCGGACCGATAGCGCGATTGTCCGCAGAACTATTTCCGGCCGAGCCACGTGGATGGCCGGGACAAGCCCGGCCATGACGGTCGGCGAAGGCCGCTCAAGCCGCGCCCTCCCCTCCCGCCCCCAGAGGCACCCATGACACACAGCACCCCACACAGCAGCCCCGCCCCCGAAAGCTGGATCGCCGAAGGCCCCGTCCTGCTCGATTATGCCGATGGCGTCGCGACCCTCACGCTCAACCGCCCCGGCTCGGCCAACGGTATGAACATCGAGCTGATGCAGGCGCTCTACAAGGCCATCATGGTGGTGCATCGCTCCGCCCATGTGCGGGTGGTGCATCTGCGCGGCGCGGGCGCCAATTTCTGCGCCGGCGGCGACGTGCGCGAGTTCGCCTCCAAGGGCGAGGCGCTGGGCGATTTCCTGCGCGAGGTGACGGCCTATCTCCAGGTCGCCATCGGCGCCCTCATCCGCCTGAAGGCCATCGTCGTCACCGAGGTGCACGGCTATGCGGCGGGCGGCGGCGGGCTCGGCCTCGTCTGCGCCTCCGACATCGTGATCGCCGGCGCGGGCGCCAAGTTCATGGCCGGCGCGACGCGGGTGGGCATGGCGCCGGATGCCGGCGCCTCGGTCATCCTGCCCCATCTCGTGGGCTTCCGCCGCGCGGCGGAAATCATGCTCTCCAACCGCGTGGTGAGTGCCGAGGAGGCGCAGTCCATCGGCCTCATCACCAAGTGCGTGCCGGACGACGCGCTCACCGAGGAAGCCGGCAAGGCCGCGCGCTTCTACGCCGCTGGCGCGCCCCTCGCCATGGCCGCCACCAAGCGCCTGTTGTGGAACGCGCTGGACGTGGAGCGCGCCTTGCCGGAGGAGGCGCGCACCGTCTCCGAACTCTCCTTCACCGCCGACAGCCGGGAAGGCCTCGCGGCGGTGATCGAGAAGCGCAAGCCCGTCTTCACCGGCCGATGACCGCGCCGAACACCCCGCGCCGGGCGCTCGTCACGGGAGGCGGTGCCGGCATCGGCGCCGCCATCGTCCGCCAGCTCGGCGCGGACGGCATGGCCGTGACCTTCTGCGATCGCGATGCCACCGCCGGCACCGCGCTCGCGGCGGAAACCGGCACCACCTTCGTCCATATGGACGGGACGGACGCGGCGGCCGCGCAGGCGCTGTTCGCCGCCCACGGCCCGTTCGACGTGCTGGTGAACAATATCGGCGCCGACCAGCACGCCTTCTTCACCGACACCACCGTGGACGACTGGCGCTTCCTGCTCTCGGTGAACCTGGAAACCGCCTTCCTCTTCACCCGCCTCGCGCTGCCCGCCATGCAGGCGGCCCGCTACGGGCGGCTGGTGAACGTGGCCTCCGAAGCCGGGCGGCTGGGCTCCAAGGGCGGGGCGGTCTATGCCGCCGCCAAGGCCGGGCTCATCGGCTTCACCCGCTCCATCGCCCGCGAGAATGCCCGCTACGGCATCACAGCGAACGCCGTCGCGCCCGGCCCCATCCGCACCCCCATGGTGGAGCGGGCGGTGGCGGAGGTGGGCGAGAAGATCCTCGCCGACATGGCCGCCCTCACCCTCCTGCGCCGCATGGGCGAGCCGGAGGAGGTGGCGGCGGCGGTGGCCTTCCTCGCCTCGCCCGGCGCCTCCTTCGTCACCGGCGAGGTGCTGGGCGTGTCCGGCGGCATGGGCTGCGGCGCCTGATTTTCGTGAAGCAAGACCAAGACACTGGAAGCCCCCCATGACCCGCATCGTCTTCGTCACCCCCGCCGCCGAGCGCATCGAGATCGATGCGGATGACGGGCTCTCCGTCATGGAATGCGCCCGCCGCGCCAATGTGCCCGGCATCGTCGCCGAGTGCGGCGGTGCCTGCTCCTGCGCCACCTGCCATGTGCATGTGGACCCCGCATGGTCCGCCACCGTCGGCGAAGCCACCGGCATGGAACGCGACATGCTCGAATTCGCCGAGGACGTGCGCGACACCTCCCGCCTCTCCTGCCAGGTGAAGGTGGCGCCGGCGCTGGACGGCCTCGTCGTCCACCTGCCCGCCAGCCAGGGCTGAGGGCGATGCCGGGTCCGCTTTCGGGACTGCGCATCGTCGAGATGGTGGGCCTCGGCCCCGCCCCCTTCGCCGCCATGATGCTGGCGGATGCGGGAGCGGAGGTCATCCGCATCCACCAGAAGGGCGCGCGGGCGGACATCCCGCTCATGAACACGCGCTTCGACGTGCTGGCGCGCGGCCGCCGCTCCATCGCCCTCGACCTCAAGGCCGAGGGCGACCTCGGCGCGATGCGCGATCTCATCGCCCGCGCGGACGGCCTCATCGAGGGCTTCCGGCCGGGTGTCATGGAGCGCCTCGGCCTCGGGCCCGAGCCGTGCCTTGCCGCCCATCCACGCCTCGTCTACGGCCGCATGACCGGCTGGGGGCAGGAGGGGCCGCTGAAGGACGCGGCCGGGCACGATCTCAATTATCTCGGATTGACCGGCGCGCTGGCAGCCATCGGCCCGGCTGATGCGCCGCCGCCCGTGCCGCTCAACCTCGTGGCCGATTTCGGCGGCGGGGGGATGCTGATGGCGTTCGGCATGGTGGCGGCGCTGCTCGCCGCCAAGACCAGCGGGCAGGGCCAGGTGGTGGACGCGGCCATGACGGACGGCGCCTCCCTCCTCGCCGCGCTGTTCTGGGGCTTCCGCGCCGGCGGGATGTGGAGCAATGCGCGCGCGGCGAACCTGCTGGATGGCGGGGCCTATTTCTACGGCACCTATGCCTGCGCGGACGGGAAGTTCCTCGCCGTGGCGCCGGTGGAGGGCCGCTTCCACCGCATCCTCCTCGAGCGGCTGGGTCTGGACGCCGCCGACTTCACCCACGCCGCCGATCCCGCCTCCTGGGGCAAGCTGCGCGCGCGCCTCGCCGCGCTGTTCCTCAGTGAGCCGCGCGACCACTGGGCGGACTTGTTCGCCGGCACGGACGCCTGCGTCACCCCCATCCTCGACTGGGACGAGGCCGCCGCCCATCCCCATGCGCAGGCGCGCGGGGCGTTCGTCACCGTGGACGGCGTCACCCAGCCCGCCCCCGCCCCCCGCTTCTCCGCCACGCCGTCCGCGGTCGCCCACGGACCGGCGGCACCGGGGGCGGACGGACGGGCCATCCTCGCCGGCTGGGGGCTCGATCCGGCGCGGCTGGATTGAGCTGAATCCGCGACCTCGTTCGGACGACGGCCCCACGCACCAGCCGTCATGACGGGCGGTGAGGAAAGCCCGCACAAAGCGTCAAACCCACGAAAAAACCGGCCTCCCGGCGGTGGCGGGAGGCCGGCGAGTGGGCCCGGCTCTGGCGACGCGGACGAGGGTCCAGCCGTCGGGAGGAGGGCCGGGGGTCAGAGCGCGCGCAGGAAGGCGCCGATGCGCGCGAGGGATTGGGCCGCCTCGGGCAGCTCCTCGAACACCTGGAAATGGTGGCACATGCCGGGGAACACCTCGACCGCCACCCGCCCACCCTGTTCCGCCGCGCGGCGGGCGAGGAGGTGGCTGTCGTCGAGCGTGATGTCGTGCCCACCCGCATGGACCAGCATCGGCGGCAGGCCGGAAAGATCGCCGAGCACCGGCGAGGCGGCGGGATCGTCCGGCCGGTTGTCGCGGCCGAGATAGGTGCGCGCCATGGCCTTCAATTGCTCGGGGCGGGAGAAGATGTCCTTGTCCGCCAGCGCCGTGTAGCTCTCCCCGCCCATGGTGAGATCGAGCCACGGCGAAAGCAGCCCCAGCGCCTTTGGCAACGGCAATCCCGCATTCCGCGCGCGCATCACCGTGCCCAGCGCCAGCGCCCCGCCGGCGGAATCCCCCACCAGCGCGAGCGGCGTTTCCCCCGCCTCCACCAGCGCGCGATAGACGGCGAAAGCGTCGTCATGCGCCGCCGGAAAGCGGTGCTCGGGGGCGAGGCGATAGTCGAAGCCAATCACCCGCACCCCGCTCGCCGCCGCGATCCGCGCCATCAGCCCCGCATGGGAGCGGATGGAGCCGATCTGGAAGCCGCCGCCGTGGCAATAGAGCAGCACGCGGGCGGCATCGCCCCCCGGCGCGTCGAAGGCGCAGGCGGGCAGGCCGGCGAGGGGGAGCGGCGTGCGCACCACCTCCGGCGCACCCTCGCCCGCCCCGAGGAAGGCCTCGAAGCTGTCGCGGATCTCGGCCAGCGTCATCCCCGCCGCCCAGGCGGAGGTGGCGGCGGCGATGCGCGCACGCACCCGCTCGAAGGCGGGTGCGTCCATGGGAAGGGCCTCGGTCAAGACGGCCTCAGTGGGTCGCTTCGGGCCGGTGCAGCACGCGCGTGGCCTTGGCCTCGTAGCGCGGCAGCTCCCCTTCCGGGTGGCACTCCACGTTCACGTTGATGCCGAGGCGGGCCTTGATCTCGCGCCGCACGTCGGCCGCCGCATCCTCGCCCGGACGCTGCGAGGCGGCGACCGCCTCCACCGCCACGGTCATCTTGCCGATGGTGGTGGCTTCCTTGTCCACGTAGATCTGCCAGGCTTCCTTGGCGAGGCCGGGAATGCCGGCGATCACGTCCTCGATCTGGGACGGGAAAACGATGACGCCCTTGAACTTGATCATGTCGTCGGTGCGCCCGATGATCCTGCCTATCTTGCGCATGCCGCGCCGGCCCGAGGGGCAGTCATAGGGACGCGGGGAGAGCCGCACGAGGTCGCGCGTGCGCCAGCGCACCACCGGGGATGCTTCCTTGCGCAGGGTGGTGATGACGATCTCGCCCACCTCGCCCTCGGACACCGGCTTCATGGTCTTGGGATCGAGGATCTCGACGATCACCGTATCCTCGTTGAGGAGCTGCAATTCGTCGTCGGCGTGGGTGAAGGGCGTGGAGATGGCGAGGATCGGCCCGCCGGCTTCCGTGGTGCCGTAGATGTTGTGGCTCATGAAGCCCTCGGGCATCTCGGCTTCCAGCTGCGCGCGGAACTCGGCCGAGACCGACTGGCCGCCGAGAATGGCGACCTTCAGCGTCCAGTCCGTGCGCGGGTTGATGCCCTGGTGCTTGGCCGCCTGCACCAAGGTCATCAGCCACAAGGGCGACATGGAGGCGACGTCATAGGCGTGGTCGCGCAGCCAGCGGGCGGCCAGCTCGCCGCGGCCGGGGCCGATGGGGAAATTGGTGCAGCCCACGGCGGAGAAGCCGGCATCCAGCGCCGGGCCGCCGATCCACAGGCCGTAGCCATAGCCCTGATAGGCGCGGAAGCCCGGCTTCACGCCGGCGGCAGTGAGCAGGCGCGCCATCTGCGACGGCAGCAGGCTGTGCAGGTCGTTCTTCGTCATGCCGAAGGTCACCGGCAGGCCGGTGGTGCCTGACGTCGCGACGAAGCGCTCCACCTTGTCCATGGGCACGGTGAGGAAGGGGAAGGGGTAGAGGTCGCGCAGCAGCGACTTGTCCATGAAGGGCGCGTTGGCGAGGCCGTCCTCGGAGGCAAGGTCCTCCGGCTTCATGCCGGCCTGCGCGAAATGGGCCTTCCAGGTGTCGCATTGCGCCAGACGCGCGCCGAGGCCGGCAAGGCCCTCGCGCTGGAGCTTCAGAATACCGTCGCGATCGAGCGACTCCACCTCAGGATGCTGCATGTGGCTCCTCCCCCATCCGACCGTTGAAACACGCGGCTCTTGTGGCCGCTCCCGGTTGGCGAATTAATAGACCGAACGGATGGTCTATGTAAACGGCGATTTTGATCTGCATCAACCTCCACGCCGAGATGCCCGGCGAGGCTACCATGGGGAAGGCGGGGAAGGCACCTGCGGCGGCGGGGTGGGGGAAGGCCCGGAGATCCCGTGCAGCCGTCATGCCCGGGCCTGTCCCGGGCATCCACGTGGTCGGGCCGGAAACAGGTCTGAAACACCCGTGAAATCGGCTCGACGTGGATGGCCGGGACAAGCCCGGCCATGACGGCGGGAAGAGGCCGCACGCTTATTCTACCCGAAGGATAAGCCACGCCCCGTCCTTCGCGCGCTTTTGAACGGCTTCAGACAGACCCCTCCCGCGCCAGCCGCCCTTGGCACCGCCGCCCCATGCGCTTATAGACCGAATGATCGGAACATTCTTGCAGGTGTGGCCGCCGTGGCGAGAACGCGCTCAGCCGAATACGACAACATTCACGACACCATCCTCGAGCGGGCGGCGTCCGTGTTCGCGCAGCGCGGCTATGCGGCCACCTCCATCGGCGACATCGCCGAGGCGTGCGAGTGCTCCAAGTCCCGGCTCTATCACTATTTCACCTCCAAGGAGGCGATCCTTTCCGACATGCTGACCTCGCATGTGGAAAGCCTCCTCATGAAGTGCCGGCAGACCCTCTACGGCTATCAGGACCCGGAGGAGCGCTTCCGCCAGCTCACCCGCCTGTTCCTCGATGTCTATTCCGTCTCGCGGGACCAGCATGTGGCCCTGCTCACCTGTGCCGAGTTCCTCGCGCCCGAGACGCGCAAGGTGCTGGTGGCCAAGCAGCGCGAGCTGATCGCCTATGTCCGGGACATCCTGTTGCAGCTGCGGCCGGACCTCGCCCATTCCAGCACCGCCCACGTGGACACCATGCTGTTCTTCGGCATGATCAACTGGACCTATACGTGGTACCACGCCGACGGCGCCGTGACGCCCAACGAGCTGGCCGACCGCACGGTGGACCTCTTCGTGAAGGGCTATTCCAACGCCCCCGCGCCGGCGAACGGCGGCACGGCGCACGCCAAGCCGGAGGGGCGGCATGGGAGCCGGCATGAGGGGCGCGGCGCGAAGGAGTGAGGCTCGCCGAAGGGACCGAGGGTTTCGCACAAGCCGTCATGCCCGGGCTCGTCCCGGGCATCCACGTGGTGCGGCCGGGCGCCAATTTCCATGACTGGCACTATCGGCCCGACGTGGATGGCCGGGACAAGCCCGGCCATGACAGCACCCCCCCTCACGCCGCCGGCCGCTTCATCCGCGCCACCGGGTCGAACCCCTCCGCCGCCACCTCGTCCAGCATCAGAACCGCGCCCGCCTCCAGCAGCTTCTTCGCCGCCATGTAGGTGCGCGCATCGTTGAGGGCGTCCACGGCGATCATCCGCCCGTCGCGGAAATACCAGAGCGATTCGCCCCGCTCCGAACGGCGGCGCAGCACCGCGTCATAGCCGCGATTGAGGCCCACGATCTGGAGCTTCATGTCGTACTGGTCGGACCAGAACCACGGCACCGGCGCATAGGCGCGGGTGTGGCCGAGCATGTCGTCGGCGGCGCATTCCGCCTGGTCCACCGCATTCTGCACGCTTTCCAGCCGCGTCGGCAGGCCCTGGAAAGGGAAGGACGCACAATCGCCCGCCGCCCAGATGCCGGGCGCCGAGGTGCGGCCGGGCGCGTCCACCACGATGCCGTTCTCGCAGGTGATGCCGGCCGCGCGGGCGAGTTCGTCGCGCGGCAGGACGCCGATGCCCACCAGCACCGCATCCACCTCCACGCGCGTGCCGTCGTCCAGCGTCACCGCGGCGACAGCACCATCCCGCGCCTCCACCCCGGCCACGCTGCGGCCTTCGAGGATGCGCACGCCATGGCTCGCGTGGAGCGCGCGGATGGCGTCGGAGGTCTCGGCGCAGGCGACGCGCTCGAGAATGCGCGCGGCCCGCTCCACCACGGTGACGGTGAGCCCGGCCTTCGCCGCCACCGCCGCCGTCTCCAGCCCCACATAGCCGCCGCCGAGCACGAGGAGCCGCCGGCCGGGGCGGATCTCGCCTTCCAGCCGGTCCGCATCGGCGAGGCTGCGCAGCTCGTAGATGCCTGTCAGGCCGGAGAATTCCGGCGGCAGCGGGCGGGGACGCGTGCCGGTGGCCAGCGCCAGCTTCGTCCACGCCACACTGCGCCCACCCACCTCCAGCGTGCGGGCGACCGGATCGAGCGCGGTGACAGGCGCGCCCGTCACCACATCGACGCCGAGGCCTCTCCAGAATTCGGCGGGGCGGAGATAGAGCCGGTCCACGGTCCACTCCCGCTTGAGATAGGCCTTGGAGAGCGGCGGACGCTGATAGGGCGGATGCGGCTCGTCGCCATAGATTGTCAGCGCACCGGAATAGCCGCCATGCCGCAGGCGCAGCGCGAGGGAGGCGGCGGCCTGCCCGGCCCCGACGATGCAGATGTGCTCCTGATCCATGGCGTCCCCCGTTCTGGATATTGATTGACCGAACGTTCTGATTATTATACTGCCGAAATGCGGGCGGCAATCGGCTTTCCCGCGCGCCGTCGGCCCCGACGTTCGGCGCGTGGACGCCGGTGAAGCCCCCTCCCCCGGCCGCACAGACGGGCACCACATGACGGGCATCACAGCACTCGCAATCCATCTGCCGCGCCTGCGCCTCCAGCGCGCCGCCATGGCCGCCGCCATGGGCTGGCTCTGCCCCCGTGGGGAGACCCGCGGCACCCGCACTTTGGCCTATTGGGACGAAGACCCCATCACCATGGCCGTGGCCGCCGCCCGCGCCTGCCTCGCGCAGGTTCCGGAGGCACGAACGGCTGTCCGCGCCCTCACCTTCGCCACCACCACCCCGGTCTTCGCCGAGCCGCAGCAGGCCGCCCTCGTCCATGCCGCCCTTCGCCTCCCCGAGGCGACCCGGACGCAGGATGTGGGAGGTACGATGCGGTGCGGACTGCTCGCTTTGCATGCAGCTCTCGAATCCGCCGAACCGGCATTGCTGACAGCCGCCGATATGCCGCTGAATACCCCGGGTGGCATCGCCGAAATGCGCTATGCGGATGGGGGTGTCAGCGCCCTCGTCGGATGCGGGCCGAACCTCCTCACCTATCGCGGCGGGGCCAGCCTCTCCGCCCCTTTCATCGAGCGCTACCGCGCCGCCGACCGGCCGCTCACGACCGATTGGGAGGAGCGCTGGGTGCGGGAAGAGGGCTTCCTCGACCTCGTGCCCCGCGCCATCGCGGAAGCCCTTGGAAAGGCGCAGCTTTCCGCCGCCGACATCGACCATTTCGCCCTCCCCTGCGTCATCCCCGGCGCGGCCAAGGCGGTGGCGCAGGCCGCCGGCCTCTCCCGCGCGAAACTCGCGCAACCCCTTGATCTGGAATGCGGAGACACCGGCGCGGCCCACGCCCTCGTCATGCTGGCACGGGCCATGGAAGACATGCGCCCCGGCGAGCGGGTGCTGGTCGCCCAGTTCGGGCAGGGCGCGACCGCTTTGGTGCTGGAGGCGACCGACGCCATCAGCGCCTTCCCGTCCGCCGCCTCGGCCGCGCTGGCGGATGGCATCGCCGAGCCCAACTATCTGAAACTCCCCATCTTTCGCGGTCTCATGCCGTGGGAGCGCGGCCTGCGCGGACGCTTCCCGGTCAATGAGGCGCTGACCACGGCCTATCGCAATGCCGAGGCCCTTCTGGGCTTCGTCGGCAGCCGCAGCCCAGAGACGGGACAGGTGCAGTTTCCCCCTTCCCGCCTTGCCGTCGCGGAGACGGGCCTGTTCGCGGAAACCCAGCAGCCATGGCCCCTTGCGGACCTCGGCGGCACGGTTGCCACCGCCACCGCCGACCGCCTCGCCTTCTCCCGCAGCCCGCCCAATTGCTACGGTCTCATCGACATCCCCGGCGGCGCCCGCCTGATGATGGATTTCACCGACCCCGACGCGGAGCGCCTCTCGCCCGGTGACGCGGTGCGTTTCGTCTTCCGCATCAAGGATCTGGACGAGCGCACCGGCTTCCGCCGCTATTTCTGGAAGGCGGTCGCGGCCCCCGCGCCGTCCGCCGCAGCCTGACCGGAGGGCGACAAAATGGCCAACGGAATCAAGGACAAGGTCGCGATCCTCGGCATGGGCTGCTCGCGCTTCGGCGAGCGCTGGGACGTGGGGCAGGAAGAGCTGATGGCGGAAGCCTATCTGGAGGCGCTGGGCCATGCCGGCATTACGCCCGACCAGATCGGCGCGGCCTGGTATTCCTCCCATTATGACGACATCGGCGCCGGCAAGGCCGGCACCCCCATGGCCCAGGCGCTGCGCCTGCCGAACATCGGCGTCACCCGCGTGGAAAACTTCTGCGCCGGCGGCACGGAAGCCTTTCGCGGCGCCGTCTATGCGGTGGCGTCGGGGGCGGTGGACATCGCTCTGGCGGTGGGTGTCGAGAAGCTGAAGGACACCGGCTTTGCCGGCCTGCCCCCGGCCTCGCGCGGCACCTTCGCGCCCATGTATCTGCCGACACACACGAATCCCGGCAACTTCGCCCAGCTGGCGCGGGCCTATGGCACCCGCCACAACATCTCCGCCGGCGACCTCAAGCGGGCCATGGGGCACACCTCCATGAAGAGCCACGCCAATGCGGTGAAGAACAAGAACGCCCATCTGCGCAAGGCCATCACCGTAGAGCAGGCGGTAAATGCACCACTGGTCGCCGACCCGCTCGGCCTGTTCGACTGCTGCCCGGTGTCGGACGGCGCCGCCTGCGCCATCGTCACCACGCCGGAGATCGCGCGGAGCCTCGGCAAGACGCCGGTGCTGGTGAAGGCCATCCAGCTCGTCGCCTCCAACGGCTGGGAGGTGCAGAGCAGCGGCTGGAACGGCTCCTACGTCCACACCGCCCGCATCGCCGCCAAGCGGGCCTATGCGGAGGCGGGCATCGTCGATCCGCGCGCGCAGCTGAGCTTCACCGAGCTACACGACTGCTTCTCCATCACCGAGCTGGTGACGCTGGAAGACATCGGCCTCGCCGACGAAGGCACCGCCTGGAAACGCATGCTGGACGGCACTTTCGACGCGGATGGGGCCATGCCCAGCCAGGTGGATGGCGGCCTGAAATGCTTCGGCCATCCCGTGGGCGCGTCCGGCCTGCGCATGCTCTACGAATGCTGGCTCCAGCTGACCGGACAGGCCGGCGAACGCCAGCTCGCAAACCCGAGCCTCGCCCTCACCCACAATCTGGGCGGCGCGCCGGCGCAGAACGTGTGCTCCATCACCATTGTCGGTGCCGCCTGATCCGACCGTGGCGGCCCGCTGACTGCCCCGCCGCCCGGCACATGCCGGCGGCGGGGTTTTTTATTGGCAGCAAGTGGCTTAGGCCTTCAGCCAGTCTGCGAAAGTCCTGCCCTCGGCCACGAGCTGGGCGAGGAGTTCTGCGGGTTCGGAGCCGGCGCCGCCGGTGGCGTGGGCGGCTTTGATCTCGGTGAGGATGGTGGCGAGGCCGAGGGTATCGGCGGCGTGCATGGGGCCGCCCTTCAGGCGCGGGAAGCCGTAGCCGTTGACGAAGGCGAGGTCGATGTCGGACGCCCGCAGCGCGATGCCCTCGGCGAGTTCCTTCGCGCCTTCGTTGGCCATCACCGCGAGCAGCCGAAGCTGGATCTGCTCCGGCGTGAAGGATCGCGGCTGAATGCCCTTGGCCGCGCGGGCCTCCGCGATGATCTGCATGACGGCGGGGTCAGGCGTGCGGGTGCCGTTTGCATCGTAGGCGTACCAGCCGCCTTGGGTCTTGCGGCCCAGCCGACCCGCCTCCACCAGCGTATCGGCGATGGAGACGTAGCGCTCGTTCGGGTCCCGCGTCGCCGCCCGGCGCTTCCTCATGGCGTAGGCGATGTCGAGGCCCGACATGTCCGACACCGCGAAGATGCCCATGGCGAAGCCGAAGGCCTCCAGCGCCGCGTCCACCTGTTCGGGCGCGGCCCCGTCCTCCACCAGATATTCCGCGTGGCGCCGGTAGACCGCATAGATGCGGTTACCGATGAAGCCGTCGCAATTGCCCGCAACAACCGGCTGCTTGCCCATGCGCTTCGCCAAAGCGAGGGCGGTCGCCAGCACATCCGGCGCGGTGTGGGTGGCTTTGACCACCTCCAGCAGCTTCATGATGTTGGCCGGGGCGAAGAAGTGCAGGCCCACCACGTCCTCAGGCCGGGAGGTGGCGTCGGCGATGGCGTCGAGGTCGAGATAGGAGGTGTTGGTC
>NZ_JAYRPE010000055.1:0-15300 GCF_041911315.1 Xanthobacter sp. | reverse complement strand
GCGGCAACCTGTGCCGGAGCGGGGGCGGCGGGCACGCGGGGGGCCGCCTCGCGGTCGGCGGCGAGCGCCCGGTCGCGCGGCCCGTCGTCGAGGTCGCGCACGGTGGTGGAGAGCCAGTCCTCGAGGTCCGTATAGAAGCGGTTCTGCGCCTGGCCCGCCTGAAGGTCGAGGAAGCCCAGCACCAGCGAGCCGGAAAGGCCGAACAGCGAGGAGGAGAAGGCCGTGCCCATGCCGCCGAGGGGGGCGGCGAGGCCGCTCTTCATGTCCTCGAAGATGGAGCCCACGTCCGGCCCCACCTGCAGCGCGCCGATGACCGCGCCGATGGAGGAGACGGTCTCCAGGAGGCCCCAGAAGGTGCCGAGCAGGCCGAGGAACACGAGCAGGCCCGTGAGGTAGCGCCCCATGTCCCGGCTCTCGTCCAGGCGGGTGCCGATGGAATCGAGGATGGAGCGCATGGTGGCCTGCGAGATGCTCATCCGCCCCAGCCGCTCGCCGAGCAGCGCGGCCATGGGCGCCAGCAGCGTGGGCGGGCGCGACACCGCGAGCCCGGGATCGGCGAGGCGGAAGGAATTCACCCAGTCCACCTCGGGGAACAGGCGGGACACCTGCCGGAGCGCGAGGATGATGCCCACGGCGAGCACGCCGAAGATGACGCCGTTGAGCCCCGGATTGTTGAGGAAGGCGGCGACGATCTGCCGGTGCAGCACCGCCGCCAGCGCTGCGCACAGGGCCAGGAACACCAGCATCCGCACCAGGAAGATGCGGGGCGAGGACAGCTTGATGAACGGATCGACGACGCGCGCCATGGTTCTCCCCGAGCGAGTGTGTCCCTCGAACGCTGAAGGGCCCCCTTGAAGGCCGCCGCGCGGGCGGCCCCGGAGGGGGGCGTCGGCCGGAGAATCAGGCCCGGCCTCTGGCAAGCGCCGGCGCCGACTATGGCACAGGGACACCGCGCGGCGAAACAGTCGCGACCTTCCGGAACACCAGCGACAGGTTGTTCGCCGGCATTTCCTCCACCCGAGCCAGAGCGAGGCCGTGCTTCGCCGCCTCCCCTGCCACCTCGGCGAGGTGCCGCAGGCCGAAGCGCGGGTCCTGACGCCTGAGGTCCGCATCAAAGGCAACGTTGCTCGGCGCCGTCTCCACCCCGTCGCGCACATAGGCGCCATAGGTGAAGAGGATGCCGTCCGCCGGCAGGCGGGCGCCGGCGCCGCGCATCAGGCCCACCGTCGCCTCCCACGGGCTGATGTGGATCATGTTGATGCAGACGACCGCATCCACCTTCCCCACCGGCCAGTCTTCCCCCGCCGCGTCGAGGGCGAGGGGCGCGCGCACGTTGGCGAGGCCCTCGGCGGCGGTCCAGGCGGCGATGGAGGCGCGGGCGGCGGGAGAGGGATCGGACGGCTGGAACAGGAGATGCGGCGCGCGGCGGGCGAAATGCACCACATGCTCGCCGGTGCCGCTGGCGATCTCCAGCACGGTACCGGCGCGCGGCAGCAACGGCAGCAGCAGGTCGCCGATGGGGCCGCGGTTCTTGAGCGTCGCAGGCGCCGAGCGGCGGGCGTCGAGGTCGGGTTCAGTCACGGATATCTCCGGCAGGGATCGTTCGCGCGATCTTGGCCCGCCCGGCGCGGCGGCTCAACCGGATTGCGGCGGCGCTCCCCGCCCGCGACGGCACAGCCGGAGCCGTTCCCCGGACAAGCGACACCGCAGGTGGAGCGCCGATCCGGGGTCCAGCGCAGAACTTCCGCGCAGCGGGCGAGACCTGAGAGCGGTGGGTTTCAGAAGCGCCTGCAGCGGGCCGTTGCACTGGGCCCCGGCTCTCCTTCCACTGCGCTACCGCTCCGTTGCAGTCGGCTGGGGCGCGAGGGTGGTATGGGCGCGGGGGCTTGCAGATGGGGGAGAAGGTGGCAAGCTGGGGCGGTGCAACTTGGCCTTACTCAGTCACAGCACGTCAGGGAACCAGATTGCAATGAATCGGAACAAGGCCATTGAAATCATAGAGAGACAAAAATCCTGCATCTCCGACCTTAGAAATAGCTCTCGGGCCAGTCAGGACTTCATCAAATGGAAGCGGGATACAGAAATCGCTCTAGAGAAGATTTTTGGCGAAAAAAGCCGCAATGTCAGCGAATTTTCAGACATCAACTTCAACCCAAGCGTATTTTCAATTCCGCTAAAAGATGATGAACTTCTGCGAGCATACAATAGCGGGCTGAAAAAATCCGAAGCAATTTTGGCATCCATGCTGGATGAGATACGATATTATGGAACAGAATCAGAATTCGACGAATTTCGAATTGATGCAATATCTATAATAGAGCGAATTTGCCTTCGCTTCCACTCCGTCGCACGACAGCTGAGATCTAGGCACGCCGATCGCGATACACTGACGATAGAAGACGAATATGATGTCCAAGATCTTATACATGCACTTTTGAAAATGCATTTCGACGACATCAGACCGGAAGAATGGACTCCAAGCAACTCCGGAGGATCCTCTCGCGTCGATTTTCTATTAAAGCAAGAGAAGATCGTAATAGAAATAAAGAAAACACGCACATCCCTTAAACCCGCCGAAATCGGCGCTCAGCTATTAGTTGACATAGCAAGATATCGACAACATCCAGATTGCAGCCTACTTTTTTGCTTCATATACGACCCCGAGGGGATAATTGGAAATCCAATCGGATTTGAACGAGATCTTGAAAACTCAGGAAATGATTTGAAAGTTCGCGTGATAGTTGGCCCCAAGGGCTAAATCGCATGCCATTAAATTAAACACGGAGAGGGGCTGCCGCCCCTCCCCTCACATCCCTCACCTCACCGCGAAAACTTCTTGTACTGAATCCGCTTCGGGATCACCGAGTCCGTGCCCAGGCGGCGCTTCTTGTCTTCCTCGTAGTCCGCGAAGTTGCCCTCGAACCATTCCACGTGGCTGTCGCCCTCGAAGGCGAGCATGTGGGTGGCGATGCGGTCCAGGAAGAAGCGATCATGCGAGATGATGACGGCGCAGCCGGCGTAATCCTCCAGCGCCTCTTCCAGAGCGCGCAGGGTGTCCACGTCGAGGTCGTTGGTGGGCTCGTCAAGCAGCAGCACGTTGCCGCCGCGCTGGAGCACCTTGGCGAGGTGGACGCGGTTGCGCTCACCGCCGGAGAGCATGCCCACCTTCTTCTGCTGGTCGCCGCCCTTGAAGTTGAAGGCCGCGCAATAGGCGCGCGAGGGGATCTCCTTCTTGCCGACGTAGATCACCTCGTTGCCGTCGGAGATTTCCTCCCACACGGTCTTCTTGTCATCGAGGGCGTCGCGGCTCTGGTCCACATAGCCGAGCTTGACCGAGTCGCCGATCTCGATGGAGCCGCCATCCGGCTTCTCCTGCCCGGTGATCATGCGGAACAGCGTGGTCTTGCCCGCGCCGTTCGGCCCGATGACGCCGACGATGCCGCCGGGCGGCAGCTTGAAGGAGAGATCGTCGATGAGCATCTTCTCGCCGAACGACTTACTGAGATGGTCGAAGGCGATGACGTTCTGCCCCAGGCGCTCGGCCACGGGGATGACGATCTGGGTGGCGGAGGGCTGGCGCTCGGAGGCGCGCTGCAGCAGCTCCTCGTAGCGCTGGATACGCGCCTTGTTCTTGGCTTGGCGCGCCTTGGGCGAGGCGCCGATCCACTCCTGCTCGCGGGAGAGGGCGCGCTGGCGGGCCTCGTCCTCGCGGCCCTCCTGCTGAAGGCGCTTCTGCTTCTGGCCGAGCCAGGAGGAATAATTGCCCTCGTAGGGAATGCCGCGGCCGCGATCCAGCTCCAGAATCCAGCCGGTCACGTTGTCGAGGAAGTAGCGATCGTGGGTGACGATCAGGATCGCGCCCGGATAGGTGCGCAGGTGCCCTTCCAGCCAGTTCACCGTCTCGGCGTCGAGATGGTTGGTGGGCTCGTCGAGCAGCAGCAGCTCCGGCTGCTCCAGCAGCAGCCGGCAGAGCGCGACGCGGCGACGCTCGCCGCCCGAGAGGCGCGTCACCTCCCAGTCGTCCGGCGGGCAGCCGAGGGCGTTCATGGCCTGCTCCACCTTCGAATCGAGATCCCAGAGGCCCTGCGCCTCGATCTCGTCCTGAAGCTGGGTCATCTCGTCCGCGGTCTCGTCCGAGTAGTTCATGGCGAGTTCGTTGTAGCGCTCGAGAATGGCCTTCTGCTTGGCCACCCCGTCTTCAACGTTCTGCCGCACGTTCTTGGTGGGATCGAGCGCCGGCTCCTGCGGCAGGTAGCCCACGCGCACGCCCTCGGCCGGGCGCGCCTCACCGGTGAAATCCTTGTCGATGCCGGCCATGATGCGCAGCAGGGTGGACTTGCCCGCGCCGTTGTTGCCCAGCACGCCGATCTTGGCGTCCGGGTAGAAAGAGAGGTGCACGTTGTCGAGCACCTTCTTGCCGCCGGCATAGGTCTTGGTCATGCCGTGCATGTGGTAGGCGTACTGATAGGGGGCCATGGGCCGCCGTCTCCTGAAAAGGGGTGCGGGAAAGTTGGCGCCGTTCTAGCCTCGCAGGCGAGGCGCGGCAAGGTTCGCAGCGTGTTTCGCGAGACGAATGCCGCCGGCGCGCTCTGGAGGAAAAGATGGGTTCCGACCACCACCACCACCACAAGGACTGGCGCACCGACGGCGTGCAGGTGATCCCCGGCGACAGCCTCGATCCCAATACCGCCCAGACCCCCGGCATGAACCGCGCCACCGCCATCAACCGCGCCCGCGCCGGGGCCGAGAAGATCTGGGCCGGCACCGTCCACATTCACCCCGACGCCAAGACCGGCGCCCACCACCACGGCGATCTCGAAAGCGTCATCTACGTGGTCAAGGGCCGCGCCCGCATGCGCTGGGGCGAGAATCTGGAATATGTGGCCGAAGCCGGGCCGGGCGACTTCATCTTCGTGCCGCCCTTCGTGCCCCACCAGGAAATCAACGCCTCCGCCGACGAGACGCTGGAATGCGTGCTGGTGCGCTCCGGCCAGGACCCGGTGGTGGTGAATCTCGACATCGAGCCGGTGGAGAAGCCGGAAGCGGTGAAGTGGATCGACCCGATCCATCGCGAGTGAGGGGTATTGCGGCCTTGCGCTGCAAGGCTTTGCGGGGGCGCCGCGGCCAAGCCATCCACAGGCCGGCGGAGAAAGAATGCAAAGGGGTGTTGCATTCGCCGCCGGCATTTTCTATAGAACCGCACCTGCCGCCGACACACTGTCTCGCCGGCAAATGGATGCGGGTGTAGCTCAGGGGTAGAGCACAACCTTGCCAAGGTTGGGGTCGAGGGTTCGAATCCCTTCGCCCGCTCCAAATTTTCCTAAGAAAAACAGATAGTTAGCAAGCGCCCTTCGGGGCGTTTTCTGCTTCCATCGCCTTCGACTGTGCCGTGTGGAAGCGGAATGGAAGCAGCGCGACGAAAGTCGCCGGCTATCATGGCGGACGTTCGGCGGCTCTCGTTCAGCGCGGGCAAGCGAGAGCCTGACCTCCTCAGCATTCAAGATGAGCCCCCGGCTGGGGCTCAGCCCTTTTTCGGAGGAAACACCCCCAGTCATCTCGACAGTGTCAAAGAGTGAGAGCTTGACCGGGTTTGCCATGACGGGTTGAGGATCGGGAGAGAGGCTCCCGGCACCCGTCGTGGAGTTTGGTCCCATGATCGAGGTTCAGGTTCTCGAAGGACACCGCGATGCGGCGTGCGGTTACAAGGTGGATGCCAGCCGTGGCGAGCGGATCGGCCGCGTGTCCTCCGAGTGGTTCTCCCGGCCGGCGGACGAGCGCTATCTGTCCCTGTCTGAGCTGTATGGAGCGGTGCGCGGGCGGTCCGACCGGAGCCGGACGCGGACCGCGGAAAGCGCCGCCATCCGCGTCGAGGCGAGCCGGGAGGCGCCGGACCGGCTGATGCTCGCGCTACCCGGGGCGGACGCTCCTGTTGCCCCGACTCATTGGAGCTTCGGCCAGCTCGCAAGCCTCGTCGGGGCACCGGCCTCCTATCTGCGCCAGCTCCCCGCGCCACTCGCCGGCATCAACCTGCAACATGGTCTGCTGACGCACCGCGCCGAGCAGGTGAAGACACTCGAGGTGGAGAACGGCCGGGCGGAACTGCGCGCCGTAACAGGTCCCGACTATGGCCGCATCTATGACCATGAGCTGGTGGACGCCGTGCGCCGCATCGCCGGCAACGGCACCGGAGATACCCGCTGGAAGGTGCCGGGCGTGCTCGACTGGTCAACCGGCATCTACAATCCCCGCGTCGATATCACGAAGGACACGACCACGCTCTACGCCTCCGACCGGGACGTCTTCCTGTTCCTGGTGGACGATCTCAACCCCATTGAGGCCGGGCGGCTGCCTGATGGCTCGCCCGACTTGTTCTTCCGGGGCTTCTATTGCTGGAACTCGGAGGTGGGGGCGAAGACGCTGGGCATCGCCAGCTTCTATCTGCGGGCCGTGTGCCAGAACCGCAACCTCTGGGGCGTGGAGGATTTCGAGGAGATCACCATCCGCCACTCCAAGTATGCCGCCTCGCGCTTCGCCCATCAGGCAGCGCCGGCTCTCGAGCGGTTCGCCAATTCCTCCCCCATGCCCTTCGTCAACGGAATCAGGGCGGCGCGCGAGCGCATCGTGGCGCGCACCGACGAGGATCGTACCGAGTTCCTGCGTCGCAAGGGCTTCTCCAAGTCGGAGACGCAGAAGGTGATCGACACCGTGCTCGCCGAGGAGGGCCGGAAGCCCGAGAGCATCTTCGACTTCGTGCAGGGCATCACCGCCGTGGCGCGGGACAAGCCGCACCAGGACGCCCGCCTCGATCTGGAGGCACGGGCAAAGAAGCTCCTCGACCGGGCCGCCTGATATCCGCAAAGCCGGAGATGCGGATTGTCGTGTCTCCGGCTTCGTGCGGTTCCAGCTTTCCGGATCGTCGGTTCTGCGGCGCTGCCCTCAGAGGAAGAGGGCGGCGCCGTGCTTCGTGACGGGTTGGAGGTTGAGAGAGAGGTTCTCCGGCCGCCCGTCGCGGAGAAGCATCCCATGGCCACGGCTGTTCAGAAGATCACCCTTTCGTCGTCCCGCGACATTCCCTTCAACAAGCTGGTGCTCAGCCAGTCCAACGTCCGCCGGGTGAAGGCGGGCGTGTCCATCGAGGAACTCGCCGAGGATATCGCCCGGCGCGGCCTGCTCCAGGGCCTCAATGTCCGCGCCGTCGTCGATGTAGATGGCGTCGAGACCGGCATCTATGAGATTCCGGCCGGCGGACGGCGTTACCGGGCGCTGGAACTGCTGGTGAAGCGCAAGCGCCTCGCCCGGACCGCGCCCGTGCCCTGTATCGTTCGGGAGGGCGGTATCGCCGAGGAGGATTCGCTGGCCGAGAATGTCCAGCGGGCTCCCCTCCATCCCCTCGACCAGTTCCGCGCTTTCCTCGCCTTGCGGGAGAAGGGCCAGTCCGAGGAGGAGATCGCGGCTGCCTTCTTCGTCTCGGTCGCGGTGGTGAAGCAGCGGCTGAAGCTCGCCTCCGTGTCGCCGAAGCTGCTCGACGTCTATGCCGAGGATGGCCTCACCCTTGACCAGCTCATGGCCTTCACCGTCTCTGGCAACCATGAGCGGCAGGAGCAGGTGCTGGAGCGTCTCGCCCAGGCTTACGACAAGCAGCCCTATGTCATCCGGCGCATGCTGACGGAGGGCGCCGTCCGAGCCAGCGACAAGCGGGCCCGGTTCATCGGCATCGAGGCCTATGAGACGGCCGGCGGCACGGTGCTGCGCGACCTGTTCCAGGGGGACGACGGTGGCTGGCTGCAGGATGTCACCCTCGTCGATCGCATGGTGGCGGAGAAGCTCGCCGCCGAGGCCGACGCGATCCGGAGCGAAGGCTGGAAATGGATCGAGGTCGCGCCGGACTTCGCCTATGGCCACACCTACGGCCTGCGCCAGCTGCGGGGTGAGCCGACGCCGCGGACCCGGGAGGAGGAGGCAGCTCGGGCGACGGCCCAGGCCGCATATGATCGCCTCTCCGAAGAACATGCCGATGCCGACGAACTTCCCGAGGAGGTCGATGCGCGGCTCGGTGAGCTCGAGGCTGTGCTGGAGGCCTTTGATACGCGCCCCCTCGCATTCGATCCGGCGGAGGTCGGCCGCGCCGGCGCCTTCGTCAGCATCGCACAGGATGGCAAGCTCCGGGTGGAGCGGGGCTATGTCCGCCCGGAGGACGAAGTGCCGGTCGAAGAGGAGCATGCCACTTCCGCCAAGGCCGAAGTCTCCACCGACGTGACCTCGGCACCTCGACAGGAGGCAGTAACGTCCGATGCTTCCGCTGAGCCCGAGGAGGAGGACGGCCTCACCCCCATCTCCGACCGGCTGCTCACGGAGCTGACCACCCATCGCACCCTCGGCCTGCGCCATGCGCTGGGCGAACAGCCCGATGTGGCCTTCCTCGCGGCGGTCCACGCCCTCACGCTGAAGGCCTTCTACGCCTACGGCTCCGACAGCTGCCTCGAACTCGATCTCAAGAGCGTGTCCTTCAACGCCCAGGCGCCTGGCCTCAACGACAGCGTTTCGGCCGAGGCCATCCGTATCCGGCATGAGAGCTGGGCCAAGGCGCTTCCGAAAGAGCCGGTCGCGCTCTGGGACACCCTGAGCGGGTGGGACCGCGACAGCCGAGCCGCCCTGTTCGCCCATGTGGTGAGCCTCTCGGTCAATGCCGTGCACGAGGCCTGGAACCGTCGTCCGCGGGCCTTCGCTCATGCCGACCGGCTGGCACAGGCGGTGGTGCTCGACATGGCGGCGGCTGGGTGGAAGCCCACCGTCGACACCTTCCTTGGCCGGGTCACCAAGGTCCGCATCCTGCAGGCGGTGACCGAGGCCAAGGGCGAACGCGCAGCGGAGCGGATCGCCCACCTCAAGAAGGGCGACATGGCGCGGGAGGCCGAAACCCTCCTTGCCGAGGGCGGGTGGCTCCCGGAGCCGCTGCGGACCCAGCCGTCCGACACCACCGGCGAGAAGACGGCGGAGAAGGACGGCGCAACGGCCATGGGCGAAGAGGAGGACCTCGCCGAGACTGAAGAGCCTGAGGCGGCCTCTCCCCCGATCGCCGCCGAATAATCCTCCCGGACAACCTGGCCCGCCGGCCGAGGCTCCGCGACCCCTGTATCGCGTGGTCCGGACGGCGGGCCTTTTTCTTGGAGCGTCCAAATGACGGATGCGGCCCATGATCTGGCCCACAGGCTCGGCCGACAGGCGGAGGCGGTCTGTCGCCATTTTCTCTCCGCCGGTCAGCGGCAGGGGCACTATTGGCAGGTGGGCGATGTTCGCAACACGCCCGGTCGCTCCATGTTTGTGCGTCTGAGGGACAGCGCAAAGGGCCCAGCCGGAAAATGGACCGATGCGGCGACGGGGGAGCACGGCGATCTCCTCGACGTGATCCGCGAAAGCCGGGGCCTGTCCAACTTCAGCGATGTGGTCGCCGAGGCCCAAGCATTTCTGCGCCTTCCGCCAATCTCCCCAGATGCGGAAGCCCCCCATCGCACGAAGCCGAGCTCCTCACGTGATCCGGTCATCTCGGCACGTCGACTGTTCGCCGCCGCACAGCCGATTCCGGGCACAATCGTAGAGGCGTATTTGCGGAACCGCGGCATCACGGCTTTGCACGAAACCGGAAGCCTGCGCTTTCACCCCCGCTGCTATTACCTACCAGAAGCGCATAGTCCCATTCAGCCGTTGCCGGCCCTGATCGCTGCCGTCACCGATCTCAGGGGACGGATCATGGGCATCCACCGGACATGGCTCGCTCCGGACGGATCGGACAAGGCCGCCATCGCCACACCCCGGCGCGCCAGGGGTCACCTGCTGGAGCACGCGGTTCGCTTCGGCAGGGCTGACGATGTGATGGCCGCCGGCGAGGGCATCGAGACCGTCCTGTCACTCCACGGCGTGATGCCCAGCCTCCCGATGGTAGCGGCGCTCTCGGCCGCACACCTTGCCGCCATCGCCTTCCCATCTGGATTGCGACGGCTCTACATCGTCCGTGATAGCGACCCGGCCGGCGACAAAGCGCGAGACAGCCTCATCGCACGGGCGAACTCCGCCGCGATCGAGGCCATCGTGCTCTCGCCAGCGCTCGGCGACTTCAACGAGGATCTGCGTGTGTTTGGCGTCGATGTGTTGCGGGCGGAACTGCGATGCCAGCTTGCCCCCGAGGATGTCAGCCGCTTCGTGGTGCTGCGCCCGTAATCTGGAGCGGCACGGAGCGGGGATGCTCTCACGCGGCGCTCTGAAGCTCACCGCCGACAGAGGACCCGCAGCCAGGCCTTCCAGAGGGCGATCGGCCAGCAGTCGTCCCGTCCCGGCAATGGCTGCGGCCGACGATTTTCCGGCGCCGCTGCGCGCCTTTCCATCGCGAAGCAAAATCGTCGGCCTCCGCCATCCTCCGCTCACGCTCCGGCCCCGCGTTTCTCGCGGGGTGCAGGTCGGTCCCGCCCGCCGGCTTCGTCGCCATGAAGGCCGCAAGGCTGCGGTCCAACCGACGGAGCATCCCATGAGCACCGAGCACGACGAACCCCACGCCTCTTCTCCGACCGATCACCTGCTGCAGGAACTCCAGCTCTACGGCTACCGCCCGCTCAACGACGAGTCCGATCCCCGGCCCCTTCCCGAGGCCAACCACATCACCGGCGCCATCGCCGACATCTTCGATGCTCTCATCGCGACCCTGCAGGACACCCGCCTGGAGCCCGACCTCCCCGACCTTCTGTGGTCCACCGTCCATCTCTTCCACCGTGCCGCCGGTCGTATCTCGGGCACCCTTGACGACAACGAGCAGGGCCAGCGCCGCAGCCAGCAGGAGCAGGACGGCAGCGAGGTGCGCTCGGTGGAACTGGAACGCCTCATCGCCGAGGGGCAGAGTCTCGTGGAGCGCCGCGATGCCTTCGAGCTGATGCGCGACGAGGCCGCCGACGCCTTCGAGCGCCACACCGGCTCAGCCTGGCGCCCCCGTACCGGATCCCTGGTGAACCATCGCAACCTGACCGCCGCCCTCATCGACAGCCGCGATTTCCTCACCGCCCGCAGGCGGGCTGAAACCGAGGTGATGATGCCCACAGGTCCGAAGATCGCCTTCTCCGGTGGTGACACGGCCGATCACAAGCTCATCTGGGCGAAGCTTGACCAGGTGCACGCCAAGCACCCCGACATGGTGCTGCTGCATGGCGGTTCGCCCAAGGGCGCCGAGCGGATCGCCGCCTGCTGGGCCGATGCGCGCAAGGTGCCCCAGATCGCGTTCAAGCCGGACTGGACACGGCACGCCAAGGCCGCGCCCTTCAAGCGCAACGACCAGATGCTCGTGGTCATGCCCATCGGGGTCATCATCTTCCCCGGCACCGGTATCCAGGACAATCTCGCCGACAAGGCCCGCAAGCTCGGCATCCCGGTCTATCGGTTCGGATCGGGCGGCGCGTGAGCGCTGCCCCTTCCTCGACCATCGAAAATCGAATTTCACGAGCCCTGAACGTTTCCCATGAAAGTGCTGGCTCCGTTATCGATTCTCACCAGACAGACGAGCAGGACCTGTACTCATCAGACGTGGACCTGAACAAAGCCTCCAGAGCCTGCTTATGCAGGGAGACGGCCGCACCTGCCGATCTTCGAGCGACGATCCACCCCCGCTTTTTTGCGCTGATCCTTAGGTGCCGACCGAAGGCCTGACGCCATCAACCCGCAAGGGGTCGGCTACGCATAGCGTGCCACCGCTCCGCTTCGCCTGCGCGGTGATTGCGGCCCTCGGCCGGACCCGTCGGGCGCCTGTCAGCGGGGGATGGTCCTCCGCTTCGAGCAGGAGCCGGACCCCATGTCCTCCACCGATGCGCAAGCCTTCGCCCTCAGCCTCGCCAAGACCCTGATGGTCGTCATCGTGATCTTCCGCGCCGGTGACGGCAGCCTCTCGGTCGTGCCAGCCGACGAGTTCGACGGTGACGCCTCGCAGATCGTCCGTGAAATCGATCCCTTCGCCAGATAGCGGAGGTGTACGCATGACGTGCCGGGTATCCCCCTTACTGGGATTCCGGCATGCATCTTCTCTTGCTATGCTGGTGATCGCGCCGTGGTGGTGGTGGAAGGCGCGACCGTCAGAGCTGTCCTCACGGAGACACCACCATGATTTTCCTCGGCATCCTGCTTGGTCTCGCCGCCATCGTCTTATCCTACTGGCTGCTATTTACGCTCGCCGTCTTCGCACTGCCGTTCTTCGCCGCCGTCAGCGCCGGCACTTGGGCATACCAAACCGGCGCGGGCTGGCTCGGTGCGATCGTCGTTGGCCTGATCGCCGGGGGCATCACGCTCGGCATCGGCCAGGTTCTGCTCGGGATCGTGCGTCCGATGTGGGCGCGCCTCCCCATTGCGCTCGCCTTCGTCGTCCCGGCCGTCATCGCCGGCTATCACGCCACGCATGGTATCGCGAAGCTCGCCATGCCGTCCGAGACGTGGCAGATCATCTTCTCGATCATCGGCGCTGTTGCCATCGGCATCACGACGCTGTTACGGGTCGCTGGCATGGCGGCCGCCGGCCCGTCCAGCCGGGACCTTGCGCAGGTCTGAGCACGCTCCATGTCATTCGGCAGGGCCGGAGCCGAAAGAGCTTTGCCGCTCGCGCTGTCCGAGGATGGGGATCGGTGGCGCCCCCGTTTGCGGCAGAGGCCCAAGCGGCGGTCGATCGCAATTTCTTGAGACGGGACGACGCCTCGTGGTCAGTCGCGGACCAGCGCATCGTGGGAGCGATCTTTGCCGGTTGTAACCTTGGCTGCGGAACCACACGGGGCCGGCCCGGAACGGGGGACGTGAAGCCGAAGAGGATCAGGCCGGTCTTTCGTGAGGTTGCGGCGGGTCGCCATCATCCCCGTTCGGCATCCGTCGGTCGACCGCTCCAAACGGCCTCTCCAATGGGCGGATCTGGCCGAAGGACGGCTGCGCCTCGACCGCCTCTGCCGGCAACGGCGCATCGTGACTTTCTTCCCCTGCCGGACCCCACCCCACGCGACAGGTCGCGTGGGGACCCCGAGGCGCCGTCATTCCTCGCGAGGCAAGAAAGTCCCTCTCGCGCCGTCCTCCGCTGCGCTCCGGTCGCAATCCTCACCCCATCGCGCCAGCGCGACGAGGCCCCGAGGCGATGCGGCGTCGGTCGCCTCCGGCCTTCCGATCGCCATCGAGGCCGCATGGTGCGGGCTCGGAAACGGAAGACGGGAGATTTACCATGGCCACCATCGGCACCTTCAAGAAGACCGGCGCGAACGAGTTCACCGGCGAGATTGTCACCCTCAGCGTCCAGGCCAAGGGCGTGCGCATCGTCCCCGACCTGCGGACCAACGGTGAGAACGCCCCCAGCCACCGGGTCCTGGTGGGCCGGATCGAGATCGGCGCCGCCTGGTCCAAGCGCTCCAGCGAAGGCCGCGACTATCTGGGCCTCAAGCTGGACGACCCGAGCTTCAACGCCCCGATCTACGCCAACCTCTTCGACGACGAGGACGCCGACACCTTCTCGCTGATCTGGTCCCGCCCCAGCGGGCGCCGCGGCGAGTGAGCCGCACAAGGCCCCGGCCGGCTCCGGCCGGGGCTTTCACACCCAGGTGGATCAGCTCGATCGAGGATGCTTCACACTTCCGGATCTTCCAGATCGGCATGCAAGTCAGCCGCGGGTCTCTTCAGCAGTTCAGCAGCATCGAGATTGAGGGCAGAGGCCAGCCGGTCCACGACATCAATGCTGGCGTGATAGACGCAGCGTTCCAACGAACTGATGTAGGTGCGATCGATCCCGGCGCGGTGGGCGAGCTCTTCCTGCGACAGGCCTTTGGCGCGCCTGGCAGCCCTCAAATTTCGGGCGAACACCTCTCTGATCTCTATGGTCGAGAGAGCATCGCCTTGATGAGTATTTCACCACGGAGTATTCTCTACATAAGCCACAGCAGCGGCGTCATCGAAGGTCGTGTAGGGTTCAAGAAACCGGTATCGGGAAGGGTAGCGGGAGGCATGGTGACCAAGACGTTCGAGGACACCGCACCGACCGGTTCCGAGCTCACGGACTACGACCGGGCGCACATCAAGCTCTATGCGCGCCTTTTGGACGCCACCGCGGATGGCGCCGACTGGGAGGAGATCGCCTCGGTGCTGTTCGGCATCGACGCGGCTAGGCAACCCGAACGCGCCCGCCATGTCCATGACAGCCATCTGGCGCGGGCGCGATGGGTAGCCTCCAGCGGTTACAAGGACCTGCTCAATCGTCCCGTCTGACGTTGCAGTCCGTTCGCAGGGGTGATGCGGCTACGGCATCACGCGATGCTCCCCGGCCGGCTTCCCGCAATACCCTCAATCCCTGATTGTCCTCACTCGACACGCACGCTTGATGCGGAGGCGAGTGATGAAGCCCGATACATCGCGCTGGCGAGAGGATGCCAGCTACGTCTATTTCGACACGCTGTCGGTGGAGGGGCTCGCCTGGGAATGCCTGCGCCGGGACGAGACCTATCAGGACCACTACCAGTCCCTCGTGACGGCCGGCTCGGACGCCGACCCGCTCCCCCGGGAGGTGGAGCAGCGCTGGGGGCTGCGATTTCGCCGCGCGGCCATCTCTCTCCGCTGTGGAACAGAATATCCCGTGGTCGCCGGTTGTCGATCCGGCCATCGTGCTTCTCGCCCAGCAGCCCGCGTTTCTTGTGGGCGCGGCCAGCGTGTCGTTCGGCGACATGGTCGCGCCGCGCGACAGCGCCGAGGGCCGATACTGGGTCCATGGTCCGTCACCCCATGCCGCGCAGGTGCTGCTGCTGGCTGGGACTCGCCCTGACGCGCCGCTGGCGGCATTGATCCCGCTGGATGCGGACACGATAGGGCGGTTGGAGGCCTTGACCCGTTTCTGGCGCGCCGCCGAGGGTCGGCCGACGATCCCCGACACCCGCGTCACCGCGCAGCAGCGTGGCCGGCTGCGCACCATGATGCTGGCGGCCGATGGTCGGACGAACGGTGCCAGCTACCGCGACATCGCCGCGGTCCTTTACGGCCACAAGCGCGTTGCGTCCGAGCCCTGGAAAACCTCGGCGCTGCGCGACAAGGTCATCGACCTCGTCAAAGGTGGCCTCGCCATGATCGGCGGCGGTTATCTCAAGCTCCTGCGTCATCGCAGAAGACCATAGCCGCGTTGCCGGCATCCTGAGGGTAGGGATTTTCGCCCCCCTCAAATTCCCCATCCCCCTCGACGGCTGCCCTTCGCCACCGTGATCGCCATCCGCCGCTGATGACCAGCGGCCCGAGATCGCCCACGGAGGTTCGATCCATGCG
>NZ_JAYRPE010000054.1:0-47688 GCF_041911315.1 Xanthobacter sp. | reverse complement strand
GGGCGGGAGGCTCGGCGGCGGACGCGCGGCTTTCGGCTTCGCCCGCGGGGGGCTCGGGCTCCTCGTCCGGGGCCGCCGGGGCAGCCGAACTCTTCGGCGGCTTGAACCGGGCGGGGGGCGGCGGGGGCGCGGCCTCTTCCGCCTCGTCCTCGAACACCTCGTCCTCGGGCTGGGGCTCGGGCGTGTTGTCCTGCTGGGCGAACTCCGCCTCCACGCGGCGGATCGCCTCTTCGAGGCCCATCCGCTCGCGGGTGATCTCGCCTTCCGGCAGCGGCGGGTCCACCCCGCGCAGCTGACGCATCAGGGCGGTGCGGGCACGATCGTAGACGGCGCGCCGGCTCTCCCCGGTCTTCTGGGGCAGACTGGAGATCGCGCGGACCAGGAGGGGATAGTAGTCAGCCATCGGAGCGGTGAGGTTCCCCTTGTGCCGTCAGATCGGAGCCGTCAGATCGGCATTATGCCTGAAACGGGTTGTGAACAAGGATCGTGTCGTCGCGTTCCGGGCTGGTCGACAGCACCGCCACCGGGCAGCCGATCAGCTCTTCCACGCGCCGCACGTATTTCACGGCCTCCGCCGGCAGGTCGGCCCACGAGCGGGCGCCGGCGGTGGAATCCTGCCAGCCTTCCATGGTCTCGTAGATGGGCTCGGCCCGGGCCTGCGCGCCGCTTTCCGCCGGCAGATAGTCGATTTCCTTACCGTCAACCTTGTAGCCGACGCAGACTTTCAACTCGTTAAAGCCGTCCAGCACGTCGAGCTTGGTGAGGGCGATGCCGTGGATGCCGCAGGTGCGCACCGTCTGGCGCACCAGCACCGCATCGAACCAGCCGCAGCGGCGGGCGCGGCCGGTGACGACACCGAACTCGTGGCCCTTGGTGCCCAGCGTCTTGCCCACTTCGTCCAGAAGCTCGGTGGGGAAGGGACCTTCGCCCACGCGGGTGGTGTAGGCCTTGGTGATGCCCAGCACGTAATCCAGCGCGCCCGGCCCGATGCCGGTGCCGCTCGCCGCCGATCCCGCCACCGTGTTGGACGAGGTGACGTAAGGATACGTGCCGTGGTCGATGTCGAGCAGCGCGCCCTGCGCGCCCTCGAACAGGATCTTGCGGCCCTCGCGGCGCGCCTTGTCCAAGAGCTCCCACACCCGGTCCATGAAGGGCAGGACCTTGGGGGCGAGCGCCATCAGCTCGGCGACCAGCGCCGCGCCGTCCACTTCCGCCATGCCGAGGCCGCGGCGGATGAGATTGTGATGGGTGAGGAGGCGATCGACCTTGGCCGGCAGGGTTGCCGGGTCGGTCAGGTCCACGAGGCGGATGGCGCGACGGCCCACCTTGTCCTCATAGGCCGGGCCGATGCCGCGCTTGGTGGTGCCGATGCGGGCGCCTTCCGCCGTGGCGCTTTCACGCAGGGCGTCCAGCTCGCGGTGCAGCGGCAGGATCAGCGGCACGGTCTCGGCGATGCGGAGCCGGTCGGGACCGATCTCGATGCCCTGTGCGGCAAGGCGCGCCAGCTCGTCCACCAGCGCCTGCGGGTCGAGCACGACGCCGTTGCCGATCACCGACAGCTTGCCGGGACGCACCACGCCGGACGGCAGGAGGGACAGTTTATAGGTGACGCCGCCGACGACCAGCGTATGGCCGGCATTGTGGCCTCCCTGAAAGCGGACGACGACGTCCGCCTGCTCGGAGAGCCAATCGACGATCTTGCCCTTGCCTTCGTCGCCCCACTGAGAGCCGACCACGACCACATTGGCCACGCGGTGGTGCCTCCTGAACCCAGCGCGGGTGGTTCGGACCTCGACCGCGCGCACAAAGGAAAGCCCCGGCTCTGGTCCGGGGCGTTACCAAAGCGTCTTACGGGATCGGGGCTGGCGAGGCAAGGTTTGCGCGGCGGGCCGGCCGGCGGGCGACGTTCCGTCAGCGGTAGCGGCGGGAGGTGCCGGAGGGGCCGCCCTTTGGGGGCGTTGGCGACCGGCCCCGGTTCGTGCTCTACCTTCCCCGATGAAGACTCCCCGCAGCGCTCCCGCCTCCTCCCGCCGCCCCGGCGGCAGCCCAAAGCCCGTTGCCGCAACCCCCGGATTGTCCGCCCGCGCCGTCGCCGTCGACGCGCTGGAAGCCGTGCTGCGGCAGGGCGCCGCGCTGGAGGAGGCGCTGGATGGCCCGGCGCTGGAGCCGCGCGACCGGGCGCTCGCCTATCGCATCGTCGCCACCGCTTTGCGGCGGCTCGGGACGCTCCGTGCCGTGCTCGGCAAGCTGATGGAGCGCGGCTTTCCCAAGTCGGCGCCGCGGCTGGAATCGGTGCTGCTCGCCGGGGCGACGCAGATCCTGTTCATGGACGTGCCGAGTCATGCGGCGGTGGGTCTCAGCGTGGACCTCGCCCGCGCCGACCGCTCCACCGTGGGTTTCGCCGGCCTCGTCAACGCCGTGCTGCGCCGTCTGGCGCGGGAGGGCGAGGCGCTCATGGCCGGGGTCGATCCCGATTTCGCCGATACGCCCGACTGGCTGCGCCAGCGCTGGACCAAGGCCTATGGGGCCGAAACCGCGCGCGCCATGGCCGCCATGCACCGGGTGGAGCCGCCCCTCGACATCACCGTGAAGGCCGATCCCGCTGAATGGGCGCAGAAACTTTCGGGCGAGGTGCTGCCCACCGGTACGGTGCGCATTCTCCAGGCCGGTCCGGTGCGGGCGCTGCCCGGTTTCGCGGAAGGGGAATGGTGGGTGCAGGACGCCGCCGCCGCCCTTCCTGCCCGGCTGCTCGGGAAAGTGGACGGGCTGAAGGTGGCGGACCTGTGCGCCGCCCCCGGCGGCAAGACGGCGCAGCTCGTCGCCGCGGGGGCGCAGGTGACGGCGGTCGACCGTTCCGGCGCCCGCCTCACCCGCCTCAGGGACAATCTGGCGCGGCTCGGCCTCGCCGCGACCGTGGTGGAGGGCGACGCCGCGACCTTCGCCGGCGGTCCGTTCGACGCGGTGCTGCTCGATGCGCCCTGCTCCGCCACCGGCACCCTGCGCCGGCATCCGGACATCGCGGTGTCCAAGCGGCCGGCGGACATCCCGACCCTCGCCACCTTGCAGGCGCGGCTGCTCGACCACGCCATCGACCTCGTGAAGCCCGGCGGCCTCGTCGTCTATTCCACCTGCTCGCTGGAGCCAGAGGAGGGCGAGGCGCAGGTGGAGCGGCTTCTGGCCGCCCGCACCGACGTGGAACGGGCGCCGCTTGGTGCCGGAGAGGTGGAAGGCCTTGATTTGTTCATAACTCCTCAAGGGGATGTGCGCACTCTTCCAAGTCACTGGATGCGGGGGGAGGCGGAGCGGTCGGGACTCGACGGCTTCTTCGCCGCCCGGCTGCGGCGCAAGGGAAGCCCGGCAGGCTGACCCGCGCCTAGCCTCCCGCAAGGGCTAGAGGCTGGTGAAGACAGGCGCATGGGTATCTGGAATGGATCGGCGGGCCCGCTGCAGGCCGTGGCCAGAAATCTGGTCGGCACGCTGGCCGGGAAGGGCCACGCCCACACGCCGGGAGGCGCCGTGAGCCGAGGCGGGCTGCGAGAGCGCACGCAACTGGCGACCCTCCTGCTGGAGCTTTGGTCGCAGACGGTGCTCGCACGCATCGGCGGCCGCGCCGTGCCGCTCGGCTATGTGCCGGTGCCGGTGCCGGAGCGCCTTCTCATCGCCCCGCAGGATCTGAGGACCGGCGACGCCACCGTCGCCAGTGAAATCTATTCCGGCCGATTCGCTTTCGCCGGAAAGGTGATGGCGCTCGACGGCCGCACCGCGTTCGAACTTGTGCCGCCCTCGGTGGAATGGGCCGAGGCGCTGCACGGCTTCGGCTGGCTGCGGCACCTGAAGGCCGCCAACACCACCATCGCCCGGGCCAATGCCCGCGCCCTCGTCGGCGATTTCATCCGCGATCCCGGCAAGGCGAAGGCGGTGGCGGCGCGCCCCGACGTGGCGGCCCGGCGGATCATCTCCTGGCTCACCCAGGCGACCTTCCTGCTGCAGGACGCCGACCACGATTTCTACCGCCGCTTCATGCGCTCGCTGGCCAAGCAGGTGCGCCAGCTGCGCCGCATGGCGAGCGATGCGCCGGACGGATATCCCCGTCTCATCGCCATCGTGGCGCTGGTGTTTGCCGGGCTGTGCATGTCCGACCAGCCGCGTCTCCTCAAGGCCGCGCAGAAGCGCCTCGCCGAGGAGCTGGATCGGCAGATCCTGCCGGACGGCGGCCCGCTGACCCGCAATCCCGGCATGCTCATCGAGCTGCTGCTGGACCTTCTGCCCTTGCGCCAGGCCTTCACCGCCCGCAACCAGCAGGCCCCGGCCGCGCTGATGAATGCGGTGGACCGGATGATGCCCATGCTGCGCTTCTTCCGGCACGGCGACGGCGCCTTCGCGCATTTCCACGGCATGGGCCACACGGCGGCGGACCAGCTCGCCACCATCCTCGCCTTCGACGACGCGCGGGGCGCGCCGGTGGCGAATGCGCCCTATTCCGGCTACCAGCGGCTCGATGCCCGCTCGCTGATGCTGATCGCCGACACCGGCCCGCCGCCACCCACCGTGGCGAGCTGGGAAGCGCATGCGAGCTGCCTCGCTTTCGAATTTTCCTCGGCCCGCCAGCGCATCGTCATCAATTGCGGCGTGCCGGAGGTGCACCGGGAGATGTGGCGGCAGGTGGCCCGCTCCACCGCGGCGCATTCCACCGCCGTGATCGCCGACACCTCGTCCTGCCGCTTCCTGCAGGGCGGCTCCATGACGCGCATCTTCGGCGCGCCCATCGTCGCCGGGCCGAAGCATGTGGAGGTGCAGCGCGGCACGCGGAACAACGCGCTGCTGCTGCGCGCCAGCCATGACGGCTATGCCGAGGCCTTCAACCTGCTGCACCAGCGCTCGTGGCGGCTGGCGCTGGAGGGCAACCGGCTCGACGGCGAGGACATCTTCCGGCCGGTGGAGGAGGGGGGCGCGCTGCCGGCGGAGACCTTCGCCATCCGCTTCCACCTGCACCCCTCGGTGACGGTGGAACGGCTGGACGATCCGCACACCGCCTTGCTCAGCCTGCCCAACGGCGAGGCCTGGGCCTTCGCCGCGCCCCATCTGCCGCTGGTGGTGGAGGAGAGCGTGGACCTCGCCGCGACCGGCGGGCCGCGCCGCACCTCGCAACTGGTGCTCACGGGCGAGGTCGCGCGCACGCTGCGCGTCATCTGGACCTTCGTGCGCACCCGGGAAGCGCAGAGCGTGCCGCCGGTGCGGCCGGGCCGGGGCTGAACATCACCCCCACGGCCCACGGCGCGGCTGCGCCGGGGCCGAAGCAGGTGCTGTGAAACCTCCGCCGCCCATCCGCTGCGACAGATCGCGCAAGGCCGCGATGCGGTTCTCCACCGCCGGGTGGGTGGAGAAGAGATTGTCCATCCGCGCCCCGGACAGGGGATTGATGATGAACATGTGGGCAGTCGCGGGGTTCGCTTCTGCCTCATAGTTCGGCACCTGATGCGCCTCGCCGGAGATCTTCGCCAGCGCCGAGGCGAGCGCCATGGGCCGCCCCAGTATCTCCGCACCGCCCCGGTCGGCCTCGTATTCGCGTGAGCGGGAGATGGCCATCTGCACCAGCATGGCGGCCATCGGGGCCAGGACCACCATCAATATGGTGCCGATGAAGCCGAAGGGATTGTTGTTCTCCCGATTGCCCCCACCGAACAGCAGGCCGAAGTTCGCCAGCATGGAGATGGCGCCGGCGATGGTCGCGGTAATGGTCATGGTGAGGGTATCGTAGTGCTTGATGTGCGCCAGCTCGTGCGCCATCACGCCCGCCACCTCTTCCGGCGTTAGCGTCTGCAACAGGCCGGTGGTGGCGGCGACCGCGGCGTTCTGTGGATTGCGACCGGTGGCGAAGGCGTTGGGCTGGGGGTTGTCCATGATGAACACCCGCGGCATGGGCAGGTCCGCCCGCCGCGCCAGCTCCCGCACCATGCCCACGAACTCGGGCGCGGTACGATCATCCACCTCCCGCGCGCCGTACATGCGCAGGACCATCTTGTCCGCATTCCAGTAGCTGAACAGGTTCATGCCTGCCGCCACCACGAATGCGATCATCATCCCGCCGCGTCCGCCGAGGGCGAAGCCCACGGCCATGAACAAGGCGGTCATGCCGGCGAGCAGGATCGCCGTCTTCAGGTGATTCATCCATCCCTCCCGGTGCCGCGCACAGGACGCGGACCTTGGACTAGAGGATGGGAAGGCACCGCGCCCCGTTCAAGGGCGAGATTGCCGTTGCGGCAGTGTGGTGCTGTCCGCCGCGCGGTTCAGATGTCGCGCATGAGGCGGTCGGCGGCCACGCACTTCCAGCGGCCGATCTGCCACTGGGGATGACTCTCGCTCCACTGCGCGATGGCCTGCTGGGAGGACATCATGCAGGTCATGGGCGCGCTCGCTTCCATGGAGAAGCTGAGCTTCTCCTCCCGGCAGGTGGCCGGAGCGCTGATGAGGCAGGCGTATAGAACAATGAACATGACCAGGGTTCCTGAGACCGGCGCTGCGTGTGCCACTCCCCTGCTTCCGTCCCTCTGCGACAAACCTTCGCTAGCCATTCAAGCTGTACTGACCGGCAGGCTGCCTTCTCACGGGCAATCTGTGCAAAAATTAAGAAGCAAGCTGAGTGCCAACAGGAATGTTCGGCAAGATGTCTCGGGAAGATTGGTATTGAACAACCGCAATACTTCCCGCCACGTTCTGCCCATCGATCCAGGCATCCGGCCGCCGCTGCCGCCGCAGGGGCAGGTCGCGGCCCGGTCCTGCGAGCCTCTCGCAGGACCGTTCGCAAGGTCGCTACCAGGCGTTTTGCCGGCCAATTTTTCACGCTGCGCCGCGGCATGGATTCGCTGTCGCGGCGGCTTGCAGGCGAGCCTCGGCGCGGCTAGGCTCCGCGCGCTATCTGGTGAACCGGTTCGGCATTCCGCGCCGAGCGCTGACAACAAGGGTAGGCGGCATAGGACCGCCGTCCGGAACTGTCTTCGGGGGCGGTCATCCCTAGTCGATCTACGAGGGAGGACAGAAGGTGGCTAAGATCAGCAAGGTTCTGGTTGGTGAGGCGCTCGTCGGTGACGGCAACGAGGTCGCCCACATCGACCTCATCATCGGCCCGCGCGGCAGCGCGGCCGAGACGGCGTTCGTCACCAGCCTGACGAACAACAAGGATGGCTTCACGTCCCTCCTCGCGGTGCTCGCGCCGAACCTGCCCTGCAAGCCCAACACCGTGATGTTCAACAAGGTGACCATCAAGGACGCCCGGCAGGCCGTGCAGATGTTCGGCCCCGCGCAGTACGGCGTCGCCAAGGCGGTGCAGGACTCCGTGGCCGAAGGCGTGATCCCGGTCGAGGAAGCCGACGACCTCTTCATCTGCGTGGGTGTGTTCATCCACTGGGAAGCGGCCGACGACGCCAAGATCCAGCAGTTCAACTACGAGGCGACCAAGCTCTCGATCGCTCGCGCCGTGGCCGGTACCCCCACCGCCAAGGAAGCGACCGACAAGCGCAACGAGGCCAAGCACCCCTTCGCGGCCTAGAGCGGAAACCACCCTGGACAGAGCGGAAACCCTCCGCCAATGCCGAAGGGTCTGCTCCAGCGGTTGGCCGCCATCTTTCTGCGATAGAGGCCAAAAGAACGACGACCGGCGGGTTTCCCGCCGGTCGTTTTCGTTTCGGGGATTTTGCGGCGGGTTCCCCGCCGGTCGTTTTCGTTTCGGGGATTTTGCGGCGAGTTCCCCGCCGGTCGTTTTCGTTTTCAGGGATTTTGCGACGGGCCCCCCGCCGGTCGTTTTCGTTTGAGGGACAGAGCCGAGCGGTGCCGTCAGGGCGTCCGGCGCAGGAAGACGCCGAAGGCGCGGGGGCCGTCGCCCACCTCGAGGGTCGAGACCACCTTCAGCGTCTGCGTGTCGATCACGCTCATGGAATTGTCGAACCAGTTCACCACATAGACCGCGCGCCCGTCGTCCGAGGCGGCGATGCCTTCGGGATACTCGCCCACGGAAATGGTGGTGCGGGACGCGAGGGTCGTGGTGTCGAACACGCTCACCGTCCCCGCATACTGGTTGGTGACGAAGGCGAGCGTGCCGGCGAGCGCCACCGCATAGGGCCTGTTGCCCACCTTCACCGTGCCGACCACCTTGCGCGCGGCGACGTCGATGACGCTCACGTCGTTCGAGCCCACATTGGCGGTGTAGGCGGTGCGCCCATCCTCGGACAACGTGATTCCGAAGGGGCGCGTGCCGACCTTGACCACGGCGAGACGCTCCAGCGTCGCGGCATCGATGATGGAGACCTGATCGTCGTCGCGATCGGCGCTGAGCACGAGGGCGCCGTCGGGCGTCACCGCCACGCCGGAGGGGGAGGCGCCGGTGTGGGCGACGCGCTGTGCGTCGGGCGTGTCGGGATCGACCACCAGGAGCCGCGCCGCATACCAGTCCGCCACATAGACCGGCTTGCCGGAGGGCGCGACCGCCACGCCCAGCGGGCCGCCGTCCACATGGATGCGCTTCTCGACCGAGCGGGTCGCCGTGTCGATCACCGACAGGGCCTTGCCCTCGGGGCTGGTGACGAAGGCGCGGCGTCCGTCCCGGCTCACGGCGATGCCGGCCGGCTCGCCGGGCACAGGGATGCGCCCGACGAGTTTCGGCGGGGCGGCGGCGCCATCGAGCGCCACCACCGCCACCTCATTGCCGGGCTGGTTGGTGATGAAGGCCTCCGCCGCGACCGAAGGCCGGGGCGCGACGAGGAGCGCGGCCGCCGCGGCGAGGATCGCCGGAGCCGCCGCGCGCCGCACAAGGGCCATCAGGAGCCCTTTTCGACCTTGGCCTTCAGGGCATCGAGCCCGCCGCGATAGACCGCGGTCACGGCGGCGACGGCGGCCTCGTCGCTCAGTTCCGGCGGCGGGTCGTTGTTGGGATAGCCGCGATAAAAGGCGCCGCGCCACTCCACCTTGGTGTGGGTGGCATCGACGGGAATGACCGCGATGGTGGAGGAATAGTTCGTCACCGGCAGCACTTTCACGTCCACCGCATTGATGCGGTAGGAATAGGTCTTCTGCTCCGGCTCGTACTTCACCAGCACCTCGTCGAGGGTGCCGCCGCCCTTGAGGGTGAGCAGGCGCGTGGCATCCACGGCGTTGCCGCCCTTGCCTTCCTGCTTGTCGACGGCGGGATGCCAGCTCATGTCCTGGAAATTGGAGATCACGGCCCAGACCTTGTCGGCCGGCGCGTTGATCTCGACGCTCTCCGTCACCTTCTTGCGGGTGGGGCCGTGCGCGTCAGCGGCGAGCGGGATCATCGCGACCGCAAGCGCCGCCGCGGCGGCAATCATCTGCCTCATGGAAACGTTCCTCCAACAGTGTTTGGTCGATGGTGAACGGGCCGGACGGCCGCGTCATTGGGAAAGCTCGGGCAGACCCGGGGCGAAAATGCGGTTCTTCATCAAATAGCGCACGCCGCGCATCCAGGAATCGTCGGTGTTGCCACGGATATCGACCTGCCCCGCGCGCAAGACCTTCGCGCTGCCTTCGACGCCCTTCAGGTCGACTTCGCGCACCTGCAGCTCGATGGACAGGATGAGATTGGACACCTTGCGCACCACGCCCACCGCCTCGAACCGCGCTCCGGCATCGGCGGCGATCTCGTTCTCGCAGGCATTGCACTTGAAGAAGGGGGAGGCCTCCTCGATGCGCGCGGCGAAGGGCTTGAGATCGACGGGTGTCACCTGCCCGGTTTCCACGAGCAGGCGCACGAGTTCGGCATTGATGAGCTTGAGCCGCGCATCCTGTTCCGCACGGATGCTGTTGCGCTGGTCTGCCGTATCGTCAAATAACTCGAAGCCGAAGATGGCCATAGGGACGGGCGCGGCAAAGCTGCGGCCTGTCACGCTGAAAAATGTTGCGCCTGCGAAAAGAAGGGCAAAGACGAAACGAGCGCCGGACATCATCGGGAACCTTTGGCAGTCGGGAGCGTGTCACAGCCGGCCCGCCGCTGGCAAGGAGAGATCATCTTATTGTTTTCTTATGTCTATTCGGTTGCCGTTTTTGGCTGATGATGGCTACATCTTCCCCTCCCGACGACCCGGATCGACTGAGCCCCGATTGCCCATGAGCCTTCCCATGAGCCTTTCTTGGCGCCTCGACTGGCCGGGTCCTGGCTGGCCCCGCCTGCTTCTCGCCGCGGCCTGCGCCCTGCTGCTGGGCGCCGCGGGCGGTGTCGGGACGGCGCTGGCGCAGCAACCCGCAGGTGGTGCGCCCCAGTCTGCCGAAGCCGTCCAAACGACCGTCCAAACGCCCGCTCCCGTGGAGCTGCGGCTCGGCCTTCTCACCCGCGAGGTTCCTCCGCCGCCGCTCTATGATCTCCTGGCCGTGCCGGCGGATGATGCGGTGGCCGGTGCCGAACTCGCCATCAAGGACAACAACACGACCGGCCAGTTCACTGGCCAGAGCTATGCGCTGGAGCCGGTCACGCTGGCCGAGGACGAGGATGCGGGCGAGGCGGCGCGCAAGCTGGCGGACGGTGGCATCAAGCTTCTGGTCGTCAATTTGCCGGCGGCGGACCTTCTCAAGGTGGACGACGCGGTGAAGGGCAAGGGTGTCACCCTGTTCAACATCGGCGCCACCGACGATGCGCTGCGCGCCGAGCAGTGCCGGGCCGACATCTTCCACGTCGCGCCCAGCCGGGCGATGCTGGCGGACGCGCTGATGCAGTTCCTCGCCATGAAGCGCTGGACCAAGCTGTTCCTCATCGTCGGGCCGAATCCGGCGGATCAGCTCTATGCCGACGCGCTGCGCAAATCGGCGAAGAAGTTCGGGCTCAAGATCGTCGCCGACAAGCCGTGGACCTTCGGCCCGCTGGGGCGCGACCGCTCGGACAGCATCACCCGCTCCGACGCGCTGGTGTTCAGCCGGGGCGTGGATGCGGACGTGCTGGTGGTGGCGGACGAGGCCAACGATTTCGGCAATTACATCCCCTTCCGCACCTTCGAGCCCCGCCTCGTAGTGGGCACGCAGGGCCTGACCGCGGGCACCTGGCATCCGGCGCAGGATGCGTGGGGCTCGGCCCAATTGCAGAACCGCTTCCTGCGCGCGACGGGCCGCCCCATGCGCGCGACCGACTATCAGGCGTGGCTCGCCGTGCGCATGGTCGGCGAGGCCGCGACCCGCGCCAAGACGGCGGACCCGGTGGCGCTGGCGAAGTTCATGCGTTCGCCCGACTTCAGCCTCGCCGCCTTCAAGGGCGTGCCGGTGAGCGTGCGGCCGTGGGACCAGCAGGTGCGCCAACCCCTCCTCATCGCCCAGCCCCTCGGCATCGTCTCGGTGGCGCCGGAGGAGGGCTTTCTGCACCAGCGCACCCCGCTCGATACCCTCGGCGTGGACGAGCGCGAATCCAAATGCCGGCTGAACTGAAATGCCGGGACAAAGCGCGCGACGCGAATCGCGCCACACACGCCCGAATTCTGGAGGAAACCCGATGACCCCGACCGCCCTGCGCCGGCTCGTTGCCCTTCTCGCCGGAGCCGCCGCGCTGACGGCGGCGGATGCGGCTTCGGCCTATACGGTCTACGTCTCCAACGAGCGCGGCAATTCCATCACCGTCATCGATTCGACCACGCTGGAAGCCAAGCAGACGGTGAAAATCGGCCGCCGGCCGCGCGGCATCACCATGAGCCCGGACGGCAAGGTGCTGTTCCTGTGCGCCAGCGACGACCATGCGGTGCTGGCCATCGATCCCACCACCCTCAAGGTCATGCGCAAGCTGAAGTCCGGCCCCGACCCGGAACTGTTCGCGCTGCACCCCTCGGGTAATCCGCTCTACATCGCCAACGAGGACGACAACCAGGTCACGGTCCTCGACGTGGAGCAGAACAAGGTGGTGGCGCAGGTGCCGGTGGGCACCGAGCCGGAAGGCATGGCGGTGAGCCCGGACGGGGCGACGCTGGTGGCCACCTCCGAAACCACCAGTATGGCCCACTTCATCGACACCAAGACCAACAAGATTTTCGCCAACGTGCTGGTGGATGCGCGCCCGCGCTTCGCCGAATTCTCCAAGGACGGCAAGCGCCTGTGGGTCTCCGCCGAGGTCGGCGGCACGGTGTCCGTCATCGATCCCGAGACGCGCAAGATCATCCACAAGGTCACGTTCCAGATCCCCGGCGTGTCCAAGGAGGCGATCCAGCCCGTGGGCGTGCGCCTGACGAAGGACGGCAAGACCGCCTTCGTCGCGCTGGGCCCGGCGAACCGGGTGGCGGTGGTGAATGCCGAGACCTTCGAGGTGCAGAAATATCTCCTCGTCGGCCAGCGGGTCTGGCAGCTCGCCTTCACGCCGGACGAAAAGCTGCTCTTCACCACCAACGGCAATTCCAACGACGTGTCGGTGATCGACGTGCAGGACCTCAAGGTGGTGAAGTCCATCAAGGTCGGCGGCGCGCCGTGGGGCGTGGTGGTCTCGCCGCAATGAACGATGCTGCGCAGGTTCCGGCGCTCGCGATCGAGGCGGTGAGCCACGCCTTCGGCGCGCGCCGCGCGCTGGATGGCGTCTCGCTCACCGTGCCGGCTGGCTGCTTCGTCGCGCTGCTGGGGCCGAACGGCGCGGGCAAGACCACGTTGTTCTCGCTGGCGACGCGGCTCTATGCGACGCGCGAGGGGCGGGTGCGCATCTTCGGCCACGACCTCTCCCGCGCGCCCTCCGCCGCGCTGGCGGAGCTGGGCGTGGTGTTCCAGAGCCGCACGCTCGACCTCGATCTGTCGGTGCGGCAGAACCTGGCCTATCACGGCGCCCTGCACGGCATGGCGGGACGCGAGGTGAAGGCCCGCATCGCCGAATTGCTGGCGCTGGTGGGCCTCGCCGACCGCATCGACGACAAGGTGCGCACCCTCTCGGGCGGCCAGTCGCGGCGGGTGGAGATCGCCCGCGCGCTCATCCACCGCCCCCGCTTGCTGCTGCTGGACGAGGCGACGGTGGGGCTCGATCTGCCGTCGCGCTCCGCCATCGTCGAGATCGTGCGGCGCCTCGTGGCGGAAGAGGGGCTCGCGGTGCTGTGGGCCACCCACATCTTCGACGAGGTGCGGGCCGACGATCTCATCTACGTGCTCGACAAGGGCCGCATCATCGCCCACGGCACCGCGCGCGAGGTGACCGGCGCGCATCTGCGTCCGGCGGAAGAGCGTGCGCCCGATGGCCCCACGGCGGCTTTGGAGGCCGCGTTTCGGGCCATGACGGCGGCGCGGGCGGAGGACGCGGCATGAGCGAGGGGAATCTTCGCGAGGCCAGCGTCGGCAAGACCCCCGCCGCGCCCGTGCGACACCTCGGCCCCGCCGGCTATCTGGTGTGCATGTCCGGTATCGTCGGCCGCGAATTGCTGCGCTTCGTGCAGCAGAAGGAGCGCTTCCTCTCGGCGCTGGTGCGGCCGCTGGTGTGGCTCTTCATCTTCGCCGCCGGCTTCCGCTCGACCCTCGGGGTCTCGATCATCCCGCCCTACGAGACCTATGTGCTCTACGAGGTCTACGTGACGCCGGGCCTCGCGGTGATGATCCAGCTGTTCAACGGCATGCAGTCCTCCCTCTCCATGGTCTACGACCGGGAGGTGGGCTCCATGCGGGTGCTGCTGACGAGCCCGTTCCCGCGCTGGTACCTGCTGTTCTCCAAGCTGGTGGCGGGGGTCAGCGTGTCGCTGGCGCAGGTCTATGTCTTCCTCGCCATCGCCCGGCTGTGGGAGGTGGACATCCCGCCCATGGGCTATCTCACCGCGCTGCCCGCCTTCATCCTCACCGGGCTGATGCTGGGGGCCATCGGGCTCGTCATCTCCTCGCTGATCCGGCAGTTGGAGAATTTCGCCAGCGTGATGAACTTCGTGATCTTCCCGATGTTCTTCGCCTCCTCGGCGCTCTACCCGCTGTGGCGCATCCGCGATGCCAGCGAAACGCTGTACATCGTCTGCCTTCTCAACCCCTTCACCCATGCCGTGGAACTGGTGCGCAACGCGCTCTACGGCGCGTTCGAGCCACAGGCCTTCGCCGTCGTGCTCGGCACCACCATCGTCTTCTTCGCCCTCGCCGTCGTCGCCTACGATCCGGGCCGCGGCATCATGGGGCGGCGGGGCGGGCCAAAAGGAGAAGCCGCGTGATCCGTTCGCTTGCCGCCGCCTCGGCCCAGGTATCGCTCTTTTGGGTCGCCGCTGTCCTGAGCGCGGGGCCGCTGGCCGCCCAGCCGAAGGCCGATCCCGACTGGCCCTGCCCGCAGCGCAGGACGCCGGAGATCGACCTCGCGCAGGTGTGGAGCGGCCCGGACCCGGCCTCCGCAGGCAAATGGACCGACGACCAGGATGCCGCCTCCCTCGCGGTGAAGCTCGCTTCCCGTCGCACGCCGGCCAAGGAGTTCGGCCCGTTGCTCGATGGCTTCGTGAAGGAGGCCGGCGCCGAGGCGGACAAGGGCCTGCTCCGGGTGATGGCCGGGGTCTACGAGATCATCAACGACCAGCGCAGCAAGATCATCCACGGCATCGTGCGCTACGCCCACGGCCAGCAGCGCCTCGCCGACCGCATCCGCGAGGAGGCCGACGAGCTGAGCAAGGCGCAGACCTCCATCACCGCGCCCGAGACAGCCGAGAGCCGTAAGCTCGACGAGCAGCTCAACTGGGACACCCGCATCTTCGACGAGCGCGCCAAGTCCCTCATCTATGTCTGCGAGACGCCGGTGCTGCTGGAGCAGCGGGCCTTCGACATCGGCCAGCAGATCCAGTCCCGGCTGAAGGCCAAGGGCGGCTGAGACTTATGGGGTGCTGAAGGGGAGGGGGCTGAGGGCTACTCCAGCCCCTCCACATGCCCGATGAAGGGCAGCTGACGGAAGGCGTGGGCGACGTCCATGCCGTAGCCGACCACGAACACGTCCGGGCAGGTGAAGCCGACGAAATCGGCCTCGATCTGCACCGCCCTCTTGCCCGGCTTCTCCAGAAGCACGCACACCAGCACCCGCCGCGCGCCGCGCGCCATCAGCAGGTCCTTGGCGAAGGCGAGGGTGCGGCCGGATTCCAGGATGTCGTCGATGAGCAGCACGTCGCGGTCGCGCACGTCGCTCTCCACGTCCTTCAGGATCTCCACCTGGCCGGAGGAGATGGTCGCCTCGCGATAGGAGGAGAGGTGCATGAACTCCACCTCTGGCGCGAGGCCGGACGTGTGCATGGCGCGCAGGAGGTCGGCGGCGAAGATGAAGGAGCCCTTCAGCACCGCCACGGCGAGCAGCCGCTCGGGCGCATGCGCGGCGATCTCCACCGCCAGGGCGTGGTTGCGCGCGGCGATGCGGTTCTCGTCATAAAGGACGCTGACGTTCGGCAGGTTCATGGTCCCTCTTCGCCAGAGCGCGAGCGTGGCCGTCGGGGCCGCGGGCGCCCTCCCGAGATAGCCGCCGGACCCGGCGGGCGCAATGCGGGACAGCCCTTCCCCACCCCTCGGCACTCGCGCGGGGCAGGCCTTCCGCGCCCCCGTGGCGACGCCTTCCGCTTCGTTTATGGTGGGGCGGGGCGCCGTGGCGCGATTCGAGCGAAGGGTTGGGGCGTGGTCCGGTTCGAGAACGTCGGCCTCAGGTACGGCATGGGCCCGGAGGTGCTGAAGGATGTGTCCTTCGGCATCGAGCCCAATTCGTTCCAGTTCCTGACCGGCCCGTCGGGGGCCGGCAAGACGACGCTCATGCGCCTCCTCTTCCTCCAGCTGAAGCCGACGCGCGGGCTCATCACCTTGTTCGGGCGGGATGTCTCGTCCCTCGATCCCGACGAGGTGGCGGTGCTGCGCCGGCGCATCGGCATCGTCTTCCAGGATTTCCGCCTGCTCGACCACCTCACCACCTATGAGAATGTCTCCCTGCCGCTGCGCGTGCTCGGCAAGGAGGAGGCGAGCTATCGCGGCGAGGTGACGGAGCTTCTGAGCTGGGTCGGCCTCGGCGACCGGATGCATGTTCTGCCGCCGGTGCTCTCGGGCGGCGAGAAGCAGCGCGCGGCCATTGCCCGCGCCCTCATCGGGCGGCCGGAATTCCTGCTGGCGGACGAGCCCACGGGCAATGTGGACCCCACCCTCGCCCGCCGCCTGCTCCGCCTGTTCATCGAACTCAACAAGTCCGGCACGTCGGTGCTGCTGGCCACCCATGACATCGCGCTCATGGACCAGTACGACGCCCGCCGCCTCGTGATCGCCGACGGCCGCCTCTATGTCTACGACTGACGCCGCCACCCAGCCCCAGAACCCGCAGCCCAAGAAGCCGCCGGCCGAGGGCGAGGCGCCGCGCGCCAAGGCGCGGGCGCTGGCTTCCATCGTGCCGTCCTCCACCATCGCCGGGCGGGCGCTGGTGGCGGTGGTCGCCATCATGACCTTCCTTGCCGGCCTCACCATCGGCACGGCGGTGGCGGTGCGGGCGACCGCCAGCCAGTGGCGCTCCGACGTGACGCAGGAAGTCACCATCCAGATCCGTGCCGGCGAGAAGCAGGCCACCGACTCCCAGGTGCAAGCCGCCGCCGACATCGCCCGCAAGACGCCCGGCATCGCCGACGTGCATGTCCTGACGCCGGAGGAGACCTCCCGGCTGCTGGAGCCGTGGCTCGGCTCGGGGCTGGATTTCGGCGACCTGCCGGTGCCGCGGGTGATCGTGGTGCGGCTCGACGGGGCGAGCCCGCCCGATCTCGCCAAGCTCAAGCGCACGCTGACCGACCGCATCCCCACCGCCACGCTGGACGATCATCGCGGCTGGTCGCGCCGCCTCGTGGCGGTGACGGACGGGGTGATGCTGGTGGCGGTGGTCCTGCTGGTGTTGGTGGGGCTCGCCACCGTGCTCTCGGTGGTGTTCGCCACCCGCGCGGCGGTGGCCACCAACCGCTCGGTGGTGGAGGTGCTGCACTTCGTCGGCGCGCGGGACGGCTTCATCGCGGCCCAGTTCCAGCGTCACTTCCTCAAGATCGGCGCAGAGGGCGGGCTGATCGGCGGGCTCTCGGCGGCGGCCGTGTTCGGGGCGCTGGCCGCGCTCCCGCGCCTCGGCCTCGGCGGCGATCCGGAATTGCCGACCGTGCTCGGCTGGCTCAATCCCGGCTATCTCGGCTTCTTCGGCATCGCGGTGTCGGTGGCGATCGTGGCGCTGGCGACGGCGCTCACCTCCCGCGTCACCGTTTACCGCACGTTGAGGACGATCACATGATTCGCGTCGCGGCGGTGGGGGCGGCGGTGGCCGGGGGTGCGTCACCTCGCCTCTGCCGCATTCCGGCGCCATCGTTGGCTCCATGACCATGTCGAGCACCGAGCGCAGGATGAGGGCGCAAATCGGTCCCGGGCAGTCCGATACCGGCACGGCCAGAAGCGGGGCGACCACGAACACGCGGCCATCGCCGGCACCGCGTCGCAGCCTGCTGCGCCGCCTCGCCGTCGCCGCTCTGACGCTCGGCACGCTCGGGGCCGTCGTCGCCGGCGTCGGCTTCGTTGCCTTCACCACCCAGATCGCTGGCCGCGAGCCCGCGGGCGTGAAGCCGGCCGATGCCATCGTCGTGCTCACCGGCGGGCCGTCGCGCATCATCGATGCCGTCTCCCTGCTCAATGAGGGGCTCGGCCAGCGCCTGCTCATCACCGGCGTCAATCCCGCCACCTCGTCCGACGAGATGCGGCGCGCCCTGCCGGACGGCGAGCGGCTGATGGACTGCTGCATCGATCTCGGCCACAAGGCGCTGAACACGCGCGGCAATGCGCTGGAAGCCGCGGAGTGGACGCGGGAGCGGCGGTTCCGCTCGCTGGTGGTGGTGACATCCTCCTGGCACATGCCCCGCGCCATGATGGAATTGTCGCGCGCCCTTCCCGATGTGGAGCTGGTGGCCTATCCCGTCGTCACCAGCCGCACCGAGCCGGAGAACTGGTGGACCGATACCGGGACGCTGAAGCTGCTGGTGAAGGAATATCTGAAGTACATCATGGCCACGGTGAAGATCCGTCCCGCCCAGGCGGTGGCGGGCTCCGGGGCCGCTGCCGCGCCGACGGCCGGGGCGGCCGCCGCGTCGCACTGAACACGCGCTCCCGGCCGCCCGGCCGCGGGGCAGGGAGACCGCCTTGACCTTCCTGCGTTCGCTCGTCTTCCAGATCGCCTTCTATCTGGTGACGACCCTCTATCTGCTGGCTTTCCTTCCCGCGCTGCCGCTCCTGTCGCGCCAGGGGCTGTGGCGCACCGGCGTCCTGTGGTGGGTGGCCACCACCATGTTCCTGCTGAGGGTGATCGTCGGGACGCGCGCGGAGTTCCGCGGCATCGAGAACATCCCGGAGGGTCCCCTCCTGATCGCCTCCAAGCATCAGTCGGCCTGGGAGACGCTGGCGCTGCTGCCGCTGTTCTCCGACCCGGCCTTCATCCTGAAGCGCGAGCTGATGTCGATCCCCGTGTTCGGCTGGTTCGCGGCCCGGGCGCGGATGATCCCGGTGGACCGCAAGGGTGGCTCGGCGGCGCTCAAGGCCATGACGCGGCGGGCGCAGGCCGACATGGCCGAGGGCCGGCAGATCCTGATCTTCCCGGAAGGCACCCGCCGCCCGGCCGGCGCGCCGCCGGACTACAAGTTCGGCGTGGCGCATCTCTATTCCAGCCTTGGCGTGCCCTGCCTGCCCATCGCGCTCAATTCGGGCCTCTACTGGCCGCGCCGGAGCATCCTGAAGCGGCCCGGAACCATCCTCGTCGAGATCCTCCCGCCCATCCCGCCGGGGCTGCCGCGGCAGAAGATCATGGCCCGGCTCGAGGCCGACATCGAGGCCGCCAGCGACCGCCTGCTTGCCGAGGGACTGGCGGAACTCGGCCCCCGCGCACCGGCCGATCTCAGGGCGCGCGCGAGCGCCGAGTCGTCCCCGTTGTCCACCCCTGTGGAAAACTCTTGATCGATCGCGGGGGATCGTTCTAGTTTCGTTCTCATGAACGCAACTGATTCGCTCCTTGTCCCCCTTGTGGACGCCGGTGGCCTCAACGGCCTCAAGCACGCCGCCCTCGGTGCGCGCTACCGTTTCTGGCGCGACGAAGACGGCCTGCGCCACGTGTTCTCGGTCTATCGGCCCGACGCCGCTCCGGATTATCCGGACGCCCTCGCGGTGGTGTCGCGGCGCACGCCTGCGGGCTCCATCGCCATGTGGGCTGGGCCGGCGAGCCATGCCCGCACGGCTGCGCTCAGGATGCGCGGCGACGAAATCCACATCCATGTGTTCGGCGAGGAGAATGCGCCTGCCTTGCGCCGCCTGATGGATCGCAGCCTCATGGGCCGCAATCCGATGGAACGCGGCGAGGTCCCGGCGCTGCCCCGCCCGGCAGTCCAGGCGCTCTGCCTGCCCGCCCGCCGCCACGCGGCGTAAGCGGGCGGTCTCAGGGCGACCCGTCGCCCTCCGCATCGTCCGGCAGCACGGGGGGCAGAGCGTGGCTCGCCGTCAGGTGCTGGGTGATGTAGGCGAGGCCCGGGTCGCGGATGCCGAGGCTCTCCAGCGCCTTCACCGTCGCCACCACATAATCCGTGTTCGGCCCCGACTTGCCGTGGGAGCGGCGCACCAGCGCCAGCTGGTCATCGAGGGTCAGGCCCGGCGCATATTGGGGATGGGCGCGGTTGACCAGATAGGCCACCGCCGGTGCGTCGCGTCCCGATCCGTCCAGCAGGCGCACGCGCCGCATGACCTCGCGATAGACGCCGGAAATCTGCTCGCGCTCGGTGAGATAGGCATGGGTCTGCGGCCACTGTGCCGCCGCCACCCGGTAGGCGATGCCCCGGCAGGAGCCGCCGAGATCCAGGCCGAGCACCAGCCCCGGCTTCTCCGGCGTGCCGCGATGGTGGAAGGAATAGACGCACAGGGTGCGGTGGGCGCCCACGAGCCGGGCCTCGCAGCGCTCGACGAAGGCGAAGCCTGGATTCCACATCAGCGAGCCGTAGGCGAACACCCAGACATCGCCGTGCTGACCTGACGCCGCGGCGGAAGGCGTGACCGATTGCCCCGCCGCCTCCGGCGCGTTGCCGCCTCCGCTCGCCGACCGCTCGTCCGCCATGGGCCCGACACACCTTCCCGGCGTTGACAGAAACGCCGGACCGTCGCCTAACAGCCGGCAAGGACCATCGCAAGCCACGGGCGACCGTGGCCAGCCGCAAGGATGTCCATGACCGCCCCTGTCCCATCCGCCCCCGTTTCGCCCGCTCCCGTTTCACCACCCCCCGAAGCGTCCGGGCGCCGGCCGAAGCCTTGGCTCGTCATCGTTCCCGTGGCCCTAGTGGTGGTCGCCGCCATCGTCTGGAGCGGCCTGTGGTTCTATGCCGCCGGGCGCGCCGAGCGCGAGATCGATGCCTGGATCGGCCGCGAGGCGAAGCTCGGCCGCATCTGGACCTGCACCGACCGCCACCTCGCCGGCTTCCCCTTCCGCTTCGAGCTGCGCTGCCTGATGCCGAAGCTGGAGACCGTGGGCGGCGACGCCATGCGCTTCACTGCGGCTTCGGTCGAGGCGGTGGCGCAGGTGTGGGCACCCAACCACCTCGTCGCGGACTTCGTCGGGCCGGCGCGGGTCGATGACCTCACCACCGGGCAGTCCTATGTGGCAGCGTGGTCGCTGCTGCAGATGAGCGGCGTCGGCGATCTCTCCGGCCGGCCGGAGCGCTTCTCGCTTCAGGCGCACGATCTGAAGCTCGAGCAGCCCGCCGCCACGGGCGCGCAGCCGGTTTCCATCCTCTCCGCCCATCTGTTCGAGTTCCACGCCCGCCGCTCGCCGGGGCAGGACGGCAAGCCCGACGGCGTCGACTATGCGTCCGGCTTCACCGGTGGCCAAAGCGCGCTCCTCAATACCCTTGGCGCGGAAGGGCCGGTGGAGATGGCGCTTCAGGGCACGGTGACGGCTTCGGCGGACCTGCGGCCCATGTCGGTGGCGCAGCGCATGCGCGCCTGGGCCAATGCGGGCGGCGTCGCCAAGCTTGACCGCTTCCACATCACCTCGCCCAAGATCGCCGTGACGGCGACCGGGGCGGTGGCGCTCGATAGCCAGGGCCGGCTCAACGGCAAGCTCGACCTCGGCTTCGCCGGCATCAACGATCTGGTGCAGGGTCTCGACAAGGCCGGCGCCATCCCGCGGGAGATCGCGCCCATCGTCGGCGCCCTCGCCATGGTGGGCAAGCCGGGGCAGGTGGAGGGCCGCAAGGGCGCGATCTTCGCGCTTTCGTTCGATGCCGGAACGCTCAAGCTCGCCGGCTTCCCGGTGGGCATCGTGCCGCCGCTGTTCTGAGGCGCTGTCCTACGGCGTTGTTAAAAAAGGCCGGCGCGTCAGAACACGCGCTCGCCTTCCGCCAGCACCTGCCGCACCACCGGCGTGCCTTCCACGATGCGGAAGCGCACCACGTCGGCCCGGAGCCCGGCTTCGAGCCGGCCGCGGTCGGCGAGGCCCGCCATCTGCGCCGGGTTGCGGGTGACGAGGGCGATGGCCTGCGGCAGCGCCATGCCGTCCACGGTGTGGAGGCGCGTCGCCGCCTGAAGCAGGCTCGCCGGCACGTAGTCGGACGCGAGGGCGTCCACGAGGCCCTCCTGCGCCAGCGCACCCATGGCGACGCCGCCGGAATGGGAGCCGCCGCGCACCACGTTCGGCGCCCCGCCGATGGTGGCGAGATCGGCCGCGCGGGCCGCCAGCGCCGCCTCCCGGGTGGTGGGGAACTCGCTGATGGTGCAGCCGGCGGCCTGCGCCTCGGCCACATGGGCCTCGGTGGTGTCGTCGTGGCTGGCCAATACGAGGCCGGTTGAGGCCAGCATCTCCACCAGCGGCGGCATGTTGCGCGCCACGTTGGCGCGACCGCGGGCCGTGCGCTCGCCGATCTCGCGCTCGGCCTCGCGGGCGTCCTTGCCGATGCCCAGCAGGAAATTGCGCAGCGTTTCCACATTGCGCCACTGCCGGGCGCCCGGCGTGTGGTCCATCAGCGAGGCGAAGGCGAGGCTTGGCCGGGCCAGCGTCGGCTCCACCAGATCGAGCACGTTCGGGTCGGTCATCTCGCAGCGCAGGTGCACCTTGTGGTCGGCGCGGAACAGGGGCGCCCCTTGCTCCACCGCATCCAGCATGGTGCCGAACAGCTCGCGCCGCTCCGCCTTCGCCTGGTCGAAGCCGCCGGCGCAGATGGCGTCGAACACGGTGGTGATGCCGCTCGCTACCGTCTGCCCGTCATGGGCGAGGGCGGCGGCCCGCGCATCCGGCCAGAACACCTTGGGACGGGGGACGAAATGGCCCTCCAGCGCGTCCGTGTGCAGGTCGATGAGGCCGGGGGCGATGAAGTCGCCGTCGCAGTCGATGGCGGCCGGCGTGGTGGCGCGGCCCGCGTCGATGGCGAGGATGCGCCCGTCCCGGAGGGTGATGGTTCCCGCGACGACGGCATCGTCGAGGACGAGGCGGGCGTTGGTGAGAACGGTGTCCATCGGGGCTCCGGATCGAGGCAGGGCAAAAGGATACGGGCCCGGCTACCGGCCGGGCCCGCGGGAGGTTCTGCGTTGCACCCTATCGTGACACCGCGGTGACGTCGCCTGTGTCAGCCGGCGTCAGGAGTGCGGGGCGGGTGAGGCCGGCAGGGCGGGCAGGGCCGGCGGGCGAGGTACCACCTCGTAGAGCTGGAAGCGCTCGCCCTCGGCGATGAGCTTGAGGTGGTCGCTGTCCGGGTTGGGCGCGCCGCGCTCGGTGAACAGGAGGTAGACGTAGTCGAACTTCGACGGCCACAGGTCCCAGTAGCGCGGGCCGTCGGGCGTCGGGTCTTCCTCGGTGACGAGCAATTGCTCGATCTGGGGCGGGGTTCCGTCCTCGGTATCCACCTGCTCGTTGAAGGGCTTGCGGGCGCGCAGGATCTGCTTGCCCTCCACCGTGAAGGCGGTGGTGACGAGGGACGACTTCTCGATCATGGCGAGGCAGGCGGCGTGCATCAGGCCGAGGTCGGTTGGATCGTTGCCGCCCTGGATGTCGGCATAGGCGACGAGCACGCGCGAGCCGGGGCGGATGCGGGTGACCGATTCGCGGAACGCCACCGTCCATTGCGACAGCCGGTCCCACACCACCTGAACCTCGCCGACCCGGACCGCCAGCATCAGGATCAGCACCACCGCGAACCCGCGCCGGGCGAAGCGGTGGCGCAGGTCCGCGCGCATGGCGGCGAGCACCATGAACACGATGGCCGCCGGCAGGCGCTGGTCCGCCATGTAGGTGGCGAACACCACCCGCGGCATGGCGAGATAGACGAGCCCCGCCACCAGCAGCAGAGGCAGCATGAAGGAGTGGACGTTGAGCAGCCGGTGCCGCGCCGCCCAGACGCCGGCCACGATGAAGATCGCCGCCACGGCGACCGCCACATGGTCGATATAGACGTTGAAGATCAGCTCGATGCCGGCGATCTTGCCCTGCGGCTCCCAGTAGTTCTGCCCGCTGAGGCCCCAGGTGGGGCTCGCCAGCAGCAGCGGCAGGATGGGCAGGAAGGGCAGGCCGCCGCTGACGAACACGCCGATGCGCGGCCAGATCGGCCCGCGGCCGAGGCGCAGGCGGTCCAGCTCGTAGGCGAGGATGCCGATGCCGTAGATGCCCGCGGTGAACAGGTGGCAGAAGAACAGCGCCACCACGAACGCCGCCGAGACCAGATAGCGCCAGGGCCACCACTTGTCGCGCAGCGCCACCCAGGCGCTGAGCGCGAACAGCGCCAGCCCGATGCCGAAATAATAATTCATCACGCCGATGAGGAAGACGCCGCTGTAGAGCAGCGGGAACGCCAGCAGCGGTAGCGCCGACCACACGCCGAACAGCGTGCGGTTGAGCGTCATGGTGCCCCCGGCGATCAGCGCGAAGCACATCAGGGTGTAGATCTCGCCGGCGGTGTAGATGCCCACCACCTTGTCGATGAGCGGGACGATGAGGTCCATCATCAGGTTCGGCAGGATCGACCATTTCAGCGTGTAGAAGCGCGCGAGGTCCTGATCCCCGGGGATCGAGGCGATCACGTGCATGCGCGCGAGATGGTTCACGTAATCCGACAGGGGCGGGATCGGATGGGTGAGGATCGGGATCGACACGAGGCCGAGGCAGGCCACGAACAGCAGCAGGATCTGCCAGGGGCGGAGATCGTGCGGCCGGCGCTCCGGCGGGTGGCCATGATGGGCGTGCGCGGCGGCGCTCGTGGAATGCTTGGCAGGCAGAATCGGAGGCGTCATGAAGGCCGGGTCTCTCTGGCGGCGGCTGGAGCTACGGCGGGGCGAGGGCTGTGGCGGGCGAACCGGTGACGGTAGTTGACGCCGCCATTGTGTCGGCCGGGACTGCTTCTCATCACCTTTTCGCGAGGGAAGGAAGCCCGGCCGACGAGATTTCCGCACCGGCCTGTCCCGGCCGCGCCGCGAGCGGACCTTTCACCGCACGAGGGAAACCGCTAGAAGGGCGCCGCCCGGCGGCCCCACCGCCGTGCCCCCGCGAGCATCCATCTGCGAGCCCCCCATGACCGAGCCCCATTCCCAGTCCGTGTCGGAAGCCCAGCACGAGGCCGAAGTGCTGGCGCGGGCGCTGCCGCACATGCAGCGCTATGACGATGCGATCGTCGTGGTGAAATACGGCGGCCACGCCATGGGCAGCGAGGACGTGGCGCGCACCTTCGCCTCCGACATCGTGCTCATGGAGCAGTCGGGCATCAATCCGGTGGTGGTGCACGGCGGCGGGCCGCAGATCGGCGCCATGCTCAGCAAGCTCGGCATCAAGTCGGAATTCGCGGCGGGCCTGCGCATCACCGACAAGGCCACGGTCGAGATCGTCGAGATGGTGCTGGCCGGCTCCATCAACAAGCAGATCGTCGGCTTCATCAACGAGGCGGGCGGCAAGGCCATCGGCCTGTGCGGCAAGGACGGCAACATGGTGCGCGCCCGCAAGGCGAACCGTGTGGTGGTCTCTTCCGGCGGCGATGACGCGCAGGAGGTGGACCTCGGCTTCGTCGGCGAGCCCGACACCGTGGACACCACCGTGCTCGACCAGATCCTCGGCCGTGAGCTGATTCCCGTGCTGGCCCCGGTGGCGGCGGCGGTGGACGGTGGCACCTACAACGTGAACGCCGACACCTTCGCCGGCGCCATCGCCGGCGCGCTCGGCGCCAAGCGCTTCCTGCTGCTCACCGACGTGCCGGGCGTGCTGGACAAGAACAAGCAGCTGATCCCGCGGCTCACCATCGCCGAGGCCCATGCGCTGATCGCCGACGGCACCATCTCCGGGGGCATGATCCCCAAGGTGGAGACCTGCATCTACGCTCTGGAGAAGGGGGTGGAGGGCGTCGTGATTCTCGACGGCAAGGTGCCCCACGCGGTGCTGCTGGAGCTCCTCACCGACCACGGCGCCGGCACGCTCATCACCCGCTGACGTTCATCCCTTGAGGACGTTCACCCCTTGAGGAGGTCTGCGTCCGCCGGAATGGTGGTCGCGCCCTCCCCGAGGGCGCGCTGCATCAGGACCGTATCGATCCACCGGCCGAACTTGAGGCCGGTGGCCGGCAGGGTGCCGATGGAGCCGAAGCCGCAGGCGCGGTGCAGGGCGATGGAGCCGGCATTGCCGCTGTCGCCGATCACCGCCACCATCTGGCGGAAGCCCAGCGCCTCGCACTCGGTGATGAGCGCTTCCAGCAGCCGGCGGCCGACCTTTCGGCCCCGGGCCGCCTCGTCCACATAGATGGAATTCTCCACCGTGTAGCGATAGGCGACGCGCGGACGGAAGGCGCTGGCATAGGCATAGCCCAGCACTTTCCCGTCCTCTTCCAGCACGAGATAGGGATAGCCGCCGTCCATGAGGGCGGCCTGGCGGCGGGCCATCTCCTCCGGTCCCGGCGGTTCCAGCTCGAAGGAGGCGGTGCCGTTGCGGACCGCCTCGTCATAGATGGCGGTGATGGCGGGAATATCGGAAGGGGTCGCGGGACGGATCGGCATACCCTCTTTTAAGCCGCCGCAGCGCATCCGCCAAGCTTGTCGTCCGTTCAAGCTTGTCGTCCGTTCTTGCTGTCCGTTCAGGCCCGCGTGATCGTGCCCGGTGCGACGGTGAAGCGCGTCGCCGTCTCCAGCGCCGCGAAGGCGGAGGGGTCGGCCCCGGTCATCCAGACCTGCGCCCCGAGACGGGCCAGCGCCTCGAACAGGCCGGCGCGGCGCTCGGCATCGAGATAGGCCACCACGTCATCCAGCAGCAGCAGGGGGGACAGGCCCTGCATGCTCCCCACCAGCCGGGCGTGGGACAGAGTGAGGCCGATCAGCAGGGATTTCTGCTCGCCGGTGGAGCAGCGCGCGGCGGGCAGGCGCTTCTCGCCGTGGCTCACCGACAAATCGGTGAGATGGGGGCCCTCCAGCGTGCGCCCGGCCGCGCGATCCCGCGGGCGATTGTCGCGCAGCAGCGCCCGATAGCGGTCCTCCACCTCCAGCGCCGGATGCTGGGCGATGAGGCGCTCCACCGCGCCGTCGAGGGCGAGTTCGGCGAAGGGGAAGGGGAAGGGCGAGGCCTCGTCGCGATGGGCGGCGATTTCGGCCGAGAGCCGCGCCACCGTCTCCAGCCGCGCGGCGGCCACCGCCACCGCCAGCTCGGCCACCTCGTGCTCCACCGCATCGAGGAAGCGGGCGGAGCCGTTCTCCTCCAGCAGCCGGTTGCGCGAGCGCAGGGCGCGTTCGAGGCCGTTGACCCTCGTGCCGTGGGAGGCGTCCACCGCCAGCACCAGCCGGTCGAGATAGCGGCGGCGGTCGCCGGGTGGGCCGAGGAACAGGCCGTCCATCTCCGGCGTCAGCCAGAGCACCTTGAGATGATCGAGGAAGGCATTGGCCGAGGGCACGGCCTCGCCGTCGATGCGGCAGCGCCGCTGCCCGCCTTCCTGCGCCGGGTCGTAGCCGGTGCCGAGGCGAACTTCGCCCAGCGCACCCTCGATGAAGGCGGAGACCGCCCAGGGCGCACCGTCCGCGTCCGGCGCGTGGCTTCCGGGCGGGCGGTGGCCCACGTCGGCGAGCTGCGCCCGGCGCAGGCCGCGGCCGGGGGAAAGGAAGGAGAGGGCTTCGAGGAGGTTGGTCTTGCCGGCGCCGTTCGGCCCGGTGAGCACGATGGCGCGCGCCTCCACCGCCACCTGCGCCGCCGGATAGGAGCGGAAAGCGGTGAGCGACAGCTTCAGGATGGCGGCGTGGAGCATGATGTCACGATCGCCGCGGCGTCAGGACCGCCGGGCCGGCTGCCGGACAGGCCCTTATGCGCCTCACACCCGCAGTCTCAAACGCGCGATCTCAAACGCGCATGGGCATGAGGACGTAGAGCGCATCCGTCTTGGTGGAATCGCGCACCAGCGTGGGCGAGCCGGGATCGGCGAGCTTCAGCTCGGCCGTGTCGCCTTCGAGCTGGGAGGTGATGTCCAGCAGGTAGCGGGAGTTGAAGCCGATATCGAGGGGCTCTGCGGTGTAGTCCACCTCCAGCTCCTCGGTGGCGCTGCCCGAATCAGGGTTGGTGACGGACAGGGTCAACTTGCCGTCGCCCAGCGACAGCTTCACCGCGCGGCCGCGCTCGCTCGACACGGTGGACACGCGGTCCACGGCGGCGGCGAACTCGTCCTTGTCGACGATGAGGGTCTTGTCGTTGCCCTGGGGAATCACCCGGCCATAGTCCGGGAAGGTGCCGTCGATCAGCTTGGAGGTGAGCACGATGGCGCCCACCTTCACGCGGATCTTGGTGGCGGACAGGGAGATGGTGACTTCCGCCTCCTTGTCCTCCAGCAGCTTCTGGATCTCGGCGACGGTCTTGCGCGGCACGATCACGCCCGGCAGGCCCTGCGAGCCGGCGGGAGCCTCAAGCTCTGCCTGGGCGAGGCGGTGGCCGTCGGTGGCGACGGCGCGCAGCATCGGCTTGCCGCCCGCGTCGGTCACATGCAGGTAGATGCCGTTGAGATAATAGCGCGTCTCCTCGGTGGAGATGGCGAACTGCGTCTTGTCCACGAGGCGGCGGAACTCCGCGCCCTTGACCTTGAAGGTGTGGGAGAATTCGCCCGCCGCGAGATCCGGGAAATCGGCTTCGGGCAGGGTCTGGAGCGAGAAACGGGCGCGGGAGGCGCGCACCGTGAGGGTGCCACGCTCGCCGCCGGCTTCCAGCTGCACCTGCGCGCCATCGGGCAATTTGCGCACGATGTCGTAGAGCACGTGAGCCGGCACGGTGGTGGCGCCCGGCTGCCCGGTCTCGGCCGGCACGCTCTCGACCACTTCCAGGTCGAGGTCGGTGGCCTTCAGCTCCAGCGTGCCCTTGGCCGCCTTGATGAGCACGTTGGCGAGGATCGGGATGGTGTTGCGCCGCTCGACGACACGGTGCACGTGGCTGAGCGATTTCAGAAGCTCGGCGCGCTCGACGGTGACCTTCATCGTCCTGGCCCGTTCACTCTTCGCTTCCGAGCCGGCCTGCCGCGGGATCCGATGTCCCGCCGGTGGGTCCGCCTCGACATTCTAAGGATGACGCCCGCAGATCCCCTCATCCGTCATGCGGGCGAGGGGCGCGTGCGCCGGTGTGGCGTGGCGCGACGGCGCAAGCCGCCGTCTGGCACCCGATGGAACGGGCGCCGGGCCGCCGACATTGCCGCCCCGGGGGGCGCAAGGCAAGGGTTGGCGGGGAGATTTTCTGAAGCGGGGGTTTTTCGCGGGGCAGACCGGCGGCACCGGTGCGGCGCCGCCCCTTCGTCCTGCCCCTGAGGCAGACTCAGCTTTCGAGGGCGAGCCGCTTCAACACCTCGATCTCGTCGGCCAGCGCGCGGTCGGTGGCGACGAGCCCGTCGATCTTGCGCACCGCATGCAGCACGGTGGTGTGGTCGCGCCCGCCGAAGCGGCGGCCGATCTCGGGCAGGGAGCGCAGGGTGAGCGTCTTGGCGAGATACATGGCGATCTGCCGCGGCTTCACCACCGTCGCGGTGCGGCGCTGGGACAGCAGGTCGGCGCGCGAGACGTTGTAGTGCTTGGCGACCACCCGCAGGATGTCGTCCACCCGCACGCGCTTGGGATCGGTCGGGCGGATGAGGTCCTTGACCGCATTTTCCGCCATGTCGAGCGTCACCGGCTCGCCGGTAAGCTGGTTGAAGGCCAGCAGCTTGTTGAGCGCGCCGTCGAGGTCGCGGCCGGACTGGCCGACGCTGCGGGCGAGGAATTCCAGCACCGGCGCCGGCACGGCGAATCCCTGGTGCTGCTCGGCGAGGGTCTGGTAGCGCGACTTCAGGATCTGCAGGCGCAGGTCCTCCTCCAGCGGCGCAAGATCCACCACGAGACCGCCGGCAAGGCGGGAGCGCACGCGCTCGTCGAGGTGCTCAAGCTCGCCGGGAAGGCAGTCGGCCGCCAGCACCACCTGCCGCCCGCCATCCAGCAGGGCATTGAGGGTGTGGCAGAATTCCTGCTGGAGATTGTTGCCCTTCAGGAACTGGAGATCATCGATCACCAGCGTGTCGATGGTCCGCAGCGTATCCTTGAAGGCGATGGCCGAATGGGACTTCAGCGCCGACACGAAGCCGTACATGAAGCGCTCGGCGGTCAGGTACGTGGTGCGCCGGCCATGGGCGGCGCCGGCGCGGGCCACTGCCTGCAACAGGTGGGTCTTGCCGAGGCCGACGGCCGCGTGGAGATAGAGCGGATTGTAGACGGGCGCGGCGCCGGCGGGGGTCTCGGCCACCTTGCGCGCGGCGGCGAACGCCAGCGAATTGGACTTGCCGACCACGAACGATTCAAACGTCAGGCGCGGGTCGAGCGGCGATCCGGACGCGACGTCGCCGCCCGTCTCCCGGACCTCGCCGCGCGCCTCGGAGGCACGGGGGGCCGGCTTCGTCTCGACGGGACGCTCGGTGCGCTCGCTCACCACCTCGCGCGGGGCCGAGGCCTTCAGCGCCACGGGGCGCGCGAAGGCGTTGCGCACGGCGAGATCCACGCGGCGGCGCGCGCCGCTCTCTTCCGCCCAGATGTCGGCGATGCGCGGCAGATAATTCTCCTGAATCCACGACTTCAGGAATCGCGTGGGCACCGACAGGCGCACCACGTCCGACGTCAGCGCGTCGAGATCCATGCGCGCGAACCAGCTGGTGAACTTCTCTTCGCCGATCTCCTCGCGCAGCCGCTGGAGCACCCGATCCCACGGGGCCGAGGGAGCGCTGGGGTTCGACGCGCAATCCATCTCGACGGCCTCCGCAAGGGCTGACTGAAAAGGAACGGTGCGCGCGGCAACCGGCGCATGAGGCTTGAGCATAAGGATCGCGACCGCGCGAAAGGCGGTTCCCTGGTTGGAGACGCAAAAGCCGTCCGCGCCCTGGGGCGGGCAGCGCGGCCTTTGTCTCGTGGGGAGTTTCGGAAACGGGTGCTAAGGCACCCACGGCATCAGCGCAACGGGTTCAACGCACCGTCATGCGCGGTCCTTGCCGTAGCTGGGCGGCGGGGCGCAACTGGAATGGAGCACAGCGCTCCGGCAGGCTCGAACGCAACGCGTAGCCGAAGAGATCGAGGGACCTGTTCCTGTGTCCGCTGCCGCGCATGTGCCCGAAGTCATAGCCGCCCCATCTCCGACGATGCCAACCATCGACGGGTGTTGGAATGAACCAGTTTTTTGTTTGGTCTCGTAGATGCCTTTAGGCGGATCAGATGTCCGCCCTTAGCATAGCTCCAACGAATGAAGGTAACGCAGATTACGAATACGGCCGAAGACGAGGGGTACGTGAACGAATTCAGACACGATACATCCCCTCCTCATCCACGAAGAGCCGTGAAAACTTCATTCTATCGGTGAACCCCAGGGTCGCTCCCGGAGTGAGGTTGAACATACACAGCCGGTTTGGGGGGTGCAACGCCTTTGACCCCGGCGGGGGGATAGCGGGTAAAAGCCGGTGCGCCCGCGCCACACCCCCGACCTTGCGTTCAGCCGGCAAACCTCTGTCGCGACAATGAGATTCGCGAAGCCGGCGCAGGAAGTGCGGCGCCCCGCCACGTAGGGAAATACGGTTATCCAATACTCCTCCAAAGGGGCCGCTTTGGCGTGTTCCAGCCTTTGGCCTCTAAGCCGTTCTCGCGGATCGGGTTTTTCTGATCGGTCCGGATTGCCCCCGCAGCGGCCGGCCGGGCTGGAAAAAACCGCGCCCTTTGCCGAGTTTCCGGCCGCCGCGCCCTTGACGGGGTCAGAGAATCGGGGTCCGCGCGCAACAGTCTGGCTGAAGATCTCTGCGGCCGGTCCAAAGCAAAAAGGCCCGGCAGAGCCGGGCCTTCAAGATAAGTCAGTCTGCTTGATTGATCTAAATCAAGCGCTGAGCTTCTTCACGCGGGCGGCAAGGCGGGACACCTTGCGGGACGCGGTGTTCTTGTGAATGACGCCCTTGGTCACGGCGCGCATGATTTCCGGCTCGGCCGCCTTGAAGGCAGCGGAAGCGGCCGTGGCGTCGCCGGTGGCGAGCGCGTCTTCGAGCTTGCGCAGATAGGTGCGCACGCGAGACCGGCGAGACCGGTTGACCTCGGTGCGACGCTCGATCTTGCGGACCGCCTTTTTGGCGGAAGGCGTATTGGCCATCGGCCGTCCTTGCTGGTTCGCGCCCGGCGGCACGGCCATCTGGCCACTTCGCGTCGCGCATGAATGAGTGAACAAGCCGGCAGCCCATGCCGCCAGCTAGGTGGCGGGCTTATACGGTCGCGCGGCTCCCGCGTCAACACGTTGGACGGAAAAGTCGTACACGACGTGGCACCTTGGCGGCTTTACGGAACCCGCCGGCATCGCGTATGTGCTGCGCGCACTCTATATATGGCATGCCGGCACGAAGGCATGCCGGCGGCGCGCAAGGCCGAGGCCGGCGCGGCGCATCAAGGCGGGGGTTCGGCATGAGCGATGTGACGGTGACCGATCGTCCGGTGAACGACAGCCTGGTGACGGTCTTCGGCGGCTCCGGCTTTCTCGGCCGGCATGTGGTGCGAGCGCTGGCCATGCGCGGCTATCGCGTGCGCGTCGCCGTGCGCCGGCCGGAACTGGCCGGCTTTCTCCAGCCGCTGGGCTTCGTCGGCCAGATCCAGATTTCCCAGGCCAACGTGCGCTATCCCGAGAGCGTCGCCCGCGCCGTCGACGGCGCCGAGGCGGTGGTGAACCTCGTGGGCGTGCTGGCTGAGGGCGGCCGGCAGAGCTTCGATGCCGTGCACGCCTTCGGTGCCCGCGCCGTTGCCGCCGCGACCGCCGCGCAGGGCGTGCCGCTTGTGCATCTCTCGGCCATCGGCGCCGATGCCAATTCCCCCTCCGGCTACGGCCGCAGCAAGGCGGCCGGCGAGGCCGTCGTGCGCGCCATGGTGCCGGACGCGGTGATCTTCCGCCCCTCCGTGGTGTTCGGGCAGGAGGACGAGTTCTTCAACCGCTTCGCCGCCATGGCCCGCCTCTCCCCGGCGCTGCCGCTGATCGGCGGCGGCGTCACCAAGTTCCAGCCGGTGTTCGCCGGCGACGTGGCCGCCGCCGTGCTCGCCGCGGTGGACGGCAAGGCCAAGGCCGGCACCACCTACGAGCTGGGCGGTCCCGAGGTGCGCACCTTCCGCGAGCTGATGGAGCTGATGCTCGCCGAGATCGGCGCCAAGCGGGTTCTGGTGGACCTGCCGTTCGGCCTTGCGACCCTTATGGCCAAGCTCACCCAGTGGGCTCCCGGCGCGCCGCTCACCGTCGATCAGGTGGACATGCTGCGCTCGGACAATGTGGTGTCGCAGACTGCGATCGCCGAGGGCCGGACGCTGGCTGGCCTCGGTCTCACCCCCACCTCCCTCGCGGTGGTGCTGCCGACCTATCTCTGGCGGTTCCGCAAGGCGGGGCAGTTCACCCGCGTCGAGACCTGACCGGCCCGCCGGTCCCTTCCCGACGCATCGCGAGGGCCGTTGAATTGGCGGCCCTCACCTCTACGGTGTGAAGGTTCACGACCGGCACCCTCAGGTTCACCCCATGGCTCGCGACGACAGGCGCTTCGAGATCAAGATCTGCGGCATCCGCACGGCGGAGGCCCTCGACGCCGCCCTCGATGCGGGCGCCGATCTCGTCGGCTTCGTCCATTTCCCCAAGAGCCCGCGCCACCTCGCGCTCGCCGATGCGCCGACCCTCGTCGCCCGCGTCGCCGGCCGCGCCGGCAAGGTGGCCCTGTTGGTGGACCCGGATGACGCGCTCCTTCGGGACGTGATCGCCGCCTTTTCGCCGGACATCCTCCAGCTGCACGGCCATGAGACGCCCGACCGCGTCGCCGACATCCGCGCACGCTTCGGCCTGCCGGTGATGAAGGCGCTGCCGGTCGCCCGCCGGGAGGACCTTACCGTCCTGCCGGCCTATGCGGCGGTGGCCGACCGCATCCTGTTCGACGCCAAGCCCGATCCGGGGGCGCTTCTGCCCGGCGGCAACGGCCGGCCGTTCGACTGGGCGCTGGTCGCCGGCCTTGACGTCAACCGGCCTCTCATGCTTTCCGGGGGTCTTACCGCCGACAACGTGCCGCAGGCCCTCGGATTGGTCCGGATGGACGGCGTGGACGTATCGTCTGGCGTGGAGGACGCGCCCGGCGTGAAAAGTCCCGACAAGATCCGTGCCTTCGTCGCCGCCGCGAGGCGCGCCGCATCCACCTCATCCTTGCAAGACCCCCTATCGAAGGCCCGCGCGTCGTGACCGTTCTCAATTCCTATCGCTCCGGCCCCGATCACCGCGGCCATTTCGGCATCCATGGCGGCCGCTTCGTCGCCGAGACGCTGATGCCGCTCATCCTGGAGCTGGAAAAGGCCTATGAGGCGGCCAAGGTCGATCCCGCCTACCACGCGGAGATGGCCGGCTACCTCACCCATTATGTGGGCCGCCCCTCGCCGCTCTATTTCGCCGAGCGCCTCACCAGCCATCTGGGCGGCGCCAAGGTCTATCTGAAGCGCGAGGAGCTGAACCACACCGGCTCCCACAAGGTGAACAACGTGCTCGGCCAGATCCTGCTCGCCCGCCGCATGGGCAAGGAGCGGGTGATCGCCGAGACCGGCGCCGGCCAGCACGGCGTCGCCACCGCGACCATGTGCGCCCGCTTCGGCCTGAAGTGCGTGGTCTACATGGGCGCGGTGGACGTGGAGCGTCAGGCCCCCAACGTGTTCCGCATGAAGATGCTGGGTGCCGAGGTGGTGCCGGTGCAGTCCGGCTCGCGCACCCTCAAGGACGCCATGAACGAGGCGCTCCGCGACTGGGTGACCAACGTCCACGACACCTTCTACTGCATCGGCACGGTGGCCGGCCCGCACCCCTATCCGGCCATGGTGCGCGATTTCCAGTCCATCATCGGCCGCGAGACCCGCGAGCAGATGCAGGAGATGGAGGGCCGCCTGCCGGACAGCCTCATCGCCTGCGTCGGCGGCGGCTCCAATGCCATGGGCCTGTTCCACCCCTTCCTCGACGATCCCGAGGTGAAGATCTACGGCGTGGAGGCGGCGGGCCGGGGCATCGACACCCACGAGCACGCGGCGTCCATCGCCGGCGGCCGGCCGGGCGTGCTGCACGGCAACCGCACCTATCTGCTCATGGACGGCGACGGCCAGATCACCGAGGCCCATTCCATCTCGGCCGGCCTCGACTATCCCGGCATCGGGCCGGAGCATTCCTGGCTGAACGACGTGGGCCGCGTCACCTATCTCAACTGCACCGACCAGGAGGCGCTGGACGCCTTCCAGCTGCTGACGCGGCTCGAGGGCATCATTCCGGCGCTGGAATCGGCCCATGCCATCGCCAAGGTGATCGAGCTGGCACCCAAGCTGCCGGCGGACCACCTGATGGTCGTCAACCTTTCCGGCCGTGGGGACAAGGACGTCCCCCAGGTGGCGGAGATACTCGGGACTCGTCTGGGGGCGTGACCATGAAGAGCATCTGCGGGAAAGTCGTGTCGTCCTCGATCGCCACGGCGGCGGTCGTGCTCACCCTTGGCGGCGCGCAGGCGGCCGACCTCGAACTGACGCCGGGCAAAATCTACACCGACGCCGCCGGCGCCTATGTCTCGGTGGCGGTGAAGAACTCGGGCACCGCCACGGTGGCCGAGGTGAAGGTGACCTGCGAGTTCTTCGCCGGCAAGCGTGCCCTCGGCAAGTCCTCCACCACGCTGTTCTCCATCGTCGGCGGCGTCACCGGAACCGATCAGGTGCGCTTCCTCGGCGGCACCAGCGCCACCAGCGCCACCTGCACACTGGCCGGACAGAAATAGTCCGCGTCCCCTCTCATCCAGGCAAGCCCATGACCACCCGCATCTCCGACCGCTTCGCCGCCCTCAAGGAAGAGGGGCGGCCGGGCCTCGTCACCTTCGTCACCGCCGGCGACCCGGACGGCGAGACCTCGCTCGCCATCCTCAGGGCGCTGCCGGGCGCGGGGGCCGACGTGATCGAGCTGGGCGTGCCCTTCACCGATCCCATGGCCGACGGCCCGGCCATCCAGGCGGCGGGGCTGCGCGCGCTCAAGGGCGGGCAGACGCTGGCCAAGACGCTGGAAATGGTTGCCGCCTTCCGCGGCGAGGACCAGACCACGCCGGTGGTGCTGATGGGCTATTTCAACCCCATCTACGTCTTTGGCGTGGAGCGCTTCCTCATCGACGCCAAGGTCGCCGGGGTGGACGGTCTGATCGTGGTGGACCTGCCGCCGGAGGAGGACGACGAACTGTGCATCCCGGCGCTGAATGCCGGGCTGGACTTCATCCGCCTCGCCACCCCCACCACCGACGACAAGCGCCTGCCCACCGTCCTCGCGAACACCGCGGGCTTCGTCTACTACGTCTCCATCACCGGCATCACCGGCGCGGCGACGCCGGATGCGAACGCGGTGGCCACCGCCGTGGCGCGCATCAAGAGCCATACCGCGCTGCCCGTGGCGGTCGGCTTCGGCGTGAAGACCCCGGAACAGGCGGCCGCCATCGCGCAGAGTGCCGATGCGGTGGTCGTCGGCTCGGCGCTGGTGGAAGTGGTGCGCCGCACCCTCGACGAGGAGGGCAAGGCCACGTCCAACACCGTGATCGGCGTGGAAGCCCTCGTCAGCGAGCTGGCCGAGGCGGTGCGCGGCGTGCGGCGCTGAGCCGGCTTCGCCGCAACGGCAGCAAGGTGGTATGATCGACGGCAACAGCGGTGATCGCCGTACTTTCGCCGTGTCAGACTTGCCATTAGGGCGGAGGGGGGACTATGTGCGCCGCAGCGCGGCGCCGCGCCCCTCCGTACCGGAGATGATCCCGTGAACTGGATTTCCAACGTCGTCCGCCCGAAGATCCGCGACTTCCTGGCGCGGCGCGAGGTGCCCGAAAACCTCTGGGTCAAGTGCCCGGAGACCGGGCAGATGGTGTTTCACAAGGATCTGGAGGCGAACCTCTACGTCATCCCGGCGTCCGGCTACCACATGCGCATGGACGCGGTGACGCGGCTGAAGAACACCTTCGACGACGGCGCCTATGAGGAAGTCACCCTTCCCGAGGTGGCGATCGACCCGCTCAAGTTCCGCGACGAGCGCCGCTACGTGGACCGCCTGAAGGACGCCCGCACCAAGACCGGCTACCAGGATGCGGTGAAGGTGGCGACCGGCCTGCTCACCGAGCTGCCCGTCACCATCGCCGTGCAGGATTTCGGCTTCATGGGCGGCTCGCTCGGCATGGCCGCCGGCGAGGCGGTGGTGAAGGGGCTGGAGACGGCCGCCGAGCGCGGCACGCCCTTCATCATGTTCGCGGCCTCCGGCGGCGCGCGCATGCAGGAGGGCATCCTCTCCCTCATGCAGATGCCGCGCACCACGGCGGCCATCCAGGAGCTGCGCGAGGCGAAGAAGCCCTACATCGTCGTCCTCACCAACCCGACCACGGGCGGCGTCACCGCCTCCTACGCCATGCTGGGCGACATCCAGATCGCCGAGCCCGGCGCGCTGATCGGCTTCGCCGGCCCGCGCGTGATCGAGCAGACCATCCGCGAGAAGCTGCCCGACGGCTTCCAGCGCGCCGAATATCTGCGCGAACACGGCATGCTCGACATGGTGGTGCACCGCCACGAGATGCGCGACACGCTGGGCCGCCTGTGCCGGATGCTGACCAAGGCGCCGGCTTTGCCGCCCAAGGGCCGGCTGCCGCGCCCGCAGGCGGCGTGAGGGAGGCCTGATCGCGGGCCCCTCCCGTGGGGGCTCCCGGCTCGACGCACCATGGCACTGCCCCTGCCCGCCCGCGCCACGGACGAGATTCTCTCCCGCCTCGCAGCGCTTCACCCGAAGAAGATCGACCTGTCCCTCTCGCGGATGGAGCGTCTGCTGGAGGCGCTCGGCCATCCCGAGCGGCGCCTGCCGAAGGTGATCCACGTCGCCGGCACCAACGGCAAGGGCTCCACCATCGCCTTCATGCGCGGGATGCTGGAGGCGGCCGGCCAGAGCGTGCACGTCTACACCTCGCCGCATCTGGTGCGCTTCAACGAGCGCATCCGCCTCGGCGCGCCGGGTGGCGGGCGGCTCGTCTCCGACGCGGCGCTGGCCGATGCCCTCGACCGGGCGGAGGTGGCCAATGCCGGCGCCCCAATCACCTTGTTCGAGATCACCACGGCGGCGGGCTTCCTGCTGTTCGCCGAGCATCCGGCGGACGTGCTGCTGCTGGAGGTGGGCCTCGGCGGCCGGCTCGACGCCACCAACGTGGTGGAAAAGCCGCTGGCCAGCGTCATCACGCCGGTTTCCATCGACCATGTGGACTTCCTCGGCTCCTCGGTGGAGGCCATCGCGGGGGAGAAGGCCGGCATCATCAAGCCGCGCTGCCCCATCGTGACCGGCGCCCAGTCGCCGGAGGCGCTCGCCGTGATCGAGCGGGCGGCGGCGAAGAAGCTCGCGCCCTTGTTCGTGCGCGGCCAGCAGTGGAACGTGCAGGAGGAGGGGGGCCGGCTCGTCTATGCGGACGAGGACGGCCTGCTCGACCTGCCACGCCCGCGCCTCGTCGGGCCGCACCAGATCGACAATGCGGGCCTCGCCGTCGCTGCCCTGCGCGCGGTGAAGCTGCCCGCCGCCCATGATGCGGGCATCCTGCGCGCCGACTGGCCGGCGCGCCTCCAGCGGCTCGCGCCCGGCCCGCTCTCCGCCCGCGCACCGGCCGGCGTGGAATTGTGGCTCGACGGCGGGCACAATGCCGCCGGTGGCGCAGCCCTCGCCCATGCCCTGTGCGAGCTGGAGGAGCGTTATTCGCGCCCCCTCGTGCTCATCCTCGGCATGCTCGGCACCAAGGATGTCACCGGCTTCCTCCAGCCCTTCGCCGGCCTCGTGCGCGAGGCCATCGCGGTGCCGGTGCCCGGCGAGCATGCAGGCTTGAAGCCGGAGGATGTGGCGGCCGCCGCCGTCAGCCTCGGCATGAAGGCGAGCGTGGCGCGGGACGTGGGCAGCGCCCTCGACGGCATCGCCCGCGAGGCGGTGGTGCCGCCGCCGCGCGTGCTCATTGCCGGTTCGCTCTATCTGGCCGGCGCCGTGCTCGCCGCCAACGGCACGGCGCTGGGCTGAGAGCTGGTTTGACCTGCGAACTCCATGCCGCTGGGAAAAACGCAACTTTCCGGGCGCATTTCCCGCGCCGTCATTGCCCGCCTTGTGCGGGCAATCCACCGCGGGGCCAGAGGGACGCTGCGTGTTTTCCGCGGTCGATCTTCGCGGCGGAGGGGATCCCCCCGACAAGCCGGGGGATGGCGGCGCGCTATCTTCTCACACCGCCGCGAAGATCGTCGCCCCGTTCTCCGCCTCGCCCACGGCGGCGCGGAAGGGGGCGAACAATTCGCGCCCGACGCCCACATGGTTGGCGGAGAGATCGGCCGTGGCGCTTGGCCGGGCCGCCCACTCGCCGGGCGGCACCAGCACCTCCAGCCGGCCCGTCACCGCATCGACCCGGATCATGTCGCCGTCGCGGATGCGGGCGATGGCGCCGCCGTCCAGCGCCTCCGGCGTGACATGGATGGCCGCCGGCACCTTGCCGGACGCGCCGGAGAGGCGGCCGTCGGTGACGAGGGCCACCCTCTGCCCGCGATCCTGCAGCACGCCGAGGGGCGGCATGAGCTTGTGCAGCTCCGGCATGCCGTTGGCCTTCGGCCCCTGGAAGCGCACGACGGCGACGAGATCGCCGGTCAGTTCGCCCGCCTTGAAGGCCGCCTGAAGCTCCTCCTGCGAATGGAAGACCTTGGCCGGCGCCTCGATCACATGGCGCTCCGGCGCCACCGCCGAGGTCTTGATGACGGCCCGGCCGAGGCTGCCGTCCAGCACCTTGAGCCCGCCCGTGCTCTGGAACGGGGCCGCGACGCCGCGCAGCACCTTGTCGTCGCCGCTTGTCGTCGCCCCGTCCCGCCAGTCGAGGGTGCCGTCGGGCGCGAGCACCGGTTCGCGGGTATAGGCCTCGAGCCCCCGGCCGAGGATGGTCTCGGCATCGGCGTGCAGCAGGCCGGCGGACAGCAGTTCGCGCACCACGAAGGGCATGCCGCCCGCCGCATGGAAATGGTTCACGTCCGCCGAGCCGTTGGGATAGACGCGGGCGAGCAGCGGCGTCACCTCGGCGAGCGCGGAGAAATCATCCCAGCTCAGGGCGATGCCTGCCGCCGCCGCCATGGCGACGAGGTGCAGCGTGTGGTTGGTGGAGCCGCCGGTGGCGTGGAGGCCGACGATGCCGTTCACGAACGCCTTCTCGTCCAGCATCCGCCCGGCGGGGATGTGATCGTTGCCGAGCGCCGTGATGGCCAGCGCCCGCTGGGCGGCGGCCTTGGTGAGGGCATCGCGCAGCGGCGTGTCCGGCGTTACGAAGGAGGCGCCGGGCAGATGCAGGCCCATGATTTCCATGAGCATCTGGTTGGTGTTTGCGGTGCCGTAGAAGGTGCAGGTGCCGGGGCCGTGGTAGGACTGGCTCTCCGCCTCCAGAAGCGCGTCCCGGCCCACCTTGCCCTCCGCATAGAGCTGGCGGATGCGGGACTTCTCGTTGTTCGGCAGCCCGCTGGTCATGGGGCCGGAGGGGATGAACACCGCCGGCAGATGGCCGAACGAGAGCGCGCCGATGACGAGGCCGGGCACGATCTTGTCGCAGATGCCGAGGAAGACCGCGGCATCGAACGTCTGGTGGGAGAGGGCCACGGCGGTGGAGAGGGCGATCACCTCGCGGGAGAAGAGGGACAGCTCCATCCCCGCCTCGCCCTGGGTGATGCCGTCGCACATGGCCGGCACGCCGCCCGCCACCAGCGCCGCGCCGCCGGCCGCGCGGGCCGCCTCGCGCAGCAGCTCGGGATAACGCTCATAGGGCCGGTGGGCCGAAAGCATGTCGTTATAGGCGGTGACGATGCCCAGCGAAGGGCCTTCCCCCGCCCGCAGCATGGCCTTGTCGGAGGGGCCGCAGGCGGCGAAGCCGTGGGCCTGGTTGGCGCAGCCCAGGGCCTGGCGCTGGGGCCGGCGCTGGGCTGCCGCCTCGATGCGGTCGAGATAGCGGCGCCGCGCGTCGTGGCTGCGCCTGACGATGCGCTCCGTGATCTCGCCGACGCGGGCGTCGAGCATGTGCTGTGCGGCCATGGGGGCTCCTCCTTGCCGCGAGTCTTCACCCTGAGCGACGCCCGGCGCAAGGGTTGGACGTCCTCTAAAGGACGAGTTCCCCGTCGTCCTCGCCGTTCCACCAGTGGAGGCGCTGCGCCTCGACCTTGATGAGCACGAGGCCCGGCGTGTCGATGCCGGCCGGGAACCAGCGGTCGAGATCGGCGGTCCAGCGCGCCTCGAAGGCGGTCTTGTCGCGGATGATCTGCGCCTTGCCTTCCACGGTGGCGAAGAAGGGGCGCTGGCCGAGGATGCCGCTCGTGCCCTGAAGGGCGAGGCCCACGTTGGGATCGCGGGCGATCTCGCTCACCGCGCGGGCATCCTCCTTGGCGAAGAAGAAGCTGCTGCCGTCATAGTCCACGTCGCCGTTGTTGCTCATGGGCCGCCCGGCCAGCGCGCCGCCCTCGCTCTTGGTGAAGAGGGTGGTGAAATCGATGTCGCGCATCTTCTCCACCACTTCGTCCAGCGTCATCTCGGCCATGGCGTCGTCGCTCCCGATTGTGTCCTGCAGTCAATGCCGGCGGGGCGTTTTGGTTCAGGCGGGCGTGCGCTGGGGCGGCTGAAACCGCATTCGGCGACGTTGACAAGTTACGATTGCCATGTAACCATAAAAATGTCAATATAAAGGTTACAGAGCGGCGCCGCGCGCACGCCACGAAAGGACACATCATGAAATCAAGGACGATGGCCGCCGCCCTTCTGCTCGCGGCTACCGGCTGGGCCGTGCCCGCCGCGGCGCAGGTGGGCTACAGCGGCTATGCGCTGCCGCTTGGTCTCGCGGTCGAGGCGGCGACGGCGGCGGTGAAGGCGTGCGAGGCCAAGGGCTGGCCGGTGACCGCGACGGTGGTCGATGCGTCGGGCCTCGTGAAGGCCACGCTGAAGGCCGACCACGCGACGGTCCACACGCCGGACACGGCCTTCCGCAAGGCCTACACGGTGGCCACCCTCGGCCCGATCTTCAAGTTCGACCGGTCGAGCGCGTTCGCGGAGATCGTCGCCAAATATCCCGGCGGCGCGGGCTCCTCGCTCACCACCATCCCCAACGTGATCGCGCTGGCGGGGGGCGTGGCGGTCATGCACGGCAACGAGATCGTCGCCGCCATCGGCGTCGGCGGGGCGCCGGGCGGCGACAAGGACGAGGCCTGCGCCAGCGCCGGCCTCGCGGCCATCGCGGATCGCGCCAACACGCACTAACGGGATGAAAGGATTGGTGCGCCAGAGCGGAGCGGAGGCGAACCCGCGCGATGGGTTGGCGGGCGGCATCGCGCCAGTAAAACGCGATGGGTTGGCGGGCGGCATCGCGCAAGCAAAGCGCGATGGGTTGGCGGGCGGCATCGCGCGAGGAAAGATGGTGCGGGCGGTCGGACTCGAACCGACATATCCGTGAGGACGGCGGATTTTGAGTCCGCTGCGTCTACCAGTTCCGCCACGCCCGCAGCCGAAGCCTCTTTATAGGCTTGCCGGCCGGGCGCCAACAGGAAAGCGGCGGGGATATCCCCGCCGTTCGCTTACACCTCATGCACCGCGCGGCAGCGCGCTCGATCCCCAGCCCACCGGGAGGCGCACCACGCTGCGCATCGCCGCACGGGGCAGGGCGATGTCGCGGCGTTCCGGCTGCGGGTCGGGTTCCAGCGCCGCCAGATAGTCCTCGGCCCAGCGGTTGATGTCGTGCTCTTCGAGCACCCGCATCATCCGGCGGTGGCGCTCGCGCCGTTCCGCCAGCGGCATCTCCAGCGCCCGGCGCAGGGTGACGGCGACGCCCTCGGTGTCGTGCGGGTTGACGATCAGCGCCCCGTTCCCGAGTTCGCTCGCGGCCCCGGCGAACTGGGACAGGAGCAGCACGCCGGGATCGGCCGGGTCTTGCGCCGCCACGAATTCCTTGGCGACGAGGTTCATGCCGTCACGCAGCGGCGTCACCAGCGCCACGTCGGCACGGCGGTAGAAGCCGGCGAGGGCGGAGCGCGAATAGGTGCGGTTCACATAGCGCAGCGGCGTCCAGGAGACGTCCGAGTAGGCGCCGTTGATCTGCCCGGCCCGGTGGGACACGCTCCGGTCCATGTCCTGATATTCGGGCACGTCGGTGCGGCTCTTGGGCGTGATCTGCACGAAGGTCACGCGGTCGTGCCAGTCCGGCTGGGTGCGCAGGAACTGGTCGTAGGCGTCCAGCCGGTTGGGGATGCCCTTGGAATAGTCCAGCCGGTCCACGCCGATGATGAGCTTGCGGCCGGAGAGGCTCTCGTCGAACGCCTTCACGAAGCGGGTGCGGCTCGCGTGCCGCGCCCGCCGCGCAAAGGCGCCGGTCTCGATGCCCACGGGAAAGGTGCCGAGGCGCACGCGCCGGCCGCCGATGTCGCAGCCGTTGCCGTCGGGCGTCGTCTGGCCGCCGCGGGTCTCGAGATAGCGGGCGAAATTCTCCCGGTCGCCCTCGGTCTGGAAGCCCACCAGATCGTAATGGGCCAGCGCCCCCACGGTGTCGGCGTGCTGCGGCAGGGCCTGGATGATGTCCGCCGGCGGCATGGGGATGTGCAGGAAGAAGCCGATGCGGTTGTTGTGGCCGCGCTCCCGCAGATATTTGGCCAGCGGCATCATGTGGTAGTCGTGGATCCACAAGATGTCGTCCGGGCGGATGATCTTCTCCAGGTGGTCCGCGAACATCCGGTTGACGCGGATGTAGCCGGAGAGATCCGAGCGGTAGAATTCCGACAGGTCCACCCGGTAGTGCAGCACCGGCCACAGCACCCGGTTGGCGAAGCCGTTGTAATATTCCTGGTAGTCCTCGTTGGTGAGGTCGACCACGGCGTAGGTGACGCCCGCGTGTTTCGTCGCCTGGGGCGTATCGGAAGGGTCCGGTGCGATGCGCCCGCTCCAGCCGAACCAGATGCCGCCGCGATCCTTGAGGGCGGCGTTGACGGCGACGGCGAGTCCCCCGGCCGGCGCACCGGACTTCTGGGGGAGGGCCACTCGGTTCGATACGACCACGATGCGGGACACTGAGGTCACCTCCTTCGTTGTCGCGGCTCGGCCGCGAGGTGGGTGATGAGGGCACGGACCGCGCGCGGGTCCGGTAAAATGGTGTGAGCGCCGTCGCGCGGCGCGCCGACCGCGACGGCAATGCCGCCCGCCCGGTTCACGGCCCGGAACCCGGCCTCGTCGGTGACGTCGTCGCCGATGAAGACCGGGCGGCGGCCGGCGAAGGCCGGAGCGGCCATGAAGCGCTCGACGGCGGCGCCCTTGTCGATGCCTTTCCGGCGCACTTCGAACACGCAATGGCCGGGCATGATCTCGATGCCGCTGATCTGGCCGACCACCTCGGTCAGCGCGCGCTGCAGCACCGGCGCGACTTCCGGGTGTGCCCGGTAGTGGATGGCGACCGCGTATTCCTTGTCCTCGGCGAACACGCCCTCGAACTCGGCTGCCGTCTCGCGCAACGCGTGCCTGAGGTCCCCCTCAAGGGCGGGCGCGCGATCGGAGGGCCCGCCGGCGGAGAGGCGAATTTCGGCGCCATGGACGCCCGCGGCGGCGAACCTGTCGGCGCCGAACAGCGCGTCGAGCGAGGCGAGCGAGCGTCCGCTGACGAGCGCCAGCGCGCCATTGGCTCCTTCCGCGAGGGCCATCAGGGTGTCGGGAAGGCCGGGGGGGACCACCACGGCCTCGGGTCGCTCGGCAATGTCGATCAGCGTTCCGTCCACATCGAGAAAGAAGGCGTGAGTCGCAGGATCGAGGACCACGAAGGCCCCCGGAAGTTCTGAATCCACCGCGAAAAACGGTCCCTTGAGCATTCCAAACACGGACGTGGCCTTTTCAAATTCCGGTAACGTAACGCCGCCGGGACGCCACGGTTCCACCTCCGCTTCGACCCAATACCGCCACAGGGAGCGGCGAACAGCTTGGCTCCGGCTTCGCCTGCGGAACCGGAGCGGTTCGGCAGCGTTCGTCTCGGCGTCACGGGAGACAGCATATGCTCGGCTTGCACAGGACTTCGACCGACGGGTTTTCCCGCCGCCTTTCGGCTTTGCGGGATGAACTCGACCATCTCCAGTCGTCGTTCCACAAGCGGGAGCGCGAGTGGGGCCGGATGGCCTCAGACGTCGCGTCCGATGCGCAGGACTGGGTGGCCGAGCGGGCGGAATCCCTGCCGAGCCTGTCTCTGGACAGCCTTCGCCGTCACCTGCCCGCACTGCCGCATCGCCCCTTCCGCTCCGAAACGTCGGCGGTGCCGGTGATCGTCGCGGCGGTGGCTGTGGGCGTCGGGGTAGGGTGCGTGCTATATGCCGTTACGTCGCGGGGACGTCGGTCCGCCCGCGGTCCGGCCCGCGAGGACGAGCGCAAGGCTCAGCCCGTGGTCGATTAATGCGGCGGGCCTGACGCCACGGGCGGTCAGGCGCGCTGTTTCGCCCTCGTGCCCCGATGCGGGGCGGGGCGCAGGATGGATGTCCGGCATGCTGCCGGCAGGGCAAGGGAGAACGAGATGAAAGCGGCTCTCATGATTGGCGTGATGGCACTCGCCCTCGGCGGTTGCAGCGAATATTCGCGGCAGGATCGCGCGGTGGGTGGTGCTGCGATCGGCGCCGGCACCGGTGCGCTGATCGGTGCCGCCGCCACGGGCACCGGTACGGGCGCCCTCGTCGGCGGCCTCATCGGCGCGGGCACGGGTGCCATCATCGGCGCCGAGACCACCCCCCGCGCCTGCTGGGCGCGCGACGCCTACGGCAACCGCTATCGCGTGCAGTGCCCCTGAGCGGCACGAAACGGTACTGCTGAACAACCGAAAGGCGCCCAACCGGGCGCCTTTTTGTTTGGGGGTCCCGGTGGTCCGGGCGGGGGTCGTTAGCGGTGCCTTTACCTTAGCAAAGTATCACTGGAGCCATCTCCAAGTGACTTCAGGGCGGCCCGGGACCCCTCCGGACCGCCCTGTTCTTTTTGCGCCTCGGCTGGATCAGACCGGGCCTCGACCCCGGCGCATCAGTCCCATCACCGCGGAAATGAGGAACAGGACGATCGCGACGAAGAAGATGATCTTCGCGATTTCGATGGCCGTACCCGCGATGCCGCCGAAGCCCAGGACCGCGGCGATCAGCGCGACGATGAGAAAGGTAATCGCCCAGCTCAGCATGGCCGTGTCTCCTTGCCTTTGTTTGATCGAATGACGTGCGCCGCCCGCTGAAGACACTTTTGATATCGCTCAGCTTTTGGCGTTGAAGTGTGACGCGCATCGTCAACTGCCCAATGGCCCCGCTTGTTCCCGCACGGCGCTGATTCCCGCGCACGTCGAGGGGCGGGATGTTTCCAGTCGCGGGCGTGGAACAAATCCCCACCCCTCGCGTTTTCTCGGCGATCTGGAGACGCAGGAGGAGGCGCGGATGAGCGGATTGCGAAACGAACCCCTGCCGGGCGGCTCTGCCATGCGGAACGCGGGCGCCCAGGGTAACGTACCGGAAGACGACGCGCGGGACGGCGGGGTTTTGCCCCCGGGCCTCGATGCCGCGCCGCACGGCTATGACCCGGTGGAATTCGGCCCCGGCGAGAGCCGACGCGATTTTCCCCCGCGCCGCGCGCGGGTGGTGGACCAGGAGCGGCGCCTGCTCAAGGAAATCCAGGCGGCGTTCGACGGCTCCGACAAGCGGCACGACGTGGATGATGGACCGGACGTGGACGCGGCCGGCCCGCATACCGACCCTGATACCGGACACCTGTCGCGACTCTATCGTGATTGAGGCCCGCGTTCAGAACCTTATTGCAACGCACGTGGACGTGTCCCATCTTGAGGCCGCCCGCGTCTGTCAGAAGACCCTCGCCATGCGATCGGCACGCTTCCAAGGCCCCCTCGACACCCCCATGACGACGCAGCATCAGAAAGAGGCAGGCGGCATGCGAACGCCTCACCGCCGCGACATCTCCGCCCGTCAGGATCTGCTGGGCCGCGAGCTGCGCCAACTGTTCGACGATTACACCCAGGAAGACATGCCGGACGAGCTGCAGAGCCTCGCCGCCCGTCTTCAGGCGGCCTTCGAGGGACGCGAGCCGGATGGCGCCGCCGATGGCGCCGCGCCCCCGGACGCCGACGCCAACGCCGAGCCCAAGAAGGACTGAGGCGAGGACTGAGGCGGGGGAGGTCTCTCCCCTTCAGGCCGCGCCAGGTTCAAGGGTCCCGACCGGCCGCTCGGCCGGTCCGCGTCCATTTTCGCCTCCTCGTGAACCCCATCCCTCCGCCGCGATATCGCGTAGCGGAAGGGCGTGGGGTTCTGTCTTTTCAAGGGGCTGCGGCTCCTTTTGCGGTATTTGGCGGCGTGCTTTAACCCCTTTGCAAGGCGGCCTCCGCAAGGTGGGGCCATGTCGCGCGACACGCCCCGCATCTTCCTCGCCCTCCTCCTTCTGGCCGGCGCCCTCTCGGGCTGTCGCTTCGGCCTGGAGGAGCGCGATTCGTGGCGCTCCCAGGCCGAGGAGCAATGCCTTGCGGCCAAGGGAGTGGTCCCGTCCGTCTTCATGGAGCCGCTTCCCGCCGTCCAGGGCCCCGGCGCCTGCGGCATGGACCACCCGTTCCGCGTGAGCGCGCTGGCGCAGGGGAATGTGGTGCTGGAGCCGGCCGGCAAGCTCGCCTGCCCGGTGATCTACCAGGTGGACATGTGGGTGCAGGACGTGGTGCAGCCGGCGGCGCTGGCGTGGCTCGGCCAGCCCATCGTCGCCATCAGCCAGATGTCGGCCTATTCCTGCCGCGGCATGAACGGCGACCCCAACGCCAAGATTTCCGAGCATGCATTCGGCAACGCCCTCGACATCGGCGGCTTCCGCACGGCGGACGGCCGCTGGATCAGCGTGAAGAACGGCTGGAAGGGCACGCCGGAGGAGCGCGGATTCCTGCTCCAGGTGCAGGCCGGTGCCTGCGAGCGCTTCACCACGGTGCTCGCGCCGGGCTCCAACATCTTCCACTACGATCACATCCATGTGGACCTGATGCGCCACGCCAAGGGGCGGACCATCTGCAAGCCGGCGCCGCGCCCGATGCCGGCCCCGCCCATGCCGACCAAGGCGCCGCCGATGGTGTCGGCCGCGCCCAGCGCGCCGGTGGCGGAAGCCGCTCCCGTCTATGCCCCGGCCCCGCAGCAGGTCTCGGCCCCTGCGGAGCAGCCCTCCTTCTTCTCCACCTTGTTCGGCGGGCCGCGGGCCGCGCC